>JASBUZ010000035.1 GCA_030147635.1 Gammaproteobacteria bacterium
TTTTTCTCTGGCTATTGTGTCACCCGCATTCAGACTTAACCCGGGGGGTCCGGGCTTTATTTTTTAATTAAGAATAAAAAATTCAAGCCCTGACCCCGGCGCGCGCTCGGCGTTTTTCTTTTGGATTGGTAGGAAGCGCACGATAAAGTTCTACTCTATCCCCTGCAGTCAGCTTAGTTTCGTAAGTCACCACGCGTGAAAAAATGCCAACCGGTAAGTTTTTTGCCTCAGGGTGGCGCTCAAAAATCCCTGAAGCGTCCAGTGCCCCCTGCACAGTCATATTGGGGGTAAGTTCATGGGTGGTATGCCAAGCCTCATCTGCAGACTTAGCATACACCACTTCAACTTGCGCCATATAAAGCCTCAGCGCGGTCACAAAATGCATCTACCATTTTATCGGTGACTTGCTCAAAGACAGGCCCTAGCAACATAGATAGCATACGACCAGAAAATTCAAACTCTAAGTCAAAAGAAATCAGTGAGCCTGTGTCGGTTGGGTCAAAACGCCAAAACCCTTCAAGATGACTAAAAGGTCCATCGACCAAGCGAATTTCTATCATTTTATTGGCTTGCAGACGGTTTCTGGTCGTAAATGACTTACTCATACCTGCTGCTGTAATCTCAAGTGTTGCCTGCACTTCATCTTCATCTCGATGGTGTACCGTCCCTTTGGAAAAGTACGGCAAGAACTCATGATACGCTTCGATGTTATCAACCAACTCATACATTTGCTCACAAGTGAAAGCGGTTTCACGGGCACGTTTTACGATAGTCATGACACACCCCCTTCAACAGGCGTATGAGTCTTTAATTGTGTGGTTAGCCAAGCTGTCATTTCTTGAACCTCTTCAATGCATACGGAATGTTCCATTTGGTAATTTCTCACAGTTAATGCCTCAAACCCTTGGTTTCTGAGCCAATCGACTGTCTGATTCGTCCAGGTTGGTAAAACAATTGGGTCGAGTCTGCCGGAGGCAATAAACATCGGCGTTTTTTTATCAAGCTTTGGTTGCTCGCATTCAGTCGCGAGCGGTAAATAAGCTGATAAAATTAAAGCCCCCCCAAGCGTCAGGTTGCTTCTAAGAGCCGTAAAAAGTGCCATTGCACCGCCTTGAGAAAAACCGGCCAAGAAAATCTGCTCTGGCGCGAGGCCTTCTGCAATTTGTGCATCAATCGCTTTTAAAATAGCCGCTTCAGATGCCAAAATTCCTGCTTTGTCTTCACGGTCTGTGAGTGTAACACCGGTAATGTCGTACCAAGCAGGCATCGGCATACCCTGGTTTAAAGTCACCGGCCGAATCGGTGCATTCAGTGAGACATGTCGCACTGGCGTGCTTAGCGGTAATTGTTTGGCAAGCCCTGCCATATCATCAGCACCCGCACCAAGTCCATGCATCCAGATGATACACGCTTGTGCCTTCTCTCTTGGCTCAATGACGATGTTGTTCAAAATAATGCTCCAACCCTGAAAAAAGAAACCAATTATCCCGAATCAACGCCACTATGGCAACCTGGGCTGCTTTGTTATACTTAAAGAACAAAACAAAGCTGTCATTCCTGCGCAGGCAGGAATCCATTTTTGTATTAAAGATAGATTCCCGCCTACGCGGGAATGACAAAATTTAGGACACTTAATGATTAAAAGTAAATCACATGATTTTGTCGGGATTTGTCATTCCTCACCTGCTCCCGCCAGCGGGAGAAGTAACAAGAAGGTACCGGGCTTCATTTTGAGCCTGTTTTTAATCAGCTTCCTAACCGCCTGCGGGCAAAAGGGCCCATTGTATCTACCTGGCGATAAAGACCAACCTAAGAGAGCTCAAAAGCATGACTTTCCGATTCACTAAAATGCACGGCCTTGGCAATGACTTTATGGTCATTGATGCCATCAACCAATCGATTCAGTTCACACCGGAGCTCATCAAAACCTTCAGTTGTCGTAAGACAGGCGTTGGTTTCGATCAATGTTTGGTACTTGAAGCCAGTGACAAATCAGACATCGACTTTTTTTACCGTATTTTTAATGCGGATGGCTCAGCAGTTGGTCAATGTGGTAATGGTGCTCGCTGTCTTGCACGCTTTATCGAATACTATGGCTTTTCTTCAAAAAAAGATTTAACCGTGGGTACTACAACCACAGAATTGAAACTTCACTTAAATGATGACCAAACGGTCACAGTTGATATGGGAATTCCAGTCTGGGGCCCCAACCCTGAAATTGAGCCAGGCCTGACCGCACATGCGCTCACGCTAGGTAACCCGCATGTGGTGATTCCAGTTGAAGATGTTGCAACTGCCCCAGTTGAAACCCTTGGCCCACAAGTAGAAACACATATTTTATTCCCAGAACATACCAACGTCGGGTTTCTTGAAATCGCCTCGGACAATCACATCAAGCTGCGTGTCCATGAACGTGGTGCCGGTGAAACAGCCGCTTGTGGCAGTGGTGCCGTTGCAGCTGCCGCTGTCGGACGACGCTTTTACGATTTAGCAGAAAGTATTCAAGTGAGTTTGCCAGGAGGTGATTTAACGATTGATTGGCCTGATATGGAAGGACCTATCTATATGACAGGTCCTGCAACGTTTGTGTATGAGGGGGAATTAATTCTATAAGGGCCGCACGTCAGTGTCAGACGTGCCTTCATTGCCCCGCTGTTTCTTTTGAGTTTCTGCATCATCCCGCTCTTTACCAATTGCTTCTTCAAACTTCCGTTTAAAATGACTGGATGTTTCAGTTTTGGCCTGCTCTTCAACAGACACTGCCTGCTTTTCTACAGCAGGGCTTGACCCACCAAGCATCCGAGCGAAAAATGCTTGGAGCTGCTCCCATATACTTCTTGTTTGCGCTTGAACCGCTGCAGCATCCTCCTGTGATAATGCTGCCTGAGCTTTATCATCTATCTTCTCAATACAAGCACGAAAAGCTGTTACACATGCATCCTCAAATCTTGCCAAAGCCTTCCCTTTTTCTGCGATAGATGCTTGAGTTTCTGCGACACCGACGCGTAAATTGTATTCATTTTTTACCTGGTCTAATTCAACTTTTAATTGTGCTAACTCAGTACTTGCACTAAAACCCTCTACCCCCATATTGGGGGGAATGTTTGATACGCTGTTTTTTAGTCCATTAATAAATCTATCTTGTTTTAATTCAATAATCTTGCTGTCAATCATCAGCTCCACATGCTCTATTTTCTCTTTTACTGCTTGGACCCTAGGTGACTCATTTGCTTCAAAAGTGGGCTGCTCCGCTCTTGTCGCTATTTTTTCCTGTAACGGACCCTCTCCTAATTTTTGTAAAAAAGTGAAGCGCTCCTCATAACTTGCTTCCAGCGCTTGAACACGTGCTTCTTGCTCGTTTAGTTCATTGATTTTAAGATCAATTTCCTTTTCTAAACGTGTTGCCTCTTGTTGTAATGTACGACCTTGTTCCGTCAAATCCCCATCATCAAAAACAGGCGGTGTTGGTCTTGATGCAATTTTCTGCTTCAGATCACCATCGACTTCTAGTGTCTCCAGAAAACGCTGCTGGTCCTGAATAAAGCCCTCTAGTATCGGAATTTGTTGTTTTATCGCGAGCTCTTTTTCGGCTTGCTCCATGCTTGCTTGTATCTGTACCAAATCTTCAAGCTGCTTATCTATAGCCCGTTCCAAGCCCTCTATTTCTTGCTTGAGTCGAAGCTGCTCTGTTCCTTGTAGCCCCACAAGATTCATGCTTTCAGGTCTGACAGGAAGTGGCTCTCGGCTAGAAAACTGCTGTCGTTCATTTAACAATTCCAAATGCTCTTTAAGCCATTTTTCTTGTGTCTGAAGCTCTAGAATGCTTGGCTGAGTCTTTAAAATCTCACCTGCTTGCTCACGTAACTCTGATATTTTGCGCTGAATGCTGTCATCAAGTTTCCTAATCTCCTCTCGTATTTTTCCTCGTCCTTTCGTCTCATTTTGATAGTCATCTCTCAAGCGGAACAGATTAGGCCGCTCTTTCATAATACTGCTTAAATCAACGGGATTTATTTTATCTAACTTCTCTAAAAAGGCTTCGCTGTCACTCTTCGCTTGATGAAGTTCCTGAAGCTCCTTCTCTCTCTCCTGTTCCCGACGCTGCTTACGCTCTTGTAGTCTATCAATTTCTTTGTTAATTTGCTGATCGAGTCCTTGAATAGCAGACTTTAAACCTTCGTTCTCGTCGCCTGAGTCAAATGAATCCCAGTCAACAGGCTCAGGTTTGGATGGAATGCTATCCCTAGATGCTCTAGATTCCAACTGCCTCCAAAGTTCCTGACGTTCCGAGAGTATTACCTCTAACGTGCGGGTCGCAATTTTAGCTTTTATCTCATTATCTAAGCGTAATAGCTCGGCAAGCTGATTATGGTCAACGAGGCCGGCTTGCGTCAACTGCACAGGCTTCTTTTGAAGTGCTTTTGCTTCCTTAAGGCTTATCTGTCCTTGATTGAGCTGAGCGAGGTCCGACTGACGCCGAGCAATTTCCTCAGCAAATAGCTCAGATACTTTGCCTTTAATCCTCTCTTTATACAGCCTATCTATTTGCTCTTTGAGGCGTTCAATCTCTGCTGCTGTATTATTTTCTCCTATAACGCCACCACGCAAGGCTGTTAGTATAGGCTTATTTTCACTGTCTGCTTTCCATTGTGCATACTGTGAATCACTTTCTATCGTCTTAAATCCACCCGTAGACTGCTGAAAATCTGAAGAGCGCACGTCATCGACTTTTGCTAGGCGCTGAGCAAGTCCTACATATTCTCTTGCTATGATTTGCAGTTCTTGCTGTACAACCATTGCATCAACCATGGTACGCTCTCTCTCAGCTCACTCACTTAAGTTTACTTACCCAAAAAGTCTTTATCATGTTGCTGCTTTGGACCATGCTGCTCATCATGATCCCCTCTAGATTTAGGATGAAAGAAGTTCACCAAATGTTCCATTGATTTATCAAACAATGAACGTGTGGTGTCTTCTACCTCAAACCAAGAGGTAACATCATAAGGCTCAATGTCTTCTTCCAATGTATCTGACAAGGTCTCTGCAACACCGTCAAATAGCCATTGAAGCGAGTCCAAAAACGCCTTAAATGCCACTTGAAGGCCACGATACGCATCATGTGATATATCATGGTTTGCCATAATGATGGCACCATTTTTTTTGACAGATTCATCCACCGTATCCCGAAACACTTCGTAGTCTTCTAGTGTTGGATTTGTTAGTTCCGAATAATTCCCCCATGCCTCAGAAATACTACTTTTAAGCACAACTGTTGCATCTCTTGCAGCCTCAAATCCCTCTTTATTCAGTGTAATTTCCTGCTCGGATAAAGTTTCAAACCAAACTGCTACTTCGTTGAGTTTTATATCAACTTCGTTAAATAGTTCATCATGGTTAGCCATCTCGATCTCCTAAGAACTAAAAAAGGTCTACTTGTTTAAGTATAGATCAACTATTAGAAATTGTAGTTTTCTTTGGATTTGGCTTTAAAAGCTAAAAAACGATGTTTATTCTTGACTAAAACCGAATAATCAATAATAACTCATATTATGAAGCAGTTTATTCCAAGAATACTAAAACCAAATATTTCTCAAGCACTCAACCGAGAAAAAAGTGTTTTATTGCTTGGCTAAATATTTATTTTTTGACTTAGGAGTCCGGCGTGCATGCGCCAATAAAGGCACAAGGCTTCCAAGACAGTCATGGCTGATTTGTTTGAGCACTATGTAGGCAACGAACTTATCTACCAGAGTCAACTCAAGTCACCACACATCAAAGTAAAATACTGGCAGGATACCGCAGGCCCCGAAGCAGACTATGTGCTCGATATAGCACATCGTTATGTACCGATAGAAGTAAAATGGACCGATAAACCAAGTCTCAAGGATGCTCGTCACCTCAAAAAATTTATGGAAGAATACCAAGCAGATGACGCATACATTGTCTGCCAAACGCCCGAGCACTATCAACTCACTGAAAACATCACAGCCTTACCTTGGCAAGACATTCACACGATCTTCAACCAGCAGAGCGCTTAAAGCTTCCAGCGGCGGTGCATCCACCACCATTGCTCAGGGTGCTCAAGAATGATTTTTTCGAGGGCTTGATTATATCTGCATGTATTTTGATAAATCGCCTCATGGTTGCCTTTGTACTCTTTCCAATAAATTGGCTCATGAAAAGCAAGCACATGTTTACCATCCGGCTTACGATAGCTTGAAGCAGGCACCACAGGCACTTCTGTGTGACGCGCAAAAGTCGCAAGGCTTCGATACGTTCCCGCTTTTTTACCAAAAAACTCAGCGGCTACACCATCGCGGTTGGCAAGAGAAGCATGTTGATCTAATACAAAAACGACCGCGTGATTTTTATCGAGCGCTTCTGTCACATGCTGCAAAGCATTGGCCTTAGTAATCACGTTAAGCCCTGCTTTGTAATAACGGCCAAATAAAATGCGCTCAATCCACTTATTACCAAGTTTTCGTCGAATAAAATGAAACTGACCTCGAAACTGCTTAAAATTTAAAATGCCACCAATTGGCGCAAACTCAAAGCTGCCAAAATGGCCCGTGAGCACCAAAACGCCTTTGTTTTGCTCAGCAATATCAAGCAAGCACTCATGGCCTTGCACTTCAACACGGGAAGTTAATGTGCTTTCTCGGATAAAACGCAGTTGAATGGTTTCCTTGAGGGAGCACAGTAAATGAGAGTAAAAAGCTTTGGCCAGGTGCCATTTTTGTGCATCAGTGAGTGTATCGCCAAATACGTGATTCATATTCTCCAAAATCACACGTTTGCGATACGGCATAAAAGCCGCCACAAAGCGGCCAGCTAATGAAACCGGTAAGGCATCTATTTGTGCGGCGAGTTTAGTCACAAGCTTTCATCACCAGACTGGTATTCATGCTACCAAAGCCACGGTTAATGATGAGAGCATGCTGTTTGTTGCTATCCAGGGTGTGTGCTTCGCGTTGCAGATTAAGTGCCTCACAACCCACTGCTGCTTGTTTAAAGCCAGGTAAACCTGGCAGGATTTGTTTGCAAAGTGCCTGCGTTGTAAGTACTGCATCCATCACGCCTGAGGCGCATAAGGTATGACCCATCGCCCACTTAAAGCTTGTCACCGGCACATCGCTGCTGCCAATGCGCGCCAGCGCACGGGCCTCACTTAAATCTGACTTCGGATTACCATTGCCATGCGCCACAATACAAGCCAGCGCGTCAGATGTGATTTGCTGCGCGCTGAGTGTGTCTTGAAGTAGTTTTGCCAGCAACTCACCTTCCGCCTGAATCGAAAACAAACCCGCTGCCTCGGGTCGTGCCAATCCCCCGGTAAGCTCCACATAAGGCGATGCTTTGCGTGCTTTGACACTCGCTTCAGACTCAAGCACTAAAGCCGCAGCGCCTTCGGCAAGAATGGTGCCACTGTGGGACGCATCGAAAGGATTCAAATGCTCTGCACTCAAAAGTCCCAAACGCTCGTAATAGAAAAGCGCTTGCTCGTCTGTCCCCACATCGTAGGCCACCACCACAATGCGGTCTGCATCCCCTGCTTGAATCGCATGATACGCTTCAAGCAGGGCTTGCATTCCACCGGTTGCGTGGTTGACCACGTTGTGATTTACCCCTTTAAACCCACAGCTAATACCCACGTAGGCTAATACATTATTTGGCAAAATACGCAAAAGCCACATCGGATGGACTTCATCCATGAGCTGCTCACCAAAGGCATGCATATTGCTGTTGGTCTTTGCCATCAACGGTAAAAAATCATACTGCTGATAATATTTGTTTCCAGGAGAGCCCACATACACCCCTGTTGCGTCATTAAACGCTTCTAGGGCCCGAGGACTCTCCAAAGTTGCTCTGTGATTTAAAAAAGCACTGTCTTCTACAGCTTGCATCGCTGCATGAATGCCAATCACATCTTGCCGTGAAACCGCTTTTAAAAGCTTTCGATCTGGCAGCATTTTACGAGGCTCATAACTTTTCAACTCGCCCCCTAGTTGATGCGACCAGCTGCTTAAGTCTGCATTTTGAATCGGTGCAATGCCGGTTTGACCCGAGAGGATATTATCCCACAACTCATTGGTATTGCTTCCACCAGCACTCACACTGCCAAGACCTGTTACAAATACACGATTACTCATTGGTCTAAATCCTCAAACTCTGGATGCTTGAAGAGCAAGCAACTATTTGACCCTCCAAACCCAAATGAATTAGACAAGACTGCTTTTAA
Source organism: Gammaproteobacteria bacterium (assembly GCA_030147635.1). Classification (GTDB taxonomy): domain Bacteria; phylum Pseudomonadota; class Gammaproteobacteria; order Legionellales; family Legionellaceae; genus JAALKW01. The sequence goes on from JASBUZ010000035.1 coordinate 8,240, forward strand.
TGTTTTATCACGCGGGCCTTCTGCCACATAATCTAAGTCACACTCAGGATCTGGTGTGGTTTGGTTGAGTGTCATGGGAATTTTTTCGCGCTGAATAGAAAGCACCGAAATCGCTGCCTCAAGCGCCCCAGCTGCTGCAATTAAGTGTCCAGTTTGACTCTTAGTGGAACTTACAGGAATTTGATTGGCTCGCTCACCGAATACGGCTTTAATGGCATTAGTTTCACTTAAGTCGTTCATCTTGGTTGAAGTACCATGCGCATTAATATAACTAATATCTGAAAGGGTCACGCCACCATCCCTGAGTGCGCCTTGAATCGCTTGAATAGCACCATCGCCATTGGGGTGTGAATCGGTAATACGATAAGAGCTTAAGCTATTACCAACGCCTGCAAGCTCTGCGTAAATGGTTGCACCACGTGCTTTTGCCTTCTCCCACGCCTCAAGTACTAGAAAAGCCGCTCCTTCACCGAGCACAAAACCATTTCGCGTCGCATCGAAAGGCCTACTGGCAGCTTCAGGGGTATCGTTATCGGATGACAATGCACCGAGCAAACAAAAGCTCGAAACGCCAAGTGGGTTAATCATCGAGTCAAAACCACCGGCAAGCATATAGTCTGCCTCGCCGCGGCGAATCACTTGCATGGCAAGCCCCAACGCCTGGCCACCTGAGGCACACGCAGTATGTACAGAGTTCGCGTAACCTGTGATACCAAATTCTTGGACCAAAAGCGATAAACCGCTGTTTGAGGCCGTTCGACCAAAATCATCTAATCGATAAAATGCATCACCCTCAGAAACTAACGCTTTCCAGTTAACGTCTCCTGCCGAAGCTGCCGTTTTTTGAAAACGCTCCAGGTGATTGAAGTCACCGGTCATCATGCCACTACCAGTCACGACCCCAAAGCGTGTTGCATCAGGGATATTTTTGGGGTGAATGCACGCATCTTGCAGCGCTTGACTTGCAGCATCTAAAGAAAACTGGGTAAAGGGCATGGTAAAGCGGTGATGCTTACCTGTTCGATAGCACTGCGGCTGATGATTTTTCACTTCAGCTGCAAAACGCACCGGAAAATTTGAAGCATCAAATTGCTGAATGGGTGCCATACCCGATTGTTTTGTCATTAAAGCACGCCAGGTGCTCTCTACATCAAATCCAAGGGGGGAAACAATCCCAAGCCCCGTCACTGCCACTCGTCTATCACTCATACTGAATCCTTGGCAACCATCACAACCTCTAGTAGACACACGCGTTTGCCAGAGCGGCCCACTCGACATTTTAAAATCAATTCGTCGTCTTGGTGTGATTTAACGCTTAAATCGGCCGAGAATATATCACCGGGTAATACAAAGTCATTCATTTTAATTCGGCGCATTTCGTGCACCACATACAGCTTATCAAAGCCTGCTCGACGCACAAACTCCCCGCTCAAGTTCATAATGCATTCAAGCAAAATCGTCATCGGCAAAACGGGTTTTTTAGGGAAATGGTCTTGAAAATAAGGAGCGGCTCTCGTAACTGTCTTTTCAGCCGAAATAGAAACACCGGCCTCACTCTCAGTAATTCGGTCGAAATGAACCAGCGCTTTAACCCGAGGATTCACAGGAATCTCAGACTCTTGCAGTGGCTTGGCTTCTAGAAAAGAAGCTGGAATCTCACCCGGGCGATTTAATTCCTCAAACTGCGCTCGAACTACTTCTTGCTCAATAAAGTCATCCATCGGCAACAGTGGGCCCAGTGCTGAAAGCTCAAATACTATTTCACTCCCCACCCGTGCTTCAGCGACGTATTGAACCATACCATCATCAAGCTTGGTGATTTCGCTTGCAAGCAGTAGCGTTTCGCCGACATAAACCGGACGATGCAAGCGCGCAAATTCGGCAATACCGGCCACAGGACGCATGCGAAAGTCACCGCTGGCCATCACGTTCCATGCAGCAAGCTGACCAACAGTCTCGCCCACCAAGGTGGGCATAAAGCAACGCTGGTTGGTTGTATCTGAAGTTAAATAGTAATCGTCTGGGGTGACATGCTTAATACCAAGCGTTTTCCCCCCAGGCTCTAAATGTGTGATGCAGTCAACAAATAAAAAACGCATCTTTTTACGCCACAGCGGCTTCTGCAGACTGGGCTTCTTTTGCGGTCATGATAAGCTTGCAGAATGTTTCCACGGTGAAAAGCATTGGAATTTCGCTCACTTTCATGTCTGGTGTAAAGTGCTCTTCAGGGACTTCTTTCAGATAGATTTTTAAGGCTTGAAGTCCTTTTTCAGTAATCACACCACCTTGCTCAAACTCAGCTTCACTCAAATCACCGCGAGCATTCTTTTCGAGTTGACCGCGTGGAATTTTGACAGAAAATTCTTTTTCAAGCTGAAACACCAAATCTAAAAAGTCGATTGACTCAGCACCAAGGTCTGCAATTAAACGTGCATTCAGACTCACTTCATCTTCTTCGATAACGAGCACGTCCGCGATAATCTCCCGGACTTTAGGAAAAACAGTTTCTAAATTCATTATGACGACCCTCAGCGCATCAATTAGATAATACGAAAGCTCCAAATTGTAGCATAAGTTTTTACGACATGGGATAGATTAAATCTCACCCAGTGACCGCATAGCCCGCATCCAAGAAAATTGTTTGCCCCATGATGAGTGCTGACTCTGGCAAACAGAGCAAATAGACACCATCCGCCACATCTTCTGGTGTCATGGAACGCCCAACAAGCGAGCGAGACTGATATTCATCCAGCAGAGACTCACGATTTGGGAAGTGCTTTAAAGCATCGGTATCGACCACGCCTGCCGAAATTGTGTTCACTCGAATACCATCCGCAGCAAGCTCAAGGCTTAATGAACGCACCAAGGCTTCAAGTGCCGCTTTAGAAGCACCAATAAAAGCATAGTTAGGAATGGCTCGACAAGCGCCTAGGCTTGAAAGCGCCACCACACTTGCTCCACGAGACATAAGCGCCTTCCCTTCGGTCACTAGATGATTCAGTGCCAGTGCATTGGTTTCCATGCACCAACGCCAGTGCTTGGTGGACATCTTAAGTGCCGGCTTTAAAACACCACTTGCGGCATTACTCACTAAAATATCAAGCATTGAAAAGTGCTCTTTGAAGGTTTCGAACATGGCTTTCACCGAACTGTGGTCTGCAACATTTGCTTGAATGGCAACGGCCCGGCGACCTAGCGCTTCAATCTCAGACACCACAACCTCTGCTTCATCTGAACTATTAAAATAAACGATAGCAATATCAGCCCCCGCTCGTGCAAGTTTCATGGCGGTTGCACGCCCAATACCACGCGCGCCTCCGGTGATAAGTGCGACTTGATTTTCTAATGCAGCGGTCATGTATTCATTCCTTCGCGAAAAAATGAATCAAACCTACCCTGACCGAGTTGTGATGTCAATTTTTAAAGGTTATCAACCAATTTTATCTCAACATGCTTCCCCATAGCATTTGCGGTACTAACCAGGGTCTTGAGGCTTAGATTTGTATTCTCAGGGTCAAGTAATCGATCCAATTGTGAGCGACTTGTTTTTAACGTTTCGGCAAACGAGGATTTCTTTATCTTATTTTTCTTCAAAAACTGACTAATTTCCCAAGAAATAACACGCTTCAGTGCTTCTGCTGTCGCTTCTGTCAACAAACCTTCTTCTTCAAGAAAGTCATCGAATGAACTACCGATGTGTTTATTCATGCTTAATCTCCTTGTTACTTAGTACATGATCACGACGCTCTTTTGCAATTTTTAACTCGTGACCAGGCATTTTTGAGATTTCTTAATAAATCCATGTAGCAGTACCATTGTGTCACTCACGACTGTAAACAAAACACGGGCTATCTCCTTATGACTAATATGTGAACGCACCTCCCATAATCCTTTATCAAGCTTTCTCACCAATGGCATACCTTTCGGCCAGCCATACTCAACTGTTTTAATGTCTTCACCAATAATCCGCTTATCTTCCTTTCGCAGATCTCTCAGCCACGCCCGTACTGGCTCGTGCCCCAGAGGTGAAGAATAAAAATGGACTGCTATCTTCTTCATTCCATGAGCGTACCATAAAAGGTACACTTATGGAACATGCTTTGTCTCCACCCCTTTACTTATAAGCTCTTTCTTTGTACCATCTGCACATCGATTTACGAGCAACTCCACAGCATTTCATGAAAGCAACCTGGCTACGACCCGTTTTCCCTATTGCAGCACTCTTTGCGTGCCGTATGCTTGGCCTATTTTTACTAATTCCAGTTTTCACACTCTATGCGCCAAACCTCAAAGGCTCAACCCCAGCCTTAATCGGTCTTGCTCTTGGTGCTTATGGCTTAAGCCAAGGTTTGTTGCAAATGCCGTTTGGTATGTTATCCGACCGATTTGGACGAAAACCCATTATTTTTCTGGGACTTAGTCTCTTTATTTTAGGCAGTGCGCTAGGCGCTGTCACACACTCCATGGTGGGCATAATTATTGCACGCACGCTACAGGGTATGGGTGCAATTGGGAGTGTACTGATGGCACTCCTTGCTGATTTAACCCCTGAGTCCAAACGAACCCCAGCCATGGCGATTATTGGGGGTAGCATTGGACTTTCTTTTAATTTAGCACTCATTATCAGCCAACCAATTGCGCATGCTTGTGGGCTTTCTGGTATTTTTCTGGTGACACTCGTACTTGGCTGCATCGGGCTTATACTGTTAAAATCTGCAATTCCAACCCCTCCCAAACTAGAAACAGATATACCTGTTTCCCAGAAAAAACGCCTTGCTCATGTGCTTTCCAACAGCGCTTTAAGACGCCTAAACTTAGGAATTTTTTGTCAGCATGTGATGTTAACCGCAACTTTTTTTATCTTGCCACTCAAACTCAAGGCCGCAATCGATACAGGGCTTTTATCCAGCTCTTGGCATTTTTACTTGCTGACTTTGATCGTCGCCTTTATTGTTGCGGTGCCTGTCATCATAATGGCTGAAAAACGTGGCAAAGGTCAGCTGGTGTTTTCGCTGGCAATTGGCCTGACAGGCTTTAGTCAGCTATTGCTCACCCAAACAGCACTCTCTTGGACTGGGTTTTCACTAGTCATGTTTGGCTACTTTTTAGCATTCAATGCGCTGGAGGCAATGCTCCCCTCACTTGTGTCAAAACAAACTACTTCTGAGTACAAAGGCACTGCAATGGGTGTTTACTCAAGCTGTCAGTTTTTGGGTATTTTTGTTGGTGGGTCGTTATCAGGCTTGCTATACCAACACTACGGCAGTGTTGGTATTTTTATCATGAATAGCATCATTGCAGCTCTATGGCTAAGTACCACCATAAGCCCTATGAAAATAAAAGTAGGCTTATCTACGGCGCCATAACTTCTCTGTTATCGTCGCCTGCTGGGGGTACAGGTAAGTCTCTATTGCTTATTTCAGTCAGAATTTCGTGCTTCATTCTATGACTGATCTGCTTGGTTTCGGCCAGCCACTTCACAACGTAGAGCAACTCATTCTTTTCTGCCGACGAGGTTGAATGAAGCGTAATACAGTAACGCTCCAAATGGTCCGAATAAGAAAAGTCGATACGCGGGGCTTTAACTTTCAAACACTGAACCATACTTTCAAACCGCTTTCGACTCCCGATATGAAAGGTCACCAGCGGAAGCTCGCTACATCCACTGACCTCAAATCGCGGCGTTTCAAATAAAACTCTCATTTATATTAACCAACAAACTAGAAAAGCCCCTCTTCCGTGGAAACAAAAGAGGAGCTTTCAAATTAAAACGGAATATCGTCATCCAAGGCTTCAAAGGAAGACACAGGCTCAGCTTTAGGCTTTGCTGCACGCGCTTTAGGCGCAGGAGCTGCTGATTGGTCCATATCGGCAAAATCACCGCCAGAAACCGTACCTTTGGCATCGAGCATTTGAATATCAGATGCAACAATTTCTGTGGTGTAGCGATCTGTGCCTTGTTGATCTTGCCACTTACGAGTCCGTAGGCTGCCTTCAATATAAATTTTAGAGCCTTTTTTCACATACTCGCCAGCAATTTCGCCCAAGCGATTAAAGCACACCACACGATGCCACTCGGTACGCTCTTGACGCTCACCGGTTTGCTTATCTTTCCAAGATTCGTTAGTCGCAACCGACAAAGTCGTTGCTGCATTGCCACTTGGCATATATCTTAAATCAGGATCTGCACCAATGTGCCCAATTAAAATTACTTTGTTAACACCACGCGCCATTAGACTCTCCATCATGTACTAGATTGGAAAACGAGTATAACGGAAAGGTTCTGCAATCTCTACCCGGGTGTTGGGGATTCTTCATCAGAATTTAGTGCTGCAAGCACTTCCTCGTGCTCTCGTTCAAACTGCAATATCAGGCTTGGCAGCGCTTGCTCTTGAAGCTGTTTCAACGCTTGTTTATTGGCTTCTCTACGAGTGTAAGGTATTTTCTTGAAACTTTCAGACTCAAGCTCAGCAGTAATTGAGTTATTAATTTGTTGAATCAATCGCTCTACTTTTTCTTTTGTAATCTGGCCTTCATCGTTTTTCAATGTACTATAAACCGATACAAAAACGTTTTGTGCCACTTTCTCCTCCGGTACTTCGCCTGTAAAAAGAATGGCATTCAGAGACTCAATCATATGGTACGCAGTCAGTGTATTCGTGCTAAATAATTTCCTATCTAACGCTTGCTTAGGAGGTGCTGGGGGAGGGGGCGGCTTGGGCTGTTCTACCTCTGGAACACCTTGAACTATCTTCAACAATCGATCATCTAAAAGCCGCTTTAATGAACCCAGCTGCCCCATTAACCCTGCCAAAGCTCTAGCATTCGGATTGCTATCCGGTATATTTTGCGCTTTCAGCGTACGCTGCATCTCTTTGATATGAAGATTAAAACGTCTTAAAGCTTCCTCTATTGCAGGTATAGTCACACCTTTTGCACCAGTTTCATTTTTGACATATTCAAGTACATCAAGGTCTTCCCCCCCTAAAAAAGGCACCAAATTGCCCAGCTCTCTAAAGAATTTCATCTGGTTAAACTTCTCTTGTGCCTCTCGGTCTTCATATTGGCGTACACGCAATACTTCAATCGCTCCAACTATTTCAATAAAGGTCAGAACAACTTGTGTGTCTTGTGCTAAAGATGCCTCACCTGGTGACGTTTTCAAGGCTTCTTCCAATACCTGAACAAGATCCCAAATCTGGGTCACTGCCAACTCGACACCAGCAGGTGCTGCGCTTCTTTTTCGCTGTTGGGACTTCACCGGCTCTTTCCCTTCTTCTACTGGCCCGGGTGTCAGAGTTCTGGCAATCGTAGTAGGAGACATACTTTTATCTTCTTGCCCATCCTCAGTTTGTTCTCCCCTTTGTACCTCCACATCAATCGGTAGTGGTGTAGGTGCACGCTCTTCAACTTCTTCAATTGGAGCAGGTGCAACTTGTGATGACTTGATAGGAACTTTTCGTTGTTCTGACACAGGGGGAGAAACAGGTTCATATGTCGGCAGATCTTCCGGGGGAAGAGGTGATGGAGACTCTTCTAAACGTTTCTCTACGGGCTCCTCTGAAGGTTCTTCTATCTGTGAAACTTGAGGTCTACCAGCCTGTATCTCAAGTTGAATGGCCTTAAGTGTCTCTATATCTTCCTCTGTGGGCTGGATAACGCCTGCCTGCAACCTGGCCACTAAAGCGAGTTTTGCTTGCTGCCATTCAGAAGAATGAGCAGTGCTATCATCAAGCACTTCTTCTAATAAACTTGTGATTTGCATATGAAGATTGCTTCGATACATATCTACATCTTCTCGCCTTTCTTGTGAAAACTTCTCTCTTTCCGGTGCTGCAGGGCCATACTTCTCTCGCATAAGCTCGCCGAATTTCTCCATAGATAATTTCTGTGCTTCAACAAGAATCTTCATATCTTCTTCTCGAGGCTTAATACTTGCAAACATCAGCTCGGTCACTGCTTCGTTTTTCTTTTTCCAGTAACTTATTTTTTCATCTAAAGACGTTAAAGATGATGGAGAATCTTCCCAAGTAGCTGTCAATAAAGCATGAGCACTCGCGCTTACTTTCTGTTGGTATCTAGACAACAGCCGAGTATATTCTCTCTGTAGCTTACCCTGAATCAAGCGTAACCTTATAGCTTCCACATAAGGAAGCTTCGGATTCTCCAAAAGTCGCGTACAGTCCGACAACATATTCCGGGTCTCAAATACACTTCTATCACTACTCTGCTCATAGGCTTTCTTAAAGCTCTTGATATCGTGCTGCAGTCTGGCTTTACTTTCTTCCCGTTTAGCAATCAAACGCTCTGATTTTTTTTTCTGCTCTAAATCTGATTTTTCTTTGTGAAGTCCTAATCTTGCTTTCTGGAGCTTGTCACGGACTTTTAGAAGTAACGCTTTATCAGCTGCTCTCTTAGGGTTTTCCAGAGTACTCTCAATGTCTTCCAAGATGTCCTCAATCCAAGCAAGCTTTCCATCCAGAGATTTATCTCTTTCATCATCATCCCAAAATTTCTTTTGGCTTACTTGCTTGTTTAATGCTTCTAACCTTGCTCGAAAACTAGCTTCACTTTCTCGTTGCAGCTGGAAACGGATATCTACGAAATGTTGGTTCAAAACTAGCCTGTCTTTCAACTTGAGCAAAGGATTTTCTAAAATCTGTGTTACGTCCTCCAAGCGCTCTAAGAGCTCACCTAATAACTGCTTTGTATCCTCAGGCATCGGCCTATCCAACCGCGCCTTGAAGCGTGCAACCGCTTCATCCAGAAGACTTGCATCATACGAATGCTCCCCTCTAGAAACCATGTCAAGTGTCACAAACCAAGCTTTTATACGTGCCTGTGCTTGCAGCAACTCTTCCCAGTCTGAACGAGTGATATCATAACTTTGGCTGTACCTGTACTCTCTGCTTAAACGAGTAATAATCTTATCTTGCTCTTTTGCCCAGGCTATTTTTTCATCTTTCGAAACATCTGGGGGACCACTTTGAATATCTTCATACACCGAACGCACTATTTTTTTACGTGCTGCCTGGAGTTTTGTATAAACCTGTGCAATCAACTCATGCTCTTTGACAACATCTTCCTGGTCACTTTGTAGAGCTGCTTCAACACCCTCCATCGTTCCATCTATCCAAGCAAGCTTTCCAACGACAGATTCGTCTACCTCATCATCATCCCAAAACGCGCTTTGGTCTATTTTCTGTTGTAAATTTTCCAGCTTGCCATGAAGTGCTGATTCCTCCTCAGAAGACTTAAACCAGCTCCAGTTATCAAACCACCCCTCAAAATAACTTGCTAATTTTTCAAGAAGTAGCCCCCAACCACTCAATGAAGCTTCGGATAACCCACCAATAGAGACGCCGCGGAGTGCATCAACAACTTTTTCCATGGCTGTGGATGGTGTTCGTGTATTGTCTTGTATAACAGACGATACGTTTTCAAGAAAAGCCTGAGCAACTACTTTCTCAGCTTCTGTAATTTCTGCTTTTGTCAGTTCAATGTATAAGGCTCGAAGGGTGCTCTCTACCTCTTGACGTGCTTGTCTATGCTGAAAGAGGTCATGATTCAACGCTTGAAGGTCAGATGGTGTCAATATTTTTTGTGCAGCTGCTTCTGCTTCACGTCTTTCTTTTTCAGATAAAGCTTCCTCTGCTTCTTTCTGCTGCTTTCTAATGTCTTCTGCTCGGCGTCTAAAAAACGCTTCGATTTCATCAGACAAGCTAGGATTTGAAGCCACTTCATTCGCAGACTCTTCCCAAGATTCTGCATCCTTTCTAAGTTGCTCTGGTCGCGTAGTTTTTTCTAAGAGCTCTCTTGCTTTTTGCTGCTGTTCCACACTCTCGCCAAAAAGACGAGATGCAGTCTCTTCAGCTTCTCTTAGCTCAGCACATCGCGCCTCAAAAAACTGAATCTGCTCTTTTAGCCCAAAAGAACGTTCACGCTTACTACCAGTCATAGCATCTCTAAATTTAAAATATATACATTTAGTATAGTTTTAAATCTAAAGCAAGCTAATTTAGTCTGTTTTATTGTCTTAACTCCGTGAAAATGTCACATCGTTAACTCATTAGAAGTGTCACACATCGTACTACCCTGTAATTGTGTTCTAGTCAACTAAAGTTGGACACTTTCAGCAATTCCCGCTCAAAAAATGCCAACGTTCCGCGGTTTACCCCTGAATCTTCTACACATCTTGCATATGCATTAAAGGCATGATCAAATTGCACTTCAAATAAATTTGAAGAGCAACTATACCCAATAAACTTCAAAATGCGAACTTCAAGATTTATTATCGAGTAGGAGGGGCCTCTCAACCCCGTCCTCTCACACCACCGTACGTGCGATGTCGCATACGGCGGTTTCAACTAAGCTTTTAACGCCTGAGCCTTACTATACAGGCTAAACAGACCTAATTCATTAAACCAGCCATTTGGCATAG
>JASBUZ010000036.1 GCA_030147635.1 Gammaproteobacteria bacterium
CTTTTCGGGGGTGTGTTCGATGAGTGGGCATACCCCACGGGGCTCAGGGCTTGATTTTTTAATCATGTATACAAAATTAAAGCCCTGACCCCGAGGCCCTTATTCTTCTTTAGGTGGGCGGTTCAGCAAATTTTGTACAGCTTCATCGGCACTGATTTTACCTTGTAACAGCGCGTTAACCTGTTGGCAAATGGGTAAGTCTAGTCCATGTGTTTTGGCAAGTGCGCAAACTTGGCTTGCATTATGCTTACCCTCAACCACTTGGCCGATGGATTTTTCTGCAGCAGCAATTGCTTTTCCTTGTCCAACGAGTAAGCCAAAGCGGCGGTTTCGAGACTGGTTATCGGTGCAAGTTAAAACTAAGTCGCCAAGGCCTGAAAGTCCGGTGAAGGTTTCAGATAAGCCACCAAGTGCTGTGCCTAAGCGTGCCATTTCGGCAAGACCACGTGTAATGAGGGCCGCTTTTGCATTAGCACCGTAGTTAAGCCCATCACTGACGCCACAAGCAATGGCTAAGACATTTTTAACTGCCCCTGCACACTGTACGCCGGTGAGATCATGGCTAAAGTATGCGCGTAAGTTACGGTAGTGTAGGGCTTGATGCAGCTCTTGCATGTACGCCTCATTGTTTCCGGCAATGACGATGGCGGTTGGCAGGCCTTTCGCTACTTCTTTGGCAAAAGAAGGTCCAGAGATAACTGCCATTGGAAAGTCTTTGCCGAAGCGTTTGGTTACCAGCTCACTGAGGCATTGGTTTTTTTCTGGGTCGAGCCCTTTGGTAATCCAGGCAAGCGTTTGTGTTGTTTTAGGCAGTGTTTTGAGGATATTGCCAAACGCATGAGAAGGTACAGCGATTATCAAATAGGTTGCCTGACTGCAGCAGTCTTCGAGGTGTTTTACTGGCTCGAGTGTTTCAGGAAATGGAATGCCTGGCAGGTAACGTGTGTTTTCGCGAGCATCCATCATCGTTTGGACGTGACTTTCGTCACGCCCCCAGAGGAGTACTTTTTGTCCGCTCATACTTAAGTGCATGGCAACGGCAGTACCCCAAGAGCCAGCTCCTAAAACCGCAAACGTTGGGTTTGTCATGGCTTAGTGTGTGGTTTCTTCAGCGCTTTGTGCGGCGTCTTGCTTTTGTTGCATGTAAATCGCATCAAAGTTAATTGGTGCGAGTACCAGCTGCGGGAAGCTACCACGCACCACTTCGGCTGTAATGGCTTCACGTGCATAAGGGAACAAGAGGCTTGGGCAGAAGCTACCGAGGAGATGATCGAGTTGTGCTTCTTCAGTGCCTGAAATAGTAAAGATACCTGCCTGTTGTACTTCTACCAAAAATGCGGTGGTTTCTTTGTTTTTGACGGTTGCGGTGACAGTTAAAACCACTTCAAATGCCCCATTATCATCTAATGCCGTATGGGTGGTATTCAAGTCAAGTGTTAAGTCTGGTGTCCATTCTTCTTGGAAAATGTGTGGGGTATTGGTTGTCTCAAACGATAAGTTTTTAACGTAGACGCGCTGAATGACGAACTGTGCTTCAGCACCTGGATTTTCAGCAGCGTTTGCCGCGTTTTCTTTGTTATCCATGGTAAATAATTATCCTATTTTTTGTTTTTTGATGCTTTTTTTGCTTCTTTTTTACCTTTAATTAAAGGTAAACTTGCGGCTTTCCACGCGGCGATGCCACCTGTTAAAACCATAACTTGGTCAAAACCTTGTTTGCGTAATTTAACTGCTAGGGGGGGAGATTGCAAACCACGGTCGCAAACTAAAATGAAGGGTTTGGTCTTGTATTTTTCAAGCTTATCCAAGGGGGCATTTGGAATGTTTTTAGCCTCGACGATATGGCTTTGGCGAAATGCCTCTGTATTTCGCATATCAACAATGGCAGCTTTCTCGCGATTTATAGCATCTACTGCTGCACTTGGTGAGAGATGTTTGGGGCCTTGTTTTTTCACCAAGTACTCGTTTACAACCATTAAAAATAAAACGCCAAAAAAGGCGAGCCACAGCTGCCAGTGGTTCATAATAAAAGTGATGAGTTGTTTTTCCATGTGACTTTCCAGCAGGTGCAAAAAAGCGCATAATAGCGCTTTTCGGTTCAAGAAGTAAACGATAACATGAAATTAATCATCGAAGAGCTCCTGAAGCAGGCTTTGACTGAGCTGCAAGCAGTAGGAGCCATCCCCAACGACTTTCAAGGTGTCATTAAAGTAGATACCACCAAAGACTCAAAGCATGGTGACTTTGCAACCAACTTAGCGTTGATGCTCGCAAAGCCTGCACGCATGTCTCCCATGGTTTTGGCCGAGAAAATTATTGAGGTGTTACCTGCGCATGAGCTTTTGAAGAAAACAGAGGTTGCGGCCCCTGGTTTTATCAACTTTTTTATGGACGAAGACTCGCGTGCCTCGTTTATTTTGGAGCGTGTTTTTCGTGAAGGCGATGATTATGGAAAAAGTACCGTTGGTGCAGGAGCACGCGTATTACTCGAATATGTATCTGCCAATCCAACAGGACCTTTGCATGTAGGACATGGTAGGGGGGCTGCTTTTGGGGCAAGCCTTGCCAATTTACTTGAAATGGCTGATTTTGCTGTGACTCGAGAATACTATGTCAATGATGCTGGGCGCCAAATGAATATTTTGGCGGTCAGTGTATGGCTGCGTTACTTGGAGCGTGCTGGCGAGACTATTATTTTTCCGTCCAATGGTTATAAAGGGGAGTACGTTAAAGAGATTGCCGAAAAATTGTATGAGGCGCATGCTAATCAGTATGTTCATGTACTACCAACTAAAGACTTACCGCCTGATGCGCCAGAAGGTGGTGACAAAGAAGAACATATTGATGCCTTAATTGATGTAGCAAGAGCGCTTTTAGGTGTAGATGGTTTTACCTTGTTTCATCAAGGGGCTCTTCAATTTGTTTTGTCAGATATTAAAGCAGACTTAGCGGAGTTCGATGTTTTATATGATAATTGGTTTTCTGAGCGAAGCCTACTCGACTCAGGAGCAATTAAAGCCGGTGTCGATGCCCTGAAAAAGGCAGGCTATACATTTGAAGAAGATGGCGCACTTTGGTTCCGTGCCACAGACTTTGGCGATGAGAAAGACAGAGTGTTGATTCGAGCCAATGGTGAGCCAACCTACTTTGCATCTGATGTAGCGTATCATTGGAATAAATATGATCGCGGCTTTGATGTGGTGATGAACTTGTTTGGTGCAGATCACCATGGTTATATTCCGCGACTTAAAGCTGCAGTGAAAGCGCTTGGGCACGATGATGAAGCGCTGCGCGTTTTTATGGTGCAGTTTGCCATTTTATATCGTGGTGGGGAGCGACTTCAAATGTCGACGCGAAGCGGCTCATTTGTGACTTTGCGTGAGCTTCGAGAAGAAGTGGGTCGAGATGCTGCGCGCTTTTTTTATGTAATGCGAAAGCCCGAGCAACATATGGATTTTGATTTAGATTTAGCAAAATCAGAGTCACGTGATAACCCGGTTTATTATATTCAGTATGCACATGCTCGTATTAGCAGCGTATTCAGACAACTCGAAGCACGAGAGATGTCTTGGGATAAATCGCTTGGACTCAAGAATGCAGCTCTTCTGACAGATACTCATGAAGTTGCGTTAATGACCCAAGTCAGCCGATACCCGGATGTAATTGAGGTTGCGGCAAAAGCATGTGAACCGCATCAAGTGGCTTATTATTTAAGAGAGCTAGCGAATGCTTTACATGGCTACTATAATGCTATTTCGTTATTGTGTGAGCAGAAAGCGCTTCGGTGCGCGCGTCTAACACTTGTGTTTGCAGTGCGAGAGGTGTTGCGAAATGGGCTTCGACTGCTTGGAGTATCAGCCCCTGAGAGCATGTAATGGCGAATTATCCTAAAAGCAAAAATATGAATACAACTCGTCGTCCGCTCCCGAAGCGCTCGGGTGCGAGCTTGCTTGTTGCTGTGTTGTGTGGCTATGCGCTCGCTTCGCTTTATCCACCGCAAACTTTAACGAGGTTTGTCGAGCGCTTTTTCGAGGGGGGTAAGCCTTTGCCTCAAGTCGTCCAAGTAGTAGAGGAAAAGGCCGAGTTGCCCACGCCAAAGTTTGAGTTCTATACGTTACTCACCCAAGAAAAAGAGCCAGTGAAAGTGAAAGCACCTCGGGTGAGTGTACCAATTAAGATGCCAGAGTCTGAAAAAGTAGAGGCTGTAGCCCCTGCTGTGTCACCTTCTGTCGCCAGTGTGCCGGCCTCAAAATATACCTACTTAGTACAGCTTGCCTCTTTTCAGAGAAAAGAAGATGCTGAGCATATGAAAGCATCTTTGATTATGCGTGGTTTGGATGTGCGTATTAAAGCAGCTAATCAGTCAGGCGGAGTTTGGTATCGTGTGGTGATGGGACCATTTACAGCGCGTGCCCAGGCTGAAAAAGTTCAAGCTGAGATTGCTCACTCGGAGCATATATCCGGCATTATTCGAAGAATGGATGCATAAGTTTTAGAGTTGTTAGATGTCGATTTATACTTATCATGTGCCCGATATGATGGGCGCGTGTTGCAAAAAAACAGTAGAAAAAGCGGTTCAAAATACCCCATTCAAAGACTGTTCGTACGAGGTGAATCCACTCGAAAAAATATTGACTCTTGCTTTAAAAGAAGACGATGATGCATTTAAAAATCTAAAAGAATCAGAAGTCGATGAGTTGATTTTCTCAGCACTTCGAGAGGTTGGGTTTGAGAACACAACGCGTAAGGGGATCACCAAAAAAGCCAAACAATTTTCTCATGCCTTTTGGGGGACGCTCGGGCTTTCTTTAGGGTTTCTACTTCTGCTACTTCCTCTTGTATTACCTTCGATGCCGTATGCATTGTTAGTTCTGTCCTCATTTTTTAGTACGGCAGTCACACTGCGTCTTGGGTGGTCTTTTTATCGCCGTGCTTATCAAGGACTCTGGCAAGGGATATGGACCATGGATACTTTATTCTCCGTGAGTACCGCTGTGATTTTGGGGGTGTCACTGAGTGCTTTGATTTTCCCAGGCCTTCCGATGATGTTTGAGGCAGGGCTTTTAATTTTTGGTTTCCGGCATGCAGGTATTGCGATTGCTGATGCGTTTAAGGCAAGTCTTTTAGAAGTGCGTCGCCTGCAAGATGATGCCCCTAAAACAATCCAGCTTGCAACGGGCGAGCGGGTTGCGCTGGATATGGTGAAGCCAGGAGATAAGCTGTTGTTATCAGCTGGCGAGATGCTACCGGTTGATGGCGTGTTTGAAGCAGGTGCTGGTATGGTATCCAGTCTTTATCAGACTGGCTCGAATCAGTCTAAGTCGTTGGTTCTAAAGCAGTTGTATCCAGCAGGGACCAAGCTTGTCTCATTGTCAGAGCCTATCCAATTTTGTGTCAAAGCAGCTGCCAATGATTCTTTCTTAGCAAGAGAAGACAGGGCCATTTTACAATCTAAGCTGAATCGCGCTCTGGAGAAAACACGTCCTCAAAAAAACAGCTTTGCTTATTGGTTACGATTTTTTGTGCCTTTGGTTGTTGGCATGGCAGCGCTTTCAGGTTTATTAGTTGGGATTTATTTCGGCTCTTGGGTGCTTGCGATTCAATGTGCGGTTTGTGTCTTGGTGGCAGCATGCCCGTGTACGCTTGGCCTAATTGCCCCCTTAGTGACACATGTTGGAATTAAAAAAATCGAGCGACTTGGTATTTCGGTGCGAGAGCCTGCACATCTTGAGGTGGCCGGTCGTTGTGACTGTGTCATGATTGATTTACATGGCACATTAACTTTTGGCATGCCGAGAGTCGTAAATTCTGAGGCAAATCAAGAGTTACTTGCTTTAATGGCGCATCTTGAAAAAACAGAAGATCATTGGGTGGCTCGCGCGATTAAAAAAGCGGCTTTTGGGCTACCGGTGCCGGAGGGAAGTTGCAAGCGCTTAGAGTCAACCCATAATGGGCACCGCGTGTTGTATCAGGGAGAAGAGTATGTGCTTGGCAATCGGCTTATGATGGAGAGTTTGGGGATTCAAGAGGGACTCGATATTCCGACGGGGCTTGGTGAGAGTGTGGTCTATTTAGCACGCTCAGGGCAGCTTGTCGGCCACCTTCGACTCGAAGATAAAATTCGCGATGGGGCTTATCAGATGGTTCACGAATTACAAGCTTCTGGAAAAAAGGTTTATTTATGCACGGGCTCGGATAAAGCAACGGCAAGTCGATATGCAACTGCGTTTAATATTCCAGCACACCAAGTTTTTTCTGACTGCACGATTGAAGGTAAAAACTCAAAGCAAGCGCACTTAGAGGCACTCAAAAAACAAGGTTATCATGTGATGATGATAGGTGATGCGGGTAATGATGCGCGTGTTGTCGCAAAGAGTCACTTTGGGCTTGTAGTGGCCCATGAAGGTGGTCATATTGGGACACAACAAGGGGCTTCTGCTGTTTTGCAGACGGAGTCTTTATTACCTGTTTTGCAGTTATTTAAAATTATCGATAAGACAGCAACTAATATCACGCAGAATGTAGGTTTTAGTTTTATTTATAATGTGTTTGCGATGTTGGCACCCTCGATGCTCTTACTCAGCTTTTCAGTGGTGATGAATCCTGCAGTTGGGGCGGCACTAATGATTTTACAAACGCTTTTAGTATTTTTGAATGTGTATCGCTTTGATAGAGAAGATGAAAGTATAGATGCTACACCTAATCCGAGTGTTACGCCTGAAGAAGAGGCTCAAAATGCTTCTTCTAAACGAAGTTTCGAGCTTGTTCCTGATAAGCCAGACCCAGCATATGCTGCTTATTTTGAGCCTGGCTCATATCTTTTTGACGCTGAGCTAGACGAGTCATCTAGCTGTACGATTTCTTAAATACTTGGTGCGAGTGCGTAATTAGTATCAGTTTCTCGGTGTTTTATTGTTGCAAAAAAGCCGTTTTTGGATTGCTCATAGGCAAGGCTTGCCACACCACCGATGCATACAGCCCCAACTAAGGTTGTTGCGTCTACCTTTGATAGTTTCATAATACAACCCCAAGTTATTTTGACTGAATTTCGATAGAGATATTTCGAGCATTACTGACGGCGTGTGGTTTGCTCACTCTAAGTGTAACGGCCTTGATATTAAAAGTTTTTTGAATCGACTTGCGAACTGCGTAAGCAACGGTTTCGATTAAGTTGAAGTGACTGGCTTCAACCAGCTCTGTCACATGTTGGCACAGTGCATCATAGTCAATCGTTTTGCTGAGTGTGTCTTCGGTTTTACTGAAGTCACTGAAGATATCGATATCGATAAGTAGAGTCTGTGTGATTTTTTTTTCCCATTCGTGTACGCCAATTTTTGCCTCGACGCGTAAACCTTCTATACGTAAGCAGTCCATCATTTTTTGTCCTGGGGAAGAATTGCTGTAACATAGCGACTCTTTGAACAAAAGTAAATCATTTGAGGAGCATCAATGAGTGATTTGGCAGATTCTCTTTTCTTACGCAGCTTAAAACGTGAACCTGTACCACGTACACCAGTTTGGGTGATGCGCCAAGCTGGGCGTTATTTACCTGAGTATTTGCAGGTGCGTAAAGAGGCCGGGGATTTCATGACCTTGTGTCGCACGCCAAAGCTTGCTTGCGAGGTGACCTTGCAGCCTCTGCGCCGTTTTGACTTGGATGCCGCAATTTTATTTTCTGATATTTTAACAATTCCTGATGCCATGGGGCTTGGATTGTCTTTTCAAGAAGGCGAAGGTCCACAGTTTGCACGTCCTATTCGAAGTGTTGCTGAAGTTGGGGCATTAGACGTGCCCAAAGCATCAGAAGCACTCGATTATGTGATGGAGGCAGCAAGTTTAATTCGCACCAATATGCCAACAGAGTTACCGCTGATAGGCTTTTCTGGCAGTCCATGGACTTTGGCGTGTTACATGATAGAAGGTCGGGGCAGTCGAGATTTTAAACATATTCTTCGGTTTATGTATGAGCACCCAGAAGCGATGCATATGCTGCTGCAAAAACTCACTGACTCTATTGTGGACTACTTAAGCGAGCAAGTGAAAGCGGGTGTGAATGCGCTTATGGTCTTTGATACCTGGGGAGGTATCTTAACCACGCCAAACTTTAAAGCTTTCTCTTGTGATTACCTAGGAATGATTAGTAAGCGTTTGAAAGCGTTGCATCCAGAAATTCCAGTGATTTTATTTACCAAAGGTGGTGGCCAGTGGCTGAATGCACTCGCTGATACTGGCTGTGATGGACTTGGTGTGGACTGGACTTGTGACTTAGCACGTGCGCGGCATGAAGTGGGGGAGCGTGTGGCTCTACAAGGGAATTTAGACCCAGCCGTTTTATTAACTTCCCCTGACTGCATTCGTCGAGAGGTGTTTCGTGTATTAGAAGCGTTTGGTGACGGCACTGGCCACATTTTTAATTTAGGGCATGGCATTACGCCTGATGTGCCACCAGAGCATTTGGCTGTGATGATTGAGACTATTCGGCAATTTAGCCCCAAATTTAAACAGCAATAGATTAGTTGTACTATTATTAACCAATAAGTATTTAGATTTTAGGAGTCTACGTGCCGAAGGTTAATGCAGCGAAAATTTATATAGCGCCGAAGACTGAGCCTGTTCATCTAGGGCAAGAACTTATGCTAAAGGAGCTTCATCATCTCATCGAGGCGGTCCAAGAGCGTATTGATGAATCACAGCGAGAAGCCTTTGAAAAGGATATAAATCGTCATATTGGTCCAAACTCAACCTATAGATTGAGGCGTCAAGCACGTCGGGGCCTTAAAGTGATTTATGACAGGTTTATGGCCCCAGATACCAAAGATTCTGAAAAAACCATGATAGCCCTGAAACTACAAGAGCGCTCTGAGGAGTGCACCCCTGGGTTTCACAATGGGATTAATGAAATTATGGACGGCTTTTTTCTTGCGAAAAATTTAGATGATCTCATGTATCGTGTCAGGCAGGATATCGTGGCCCGAGCAGCGACTCAAATTAGTGATGATGACCATGTGAATAATCGCTGTTTTTATGTGGCTGAGCAGGCAGGGTATGGCGTACGTCCCATCCATAGAGATGATCCATATCTTTACTATAAAAGTGAGATAATACCGAATGCAATGATTCGAAGCGCGTTACAAAGTGCCTTTGCAAGGGAACTACGCGTTTTTCGAGTGTTACAAGCCCTTGAAGACCAATTTTATGGTCAATTAAGCCGTGCAGGTTATGAGGGGCTCAAAGCAGAAGGTTATCCACCAGATGAGATTGAAGCCATTGAAAGTCAGCTGATGCATCTTTTTAAAGATACGCCTGAAGTACAGGAGTTGTTACAAGCCGAAGAAGCGCTGAAAGCCCAGGAAGAGCTGGGGAATGCACGTAAGCAAGCTGCGAGAGAAAAGATGAAAGCTTTTGCAGAAGCGCGTCCTGAGGTATTTACAGAGTTTGATAAGTTTAACACGCTCAAAATTAAAGCATTATTTAACGAAGGAGGTCTACCGCCTTTTGTAAAGACCTGGGCGAGTGAAGCAATGACGCAGCTTGCTGGGGAAGCGCAAGAGGCCTTTCTTGCAATAAAAAGCGACTATGAAGCTGCTGACTTAGAAGTGCACACGGCAAAGGAGAGAGCGAGAGCGGCACATTGGTTTTTCAGACAACATTTTTTCTTGCAGAGCGACCAAGGGACAACCAATCTTAATTGGCCCCATGTGCGTCAGCTACTTTGGGAAGGGGTGAAGGCAGAAGGTTATTTTGAGTTCACGGATGACGAAGCGCTTCACATCAATACTGTGATGGATCCGTATGCCTCTAAAGAAGGTGTGGTTGCGAGCATTAACGCGCTTTTTCAGCCGAATCAGTACAATCTTGATGAGACACTCCAAGTGCTAGAGTACTTGTCTGTGCCTGATGATTTGCTTGTAGAAATATTAGCAACCCATTTACAAGATGGTTCAGTAGAGGCGGTGTTAAAAATATTACGTGCCTCTATTAAACCGGAGCTCAAACATGAGCTGCTTGAAGAGAAAGCCAGTGATGAGCTGAAGTTACATCTTTATCAATCTGTGAGGAATAAGGTCTGGTATAATTTTATGGATCATAAATCTATTGACTCTCAGCTCATAATTATCCAAGCACTTCCTGAGGGGATGCAAGTTTTAATAAAAAAAGAAGTGCTTACAGGGCGTTCGGACGAATATTCTTTATTTGAATTATGGTTTTGGAAGGTTCCTCCAGAAAAAAAGCTATTTATACCACTTGGTATGGCGCAGGCGATTGCTATGTATTGGATACAGCCTCATCTCCTGGCCATGAATAATTTTATGCTGGCATGTCTGCTTAGCTCCAAAAGTGCAGGCAAGCTTTTAAATATTATGGCTGAGCTTCCTGAGGCAGATAGAGTAGAGGTGTTAGAAGAGGCGCTTACTCAGCAGGAGTCTTGGTCTGGGAGGAACGCGCTTATGTTAGCATTGGATGCTCGTGCTACAGGGGTTTTCACGCAAACTTTAGAACTTCTGAAGACATTGCCTGAGGCAGATAGAGCCCGGGTGATGGCGAAAGTTTTAATGCAAAGAGATAAACAAGGAAGAAATCTGTTTATGCGCGTTACTGAATCGGCCCCCTCATTATTTACTGCTTTCTTTTTGTTTGTTTGGGGATTCGATCAGTCTCAACTTATAGGAATGCTTCAGCGTTTTTTGGGAAGACCAAGTTTTCCGGTAATATCAGAGTATGCCAAAGAGCGAACCCTTGAGATGCTCTCGAATTTAGAGCTACTGGAAAGTACAGATAAGCTCAAATTGCTTTTGGATGTGAAAGAACGTTTAAGTGACTTTTCAGAAGTCTCCCAAGAGATATTCGATGCGGTGCGTCGCTGTCTTCAGACGATGGAGATTAAAGACCAGCAAGCTTTTTACGAGGCTTTGCCAAGCTCGCAGCCCAAACTCAAGCAGTCAGCATTTGATGAGATGTCTTTTAAAACAAAATTACAGGCTTACCATGCACGAATACCTTTGGTGGCGGATAAAGCGATGGTGCTTACCTTGGCACAGGAGGCAATGGTTGATATTGGCAGAGAGTTGCAACGATGTGCATTTACAAAACCGCCAGAGGAGCTTGCAGATAGGGAAGAAATCATAAACCTTGCCAGTGAAATCTTAGAGATGGTGAGGGAGCTTCATATTCACTCAGAATATAAAGAAAAACTACTTTCTTTCGGCGAAGCGATTATAGAGGAGTTGCCTCAAAAGGCGGCAGAGCGGGTTTCGCATGGTCATATTCAAGCGAAACAGAGAGCAGAAAAGATTGAACAGCGGCAGATAGCAGCTGCCGGTGGGCCGGTAGATGAAGAGGAAAAACTACGAGACATACATGCGATAGCAGATGATCCCCTGTATTCGAAAGAAGACGTGCTTAACCGATATCAAGCCATGATAGAGGATATTGTACAAACCGAACATCTTACTGAAGACATCCAATATCAAGCCATTACAGCACTCATTCAAGACGAAATAAAATTTGTTCAGGCAAACCCGGGTGAAAATAGACAAACGGCTTGGGGCTGGGTGTGGGGTACAATGAGGGATACAGTTGTTGGCATAGATTCAACGCCTTTTTTAGCGCAAATGCAAGTGCTTGTACCTAGAGAGTTTTCACTCGAAAGTCAGTTGAAAATTTATCAAGATGTTATTGATTTGATTTTTAATGATACGAGGCTTAGTGAGCGTAATAGAGCCAGTTTAGTCATTGATTTATTGAAACAAGCACAGGATTTATTTCTTTTGGAGGATATCAAAACGACAGAGGCTTTGGATGCTATTACCGATATGGGGCATTTAATTTTAAACTCTGGCCTGATTCAGAAAAACACATCACTATTGAGAAAGTTTGTTGGGGTGAAGAATCAATATGCAAAAAGCCTGATGTCAGTTTATCCAAGCTTAATTGCATCGGCGGCTGAAGCAACTGAGTATGACGTTATGGCGAGACTCATACGTCATGCTATTGATAATCTTGCTATCGGGGAGCCTGAGTATGCGTCTTATCACAAAGCATTAATTCAATTTTTGCTACATAGTGAAATAATTCCGGATAATCTTCCTTTGAGGCATAAAGTCAGACTTTATCGGGAAGTTATCGATGAGCTTGTAGGGAAAAGCCACTTAGAGCTCGTTGATAAGGCTGACTTAGCCATTCAGCTCCTGAAGCATGTGGAGCGCATGGTGGGTCAGCAACGCACGAGGTCAGATATTTCAGGGCAACTTGATGCGATAGAAGAGCAAGTTGGATATCATGCAGAGCTCGCAGGGGTGCCACGAAGAGAGGATTTCCAAAAAATTAAAGCAGCATTTCATCCTGAGGGGCAAGGTAAGGATATGAAGAACCCGCGTTTTGGCGCTTAAACATGAGCTTGCCGAACCTTTTGATAATTTCAATCGCCTGAGCGTGATTTAAGCGTGGGTCTAGCAAGCTTTTATAGGCTTTATCTAAATCATGCTCAGTTGGACCACTTTTTCCGCCAATACACTCAGTGACAGGCTCAGGGGTGACTTCAAGGTGAATGCCGCCAAGGTGGCTGTTGTGCGCTCCATGAATGCTAAAAGCCTGTTCAAGTTCATGCCAAATGTTTTCGGTATAACGCGTTTTAATACCATTTTTTGTGATTTCCGTATTGCCATGCATGGGGTCGCATGACCAAGTGACGGGAAGTGTTTTCACGGCTGCAATCAGGGGCGGCAAGGTTTCTTGAATATGTGTCGCGCCAAGGCGTGTAATGAGTAAAATACGGCCGAGCTCTTGTTTTGGGTTTAAGATTTCCAGAAGGCTTAACAAATCTTTCGGAGTTGTATTTGGGCCAACTTTGATGCCGATGGGGTTTTCTATGCCACGCAAAAACTCCACATGTGCACCATCGACTTGCGTAGTACGGACGCCAACCCATGGTAGGTGAGTGGATAGGTTATACCATAGGCCTTTATGACACTGTCGTGTGAGTGATGCCTCATAGTACAGGTGGAGTGCTTCGTGAGAAGTATAAAAAGGCTGTTTCTTTTGGATTTTCTTAATGAAGCGAAGTGTATGATTTGCTGATGCATAGCCCTTCATGAGTAAGTCAGGGTTTGGTTCGCGTGCTGCTCTGTTAAAGGGCGAGGCATTAATTAAGTCACCGCGATAACTCAAAAGTGTTTGTTCTCCCCGGGTTTCGTACTCTGATGAGCGCGGCTTTGCATACTGGCCTGCAATACGACCAACGGGAATCACTGGGCGATTCAGGGCGGGTTGTAATAGTTGTACCATGTGTTGCATTAAGTGCAGCTGTGCGCGAATCACAGCGGGTCTGCAGTCATGAAACGATTCGGCGCAGTCTCCACCCTGGAGAATAAAGGCGCGTCCCATGCTTGCTTCAGCAATTTTTTTCTTGAGCTCTACGATAGGGGCAATGGACACTAAGGGCGCTTGTTTTTGTAGTTTTTTCAAGACGGCAGCAAGTTTAGCCTGGTCTTTATAGACTGGCGCTTGGGGATTTTTGCAATGTAACCACGATGTGGCATTCCAAGCTTTAGGCATTTTTGCAGTGTGTTAGAGCGTGATTAAGGGGGCTTATTATCAACGTTATTGAGCAAATGGACAACAGGCCCTTGAAATTTTATGAATAGCCCCCAACTCTAGAGGCAATCTTTTCATAAGGTGATTGATGATGACTGAGCAAACAAAAGACTGGGGAAAAATCAAAGAGGCCCATGAGGCAGCAGAAGAATTGGAAGCTGAAATGCTTGAAGAGGAAGCAGAAGATGAGGGGGATGCAGGTGACGGGGGAGATGCTCTCGAGCATCCGTCCTATGCGGAACTTGAAAAGAAGCTGACCGAAGCAGAACAAAAGGCGCACGATAACTGGGATAAGTTGATGCGTGTGACCGCCGAGATGGATAACTTGCGCAGGCGCTCAGAGCGTGATGTGGCACAAGCACATCGTTATGGGCTTGAGAAGTTTATTAATAATTTATTACCCGTGGTTGATAGCCTTGAGCAAGCAGAGCAGTTGGCGGAAAAGCACGGGGACAGTGCAATGCACGAAGGCATGGCACTGACCATGAAACTCTTCCTGGATATGCTCAAAAAAGCGAATGTAGAGCAGCTAAACCCGATTGGGGAAGCGTTTAATCCTGAAATGCATGAAGCCATTAGCATGCAAGAGTCAGCAGATGCTAAACCAAACACCGTGATTGATGTCTTTCAGAAGGGCTATAAATTGAATGACCGTGTGATTCGAGCTGCTCGTGTGATTGTGGCAAAAGAAAAAACAAGTTAGTCCCTTGAAATAATAAACTTTCCCCTCATATATCGGTACAAGGGGATATTTTTTAGATTGATGAAACTGGAGCATAAAACTTATGTCAGCGATTATCGGAATTGATTTAGGAACCACCAACTCGTGTGTTGCAGTGATGGAAGGAAAAGATGTACGTGTGATTGAAAATGCTGAAGGGCATCGCACCACACCTTCTATTGTGGCTTATGCAGATGATGAAGTCTTAGTTGGCTCATCGGCAAAGCGCCAAGCGGTGACTAATCCAGATAACACCTTATTTGCTATTAAGCGTTTAATTGGTCGCCAATTTTCGGACAAGATTGTTCAGAAAGATATTAAAATGGTGCCATACAAGATTGTTAAAGCAGATAACGGTGATGCTTGGGTTCAAGTAAAAGGTGAAGACAAAGCGCCACCACAAATTTCAGCGGAAGTTCTCAAGAAAATGAAAAAGACTGCTGAAGAGTACTTAGGAAAAGCAGTAACAGAAGCTGTGATTACAGTGCCTGCTTACTTTAATGACTCGCAGCGTCAAGCAACCAAAGATGCTGGTCGAATTGCAGGGCTTGAAGTAAAACGAATCATCAATGAGCCAACGGCTGCAGCGCTTGCTTATGGTATGGACAAGAAACGTGGTGACTCAACCGTTGTGGTTTATGACTTAGGTGGTGGTACCTTTGATGTTTCTATCATTGAAATTGCTGAAGTGGATGGTGAGCACCAGTTTGAAGTATTGGCAACCAATGGGGATACCTTCTTGGGTGGCGAAGACTTCGATTTGGCATTAATTGAGTATTTGGCGGCTGAGTTTAAGAAAGATGCAGGGATTGACTTGCATAGCGACCCACTCGCGCTACAACGTCTGAAAGAAGCAGCTGAAAAAGCAAAAATTGAACTTTCTTCGGCACAACAAACCGATGTGAACTTACCATACATTACAGCGGATGCGAGTGGACCAAAACACTTAAATATCAAGCTGACTCGTGCAAAACTTGAGTCTTTGGTTGAAGCATTAGTAACTCGCACCATCGCGCCATGTAAGACAGCGTTGAAAGACGCGGGTCTCAGCGTTTCTCAGATTGACGAAGTGATTTTGGTGGGTGGTCAAACCCGTATGCCTTTGGTTCAGAAGACGGTTGAGGAGTTCTTTAGTAAAGAGCCTCGTCGTGATGTGAACCCTGATGAAGCGGTGGCTGTTGGTGCTGCGATTCAAGCGGCGGTCTTGTCTGGTGATGTGAAAGATATCTTACTCTTGGATGTGACCCCGTTGTCACTTGGTATTGAAACTATGGGTGGCGTGATGACCAAGTTGATAGACAAAAACACCACCATCCCAACCAAGGCAAACCAAGTGTTCTCGACAGCTGAAAACAACCAAACAGCAGTGACAGTACATGTATTGCAAGGGGAGCGTGAGCAAGCTTCAGCAAATAAATCCCTAGGCCGCTTTGACTTGGCAGATATTCCTGCAGCCCCACGTGGTGTGCCACAAATTGAAGTGACCTTTGATATCGATGCAAATGGTATCTTGAATGTGTCAGCCAAAGACAAGGCAACTGGCAAAGCACAGTCAATTGTCATTAAGGCCTCTAGTGGTTTGAGTGATGAAGAAGTTGAAGCAATGGTGAAAGACGCGGAAGCGCATGCTGAAGACGATAAGAAGTTCAAAGAAATGGTTGAACTTCGAAACCAAGCTGATAGCTTGATTCACAATGCTGAGAAATCGATTGAAGAGCTGGGCGATGGCATCGAAGCGGGTGAGAAGCAAAGTATTGAAGAAGCGATTACCTCATTGAAAGAAGCGTTGAAAGGCAGTGATAAAGCTGAGATTGAAGAAAAGCTTGAAGTATTGAATAAAGCTTCTTCATCTATGGCTGAGAGATTGTATGCAAAACAATCTGCTGATGCTTCTGGTGCTGAAGGTGGCGATGCTTCTGGTGCCACAGAGGCAAATGATGAAAGTGAGACTGTTGTTGATGCTGAGTTTGAAGAAGTCGACAATAATGATGCCAAAAACAAAGACGATAAAGCTTAAGTCTTACATCGAGAGAGCAATTCATGCAGCAGCAAGATTATTATGAGCTTCTCGGTGTCGCACGCGATGCTAGTGATGCAGAGATTAAGAAGTCGTATCGTAAGCTGGCGATGAAGCATCACCCTGATAGAAATCAGGGTGATGCTTCATCGGAAGAAAAATTCAAAGAAATCCAAAAAGCCTACGCTATTTTATCAGACAAAGACAAGCGTGCCGCCTACGACCAATTTGGCCATGCAGGTGTTGATGGTATGGCTGGTGGTGCTGGCCCCGGTGCTGGTGGTTTTGGGGGCTTTGGCGATGTTTTTGAAGATATTTTTGAGAACATTTTTACCGGTGGTCGAGCAGGGGCAGGCCCAGGTGGTGCTTCGCGTGCGCAGCGTGGTGCTGATTTGCAAATTAGCGTTCAGCTCACACTCGAAGAAGCCGCTCAAGGTAAAGAAGTAGAAATCAAAGTGCCTCGTCATGCGGCATGCGGCGCGTGTGATGGCTCAGGAGCTAAAAAAGGTTCTAAGCCTACCACATGTGAAACCTGTAATGGGGTTGGGCAAGTTCGAATTCAGCAAGGTTTTTTCTCGATTCAACAAACCTGTCCGCACTGTCATGGCGATGGGCAAATGATTTCAGACCCTTGTACCATTTGTCATGGTGAAGGCCGTGTTCGAGAGAGCAAAACTTTAACCGTGAAAATTCCAGCTGGTATCGATGAAGGCGATCGGGTGCGCTTGAGTGGCGAGGGAGAGGCTGGTATACATGGCGGCCCTGCTGGTGATTTATACGTACAAGTTGCGGTTAAGAAGCATGCTATTTTTGAGCGTCATGGCAAAGACTTACATTGTGAGGTGCCGATTGCCTTTACGACAGCCGCTTTAGGTGGCAGTATTGACGTGCCGACACTGGATGGACGCGTGGCCTTAAAAATTCCACCAGAAACTCAGACCGGTAAGTCGTTTCGTCTTCGTGGTAAAGGAATGAAGTCGATGCGTGGACATGGCTCAGGTGATTTATTGTGCCGGGTTATCCTTGAGACGCCCGTGAAGCTTTCGAAAGAGCAAAAAGAAATGCTTGGCAAGTTTCAGACTTCTTTGGATAAAAATCCTGGTTCACACTCACCTAAATCAGACTCTTGGTTTGGCCGTGTGAAACAATTTTTTGAGGATATGAAGCTTTAAATGATGAATCCACCGGCATGTCTTGTTCTTGAAGATGGCTCAGTATTTGAGGGTGTTTCTGTTGGTGTTCCAGGGAGCTCAGCCGGTGAGTTGGTCTTTAATACCGGGATGACCGGTTATCAAGAAATTCTGACTGATGCGTCTTATGCACATCAATTAGTCATGCTGACGACCGCACATGTTGGAAATACCGGCTGTAACCAAGAAGACATGGAGTCTTCTCGAGTGTGGGCCGAAGGACTTGTGTTACAGAATGAAATTTCTATTGCGAGCAATTATCGTTCAGAGTTGAGTTTACCTGACTTTTTACAAAAGCACCGCGTGGTTGCCATTGCAGGTGTTGATACGCGAGCTTTAACGCGTTACTTACGTGATAAAGGGGCTGTGTCTGCTTGTATTACAACCAATGTCGACGAGATTGAGGAAGCCCGCGCTCGAGCAAAGGCTTACCCAGGTTTGCTTGGGGTTGATTTAGCTCAAGTGGTGTCTAGAAAAACAATTGAGCGTTGGCATGTTGGTCGTGGCAGTTGGGCCGATGATTCAGAGCCAGAGCGTTTGCATGTGGTGGTGTATGACTTTGGGGTGAAGCATAGTATTTTGCGGCGTTTGCACGATAAAGGATGCTACTTAACGCTAGTGCCCGCACAAACCAAGGCAGAAGATGTCATTGCGATGAACCCTGATGGCGTGTTGCTATCGAATGGTCCAGGAGACCCAGCTGCTTGTGATTATGCCATACAGGCTGCTCGTGAGTTGTTAGCACACGGTGTGCCGCTGTTTGGAATTTGTCTTGGGTTTCAGATTTTAGCTTTGGCTTGTGGTGCGCGTGCTGTCAAAATGAAGTTTGGGCACCACGGTGTGAATCATCCGGTACAGCAAACTAAGTCTCCTAAACAGGTTTTAATTACCAGCCAAAACCATGGATTTGCGATAGATGAAGCCTCGCTTCCCGAGTGTTTGCACGTGACACACCGTTCCTTGTTTGACGATAGTTTACAAGGTATCATCCATGAGAGCTTGCCGGCCTTTGGCTTCCAGGGGCATCCTGAAGCAGGTCCCGGGCCACACGATGCGGCGTGTATTTTTGAACAATTTGTTGGGTTAATGCGTGATAAATAGGGATATCTAACCATGAGTGTGAGTAATGTTTTTACTTCTGAGTCGGTTTCAGAAGGTCATCCAGATAAAATAGCCGATCAAATTTCCGATGCGGTACTTGATGCCATTTTAGCGCAAGATAAGCATGCACGCGTTGCCTGTGAGACTTTTGTTAAGACCGGCATGGTGCTGGTTGGTGGTGAAATTTCTACCAGTGCATGGGTTGATGTCGAAGATCTTGCGCGCTCTGTGATTCGAGATATTGGTTATAATAGTTCTTCCATGGGCTTCGACTGGGAATCTTGCGCGGTCCTTTCAGCAATTGGCAAGCAGTCTCCTGATATTGCCCAGGGGGTTGATCAAACCGATAAAGAAATTTTAGGAGCAGGTGATCAAGGTTTAATGTTTGGTTATGCCTCAAACGAGACCGATGTCTTGATGCCAGCGCCTATCGCATACTCACACCTTTTAATGGCAAGGCAAGCAGAGCTTCGTAAAAATGGCGAGCTACCTTGGCTTCGACCTGATGCCAAGTGTCAGTTAACCTTTCGTTATCAAGATGGCAAGCCTGTTGCCATTGATACGATTGTCTTCTCTACGCAACATGCCCCTGAAGTGACACAGTCTGAGCTGGCCAAGAAGGTAGAAGAATGGATTATTCGGCCTATTTTACCCAGTCATTGGATAACACCTGAAACCCGCTTTTTGGTTAACCCAACGGGACGCTTTGTCATCGGTGGGCCACTTGGTGATTGTGGTTTGACAGGGCGTAAAATTATTGTGGATACCTATGGTGGGATGGCGCGCCATGGCGGTGGCTGTTTTTCAGGGAAAGATCCTTCCAAAGTGGACCGCTCAGGTGCGTATGCAGCACGTCATGTGGCAAAAAACATTGTGGCTGCAGGCATTGCTGAGAAATGTGAGATTCAAGTTTCTTATGCCATTGGGGTTGCTGAGCCGACTTCTATTCACGTAGAAACGTTTGGCACCGGGAAAATTTCCGATGGTGCGATGCTTGAGCTGATTCGAGCGCACTTTGATTTAACACCGGCAGGTATTATTAAGCATCATGACTTGCTTAGACCGATTTATCGACAAACTGCAACACTTGGACACTATGGACGTGATGCGTTTCCCTGGGAACGCCTTGATAAAGTAGATGCATTACGCAAAGATGTATCCAATCTGACTAAGGAGAGCCAGCATGCAGGAAGTAAGCGAGAAACTAACGGATTACCGTGTAGCTGATTTAAGCCTTGCCGAGTGGGGCCGAAAAGAGATTCTGATTGCCGAAACTGAAATGCCAGGACTGATGGCACTTCGGGCTGAGTTTGCAGACTCCAAGCCATTGGCGGGTGCACGTATTGCGGGTTGCTTGCATATGACCATTCAAACCGCTGTGCTCATCGAAACGCTATGTGCTTTGGGGGCTGAGGTTCGGTGGTCGTCTTGCAATATTTTCTCGACTCAAGACCATGCGGCTGCTGCAATGGCCGCGGCAGGTATTCCTGTGTTTGCCTGGAAAGGGGAAACAGAAGAAGAATACACCTGGTGCGTGCATCAAACCATTAAAGGCCCAGACGACTGGACGCCAAACTTATTACTTGATGATGGGGGAGACCTGACTGCCATTGTGCACGCAGATTATCCTGAGCTTTTAGCAAGCATTCAAGGACTTTCAGAGGAAACAACCACCGGCGTTGGACGTCTCTATGAGATGGCAAAGAATGAAACGCTTGGCATGCCTGCAATTAACGTCAATGACTCAGTGACTAAGTCTAAGTTTGATAATTTATACGGCTGTCGAGAGTCTCTGCTTGATGGAATTAAGCGTGCAACTGACGTTATGATTGCTGGAAAAATTGCACTCATTTTAGGTTACGGCGATGTGGGTAAAGGCTGTGCCCAGGCTTTAAGAGGCCAAGGAGCTACGGTTTTTATTGCTGAGATTGACCCCATTTGCGCATTGCAAGCCGCGATGGAAGGGTATCGAGTGGTTACGCTAGATGATGTGGCAGGAGAGGTTGATATTCTGGTGACGGCGACCGGAAATTATCATGTTGTCACACACGCGCATATGGAGCGTATGAAAGACCAAGCCATTCTGTGCAATATTGGTCACTTTGATTCTGAAATCGATATTGCTAGTTTGCGCCGTTATCCTTGGGATAATGTGAAGCCTCAAGTTGATCAAGTGATTTTCCCAGATGGTAAGCGCTTAACCGTGCTTGCAGAAGGTCGTTTGGTGAATTTAGGGTGTGCGACGGGGCATCCAAGCTTTGTGATGTCTGCGTCTTTTACCAACCAGGTACTTGCGCAAATCGAGCTGTTTCAACATGCAGACAACTACAAAAATGAAGTGTATACGCTGCCAAAAAAACTTGATGAAAAAGTGGCGCGATTGCACCTGGGACGTATTGGCGCGAAACTGACGGCCCTGACCTCTGAGCAGGCTGCATACCTGAATTTACCGGTCGATGGACCTTATAAGCCTGAGCATTATCGGTATTAGATTATTGTCGGAGGCTATGCGGCGACTCGGTGCTATCGGTTGTAATCGATAAGGTCTTGGCCAAATTAGCCCCCTCACTCGGTTCTATAGT
The DNA here is from genome assembly GCA_030147635.1 of Gammaproteobacteria bacterium. Taxonomy (GTDB): domain Bacteria; phylum Pseudomonadota; class Gammaproteobacteria; order Legionellales; family Legionellaceae; genus JAALKW01. The sequence continues at coordinate 21,205 of JASBUZ010000036.1, forward strand.
AGTGCACTCTGATTTTAACTCGGCAATCAGTGCTTCGGTTGAGGTCAGCACTTTTTGGTTGCTGCGAAAACTTGAGAAGCGCTCATTGAGCGATGAGATGCGCTGTGCCTCGGTGTAGATATCACCGTCAAGGACAAAAGTCTCCCATGTCTGAATCACTTGGTAGGCTTCAGTATCATTTTTTTCAGATAAACGCTGCTGTAGCCTTCTGAGTGCTTCGGTTCGTCGAGCCTTAGAAAGTAGGCGTCCTTCAAGTTCGTGAATATGTGTTTCGACTTTGTGATGCACCCAGTTCTTATTGGCTTGACAGGCTTGTGTTAACTCAGCTTTTGTTTTTGCTTTGAGTTGCTTGTGAGATTCAGGATTTGCTTGTAAGTAGTTGAGCGCAAATCTTGCAGCACGCTCGCGGGATTTGAATAGCTCGTGGCGCTGTGCCTCATCTCCATTAAACCCAATGTCAACGACTCCACCTAAAGGCTGTGACTCTCTTTTGACAGCTTCTATGATATATGCAACTTCATCAGAGGTTATGCGAGGGGCACCTGGCTCGGGGGTTAAAAACTCAACAGTGAGCCAAGGCTGACAGTCTGGTGAGGTGATGGCATCGATGAATGTGGTAAAGAGGCGTTGCTCTCTTAGATTGACGCCTGATATTTGTAGCGTGAGTATTGCGTGAAATTTCTGCGATGTTAGGGTTTGTATTAATGTTTGTATATTTTGCGCTGATAGGCTACTTCTGCCCCAGAAACAAAGCGTGACACTGATTAAGTGTTGGTCTGTGGCAAGTCCATTCATGAGTGATTGAAGCATCTTGTGAGGCAGGTTGAACTTTTCTCCAAAGTCGATAGTGAGCTCTATCGCGTGTTGGTTACCATTTAAAATTTTATCGAAGTGAACACCAGTGAGTTCATCTGTCTCGGCACGACTTAAGTCAAGGAGAACTTCTGTATCTTCTATTGGGGCTGTGTTTGCAAGCGTTGTTTCAAAGACTTCAATTGTATCAATATACATCAGTTACTGCTTCATCATATGGGGTTATGTTTCTCGGTGGCGCATTATGCATGATTTTGGATGATTTTGATATATAGTTAGTATTGATGTAGGCATGATTTTACTCAAATCAGGGAGTATTTATGTTTAATCGAAGCCCTTGGGTGTTGGCTGGTTTAGCTTTGCTTTTTTCATGTGGTGTATATGCAAAAGCGTGTAGCCACGCCATTGATTGTGGCGAGTGGGAGCCTAAAAATTGTGCTTGTGGTGTGCATGCAAAGTGTCATGGTGTTACTAAAGCTCATCCAGTAGGGACTTGTCGTTGTTTTGGTGCTGAGGGTGTTTGTCATTCGTCTTCGGCAGGCCCCGTGAGAATTCGCCCTGCAAACCCACTGCGTAGAACACATCCTGAAAAACCAGATGTAGCAGATACACGGTTAGAGACAGAATAAAGAACTCAGGAGGAGATATGTTTAGGAAAATACATGGGTCAGTTGGTATTCTTACTTTTTTCTTTTCATTGTGTGTTTATGCCTCGGCCTGTAGCAACGATGATGAGTGCGCTAAGTGGGCAGGTACTCATTGTGCCTGTGGTGTCCCTGGAAAGTGTAATGGCATTACGGCTCAAAATCAAAGTGGTATGTGTCAGTGCTATGGTGCTGCAGGACACTGCAATAAAGCTATTGATGACTCAGCACAGCCAGAGGCATATGTCACTCCAGCACGAGTTGCTCCTGTAGGACGTGGCGCTCCTGTGAGGCGGGGAGCTGTGAGAAGGGATGTTGACGTAGATATTGATAGAAGTCGATAGCGCATAGTTTGCTTTGGGTGCAAGTTTTTACTTGCACCCCTTGAAGACAACACATTAAAAAAACGATAAAATAGGCCACCTTACACTGCGATGTGTGATATGCATGCCTAAAAGAACGGATATTCAATCTATTTTAATCCTAGGCGCAGGCCCCATTGTCATAGGGCAAGCGTGTGAATTTGATTATTCCGGAACACAAGCTGTTCGAGCACTCAAGCAAGAAGGATATCGAGTCATTTTGGTGAACTCGAATCCTGCAACCATCATGACTGACCCTGAACTTGCCGATGCGACTTATGTCGAGCCTGTGCGTTGGCAAGAAGTTGCCCGTGTGATTGAGCAAGAAAAGCCAGACGCCCTTTTGCCCACAATGGGTGGCCAGGTTGCCTTAAACTGTACGCTCGATTTGGTTCGTGAGGGGATTTTAGAGCAGCATGGAGTTGAGCTTATTGGTGCGAATCGTGAGGCGATTGATAGAGCCGAAGACCGCGAAAAATTTCGCACATTGATGGAGTCTATTGGTCTTGAGATGCCTCACTCAGCCATTGCACACAGTCTTGAAGAAGCGCTTTCGGTGCAAGCTCAGCTTGGTTTTCCAACGATTATTCGTCCGTCTTTTACCATGGGGGGCTCTGGCGGTGGAATTGCGTATAACCGCGAAGAATTCGAAGCCATCTGTACCCAAGGTTTAGCGCTTTCACCAACGCGAGAGCTTTTGTTGGATGAGTCTGTCATTGGTTGGAAAGAGTTCGAGATGGAGGTGGTCCGTGATAAAAACGACCAAGGGATTATTATTTGTACCATTGAAAATATCGACCCAATGGGGGTACATACCGGAGACTCAATTACGGTCGCACCGGCCCAAACCTTAACCGATAAAGAATATCAGCGCATGCGAGATGCAACGCTTAAAGTAGTGCGTGCAGTTGGGGTGGAAACTGGGGGCGCGAATGTTCAATTTGCTGTGAATCCAGAAGATGGTCGCTTGCTAGTGGTTGAGATGAACCCGCGTGTCTCACGCAGCTCGGCACTTGCTTCTAAAGCAACAGGTTTTCCAATTGCAAAAGTCGCAGCAAAGCTTGCTGTCGGTTACACCTTGGATGAGCTGCGTAATGAAATTACGGGTCACCTAACCCCTGCTTCTTTTGAGCCAACGCTTGATTATGTGGTAGTTAAAATTCCACGTTTTAATTTTGATAAATTCCCACAGACTTCGAATACTTTATCGACCCAAATGAAGTCAGTGGGTGAAGTGATGTCGATAGGCGCGAACTTTCAATCTGCACTCTTAAAAGCAATTCGTAGTTTGGAGACCGGGCACTTGGGGCTTGAGCCGCGTTTTCACGAAGGAGATATGGCGGTGCTACGAGGCCAGTTGCGGGAACCAACCCCTGAGCGTTTGTGGTCGGTGCTTGATGCTTTCAGACAAGGTCTGACGCGCGAAGAAATTTATCAAGAATCTAAAATAGACCCCTGGTTTTTAGCGCAGTTTGAAGACTTAGTTCATGCTGAGCAGGTACTTGAAAAGCACACATTAGATGATTTAGATGAACAGCATCTACGTGCTTTAAAAAAACGAGGTTTTTCTGATGCGTATCTGGCCCACTGCTTGTCCTCAGATGAAGAAACAGTACGTACCAGACGCCATGCTTTAGGCGTGACACCGGTGTATCGACGTATTGATTCTTGTGCCGCAGAGTTTCCAAGTGAAACGGCGTATATGTACTCTTGTTATGCGACGCATTGTGAAGCACGCCCTGAAGACTCTCAGCAAAAGGTCCTGATTTTAGGTGGGGGGCCTAATCGTATTGGTCAGGGGATTGAGTTTGATTACTGTTGTGTGCACGCAGCCTTAGCGCTTCGAGAAGCGGGTTATCAGACGATTATGCTGAACTGTAACCCTGAGACGGTTTCTACCGATTTTGACTCATCTGACCGACTGTATTTTGAGCCAGTGACCCTTGAAGATGTGTTGGCGGTGGTTGATATTGAAAAACCAATGGGGGTTGTGGTGCATTACGGTGGACAAACACCATTGAATTTAGCCCGTGCTTTGGCCGATGCGGGTGTACCGATTTTAGGGACGTCTCCGGATGCAATCGATGCCGCTGAAGACAGGGCGCAATTTCAAGCACTGGTTGAGCGTTTAGGCTTGAAGCAGCCGCCTAATGCGATGGCGTCAAACGTATCTGAGGCGTTGACTCTCGCAGACGAAATTGGCTATCCATTGGTCGTGCGCCCATCTTATGTGCTTGGCGGGCGTGCCATGGAGATTGTGTATCGCCGTGAAGATTTACAGCAATACCTGGATAAAACCAAAATTGATTTAAATAAAACGCCATTATTGCTCGATAAATTTTTAAATGATGCGACCGAAGTCGATGTCGATGCTGTATGTGATGGTGAAACCGTTTTAATTGGTGGGGTAATGGAGCATATTGAGCAAGCCGGGGTACACTCAGGTGACTCAGCTTGTACTTTACCGCCATGCAGTCTTGGGATTGTTCTGCAACACGAGATTATGGACCAGCTCAAAAAAATGGCGCTTGATTTGGGCGTGTGCGGTTTGGTTAATGCGCAGTTTGCCATTCAAGGGGATGATATTTATGTGCTTGAAGTTAACCCACGGGCTTCAAGAACTGTGCCCTTTGTTTCAAAAGCAACGGGTTTGCTCTTGGCAAAGATTGCTGCGCGTTGTAAAGTAGGGCAGCGTTTGGCTGATCAAGGTCTATCCTTGCAAGAAAGGGCACCTTCGTTTTATGCTGTAAAGCTTCCAGTCTTTCCGTTTATTAAATTCTCGGGTGTTGACTCCATTCTTGGACCAGAAATGAAGTCGACGGGTGAAGTTATGGGAATTGCGAAACGATTTGGACAAGCTTTTGCAAAAGCGCAAATTGGTGCCGGTGCAAATATTGTTCGGCGCCGAAAGGCGTTTTTATCAGTTCGAGATGCAGATAAGACTCGAGTTGGTGAAATTGCGAAGCAGCTCATTGCTTTAGGCTTTGAGTTACTTGCGACACGTGGTACGGCTTTAGTGCTTCAGGCTGCAGGTTTAGATTGCCGTCGAGTACTTAAAGTCGCAGAAGGGCGTCCACATGTGGTGGATTATATTAAAAACGATGAAATTGATTTCATTGTGAATACAACAGAAGGTAAACAAGCGATTTCGGATTCGTTCGAAATTCGCCGCAGCGCATTGCAACATAATGTGAGCTACACGACGACGCTTGCAGGGGCTGAAGCGGCCTCATTGGCAATGAAATATGAAGATAGAGAAACTGTAACACGGTTACAAGATTTACAAGCGAGGTAGGGATTATGCAAAAACATCCAATGACGCCAACAGGTGCGCAAACCTTAACAGACGAGCTCACACGCTTAAAGTCTGAGGTTCGCCCACAAATTATTGAGGCGATTGCCACAGCACGTGCGCATGGTGATTTAAAAGAAAATGCGGAGTATCATGCCGCACGTGAACAGCAAAGTTTTACAGAAGGTCGTATTCAAGAATTAGAAGCAAAGCTTTCTCAAGTGCAAATTGTTGATGTTACCAAGTTGCCGAATCAAGGCAAAGTAGTATTTGGTGCGACAGTGACACTGCTTCACATGCAAGATGATACCGAAACAACGTATCAAATTGTTGGAGAAGACGAAGCAGATATTAAGTGCAATAAAATTTCTTATACTTCACCAATTGGTCGTGCACTGATTGGCAAACAACTGGATGATGTGGTTGAAGTAAGTACTCCGGGCGGGATGGTTGAATACGAGATTATGGCTGTAGATTATGTTTAGTTTGTTGAGTTGGGTAGGTAAGGGAAATGAAGAGCGCATGACATTATTGCAAGCGCTTCAGAGTTTGAATGTTGAGCGTTTTGTAGAACTTTCTGTAGATCCAAGTGACGTATTGGCTATTCGTGGATGTGACTTGAAAGACGTTAGCGACGAGCGCTGGAAGCCGTTTTTTGCTGCTGTAGAGCGTAGGGGAGGAGAGACTCTGCTTTTGTCTCTGCGGTATGTGAATGCAGTTCGTCGTGCAAGTATTAAAGAAACGCAACTGGAAGATGATAAAACACCTAAAAAAGCTAAGGTGCGAAGTGAGCTAACTCAGCTTCAAGGTAAAATTGCGCGCTTAGAAGAAGAACTTGCTAAATTGCAGGTTGCTGAGTGGGAGTCAGTGGAGGCTGTAAACGATGGACCTAACTAGTTGTTGCATATAACCGAACTAACATTGCATGAGTCAGCTCTTCGGTAATTGAGGGGAGCACACGAAGACTGCTGCCCTTTTTACTACCGTCAGCGCTCCAAATGGTGTGCTTTGAGGCGGTATCGATGAGCTGCATGGTGACGCCGATTAAAGGCTCATTATCTAAGCTCATGAGATAGCTCCATTCACGAACATTGCCTGTCACCATATATTTTGCACCCGCTTGTTTGGCCCATCGGAGTTGTGCTTCATAAGTTTTAATCTGCGGGGGTGAAACTAAGACATGTCGAAAGCCACGCACCTTTAGTACTTTTGATGCAGTAGCCTGCGCATATTCGTCTGCCAAAGGGGTATCAGTTTCATTTTTAAATGCAGTTACAGCTATTTTAGAGTCTACCGCTAAAGGAACAGGCGCTGTGGTATGAATAATCATCTTTGCACATGAGAGTAATAAAAGGCTCAGGATACAGACCACGGCAAGTTTGGTTTGGTGCATTTTTTCCTCACGGCCTCATTCCCGCGTCAGGCGGGAATCCATTTTGAATATAACATAGATTTTTGTAGGCTTGGTGTCATAAGCCCTCTTTATTTCCCGAGCTTCATGCGTTTTGTCTGATGTTTTTCCGAAACATCTGTCATTAAATCGGTGATAGCTGCTAACGCTTCTGTTATTTCTTTGGGGTAGAGGTTAGGGCGATTTGCCTTCCAATTTTCTACGGCATCATGAATTAACTCATCTGCTGTTTTCTGAGGTGCATCTATTTTGGGAGTTGTGATTTGCTGTATGGCTTGCTTAAGCGTTTGTAGTGCTGCCTTTCCACTAGAAATGTCAAAGAATGCTGTACTCTGAACAAACTTATCAAGAAGGGTCGTAATCCGCTCTTTTTTGTTTGCCAAAGTAACTCGAAGTTGGTGGAACATGAAAGGGTTTGGTTGGTCTGGATGTTTGGAACTCCATATCTCTATTGCAGTGTTTTTTGTGCTTGTTTGGTGGGTTGGGTCGGCGCCATCCTCAAGCAGCTTTATACAAAACTCAGCATGTCCACATATTGTAGCTATTCGTAGAGTATTTGCCCAATGAGCTGGTGTTGTTGGTAGGTGCTTGAGTAAGTCGTAGTATTGTAACTGCCCGGTTTGAGCGATGGCATAAAATAAAGAGGGGCTCTGGACTTGAGAGGCAAGCTCGTGCCAGTCTGGGCGCTGTATGAACTCTTGGAGGAGCTCTGTATGTTTTTCACAAAAGAGCAGCTCCAAAAAGCACCGGTCATTGTGGATTGGCCAAGACAGCAGAAAGTGAGTATGTTGCTTAACAAGGGCTGTGATGCGTGCTCTGGTTTCTGCGGAGAGTCCAGCTGCTTTTCGAGCTGTGTTAATGAAGTCGTCTCGAAGTGACGAGAAGGGAGTGGGTTGATTGGGCTCTGATGGCCATAGTTTTTCTGGGGTCTTGCCATATTGATTTTGCAAACAAGGATTAGCCCCCAAGTGCAGTAAGTCTTCACACATTCGATGATTTTTTTGTGCTGCAGCTATGTGTAGAGGAGCGGTTTGGCTATATTGAGTTTGTGTGTTGAGGTTAGTCGGATTTAAAAAGTGAATATTTTCAGGATAGTTGCTGTTTGCAACCACGTGCCACAGTGTTCGACCACTGAAATTTTTTACGAGAGCAAGCTCGTTCCAGTTTGGAAGTTTGGTAACTGCTTCAATCAGTAGTCGGTTATTTCTTTGGAACGCACAGTGTAGGATACTCATTCGGTTAATTTCAACTTCCCACGTGAGTAGTTGTGGATGCTGAGTGACCAGTAGAAGTAGCTCAGATCTTTTTTCCTCTGAAAGCTCATGAGGGGCAGCTGCGAGTTGATGGAGGTTATCCCAGAGACAAATAAATGCTTCGTTTAGACTCTCTTGCTTTGCAGGTAGAAGCGCTGTCAGTTCTGGAGGAAGCTTAGCACCATATTTAGCTAATAGTTTGGATATAACCATTTGACCTTGAACGGCGATGTCGAGTGCCGTCATGTCCGAGTACGGGAGCTCGACATTTGTATCCGTTCGTATCTCTAAATCTGCGTGATGTTTTACTAAATAATCTAAGACCTTGAGCTTGTAGTAGCGTGTTGCTAAGTGTAGAAAGGTGTAGCCGTATTTTCCTTTGCGATTCATGCTACTCGGGTCATTTCGAAGTATTTCGAGTACTTTTTCCTCGTTTAAACTTTGTGCCCACCACTCTGGATCCCAGAGCTGCTTTTTTAAGAGCGTTGCAAGTTTGTCTTGCGTGAGGGGAGCATGCTGCTTTTGCTCATGTAGGAGTTTGAATAATTTGGGATAGGGAGCGACATTTATAATTTTACCTTGCGCATCGAGATTGGCAACTTCGAACAAAGTTTCCATGAGCTCTTTGGTCAGGGGTTCTTTTGCTTCATAGAACCAATATAACCAATATGCCATGCGCAAGGTAATTTCTTGATGTTTAGCATAGTTAGGGAGTTGCTGTTCCAAATAGAGCAAACCTTGTGTGATTCTCGCAGTGTTGGGTTTTCCATGGTTATCAGCATAGTTGGTTATGCAGTAAAGCAGATCTTTAATAAGTGCATCGTCATGAAAAAAATTTTCACTTGTGAACGAACCTCTACGCAATGCATAGTCAACATCGACACAAACCACTTTACCTTGGTAAACGAGAAAGTTATGCTGAACACATGCATCTGCAATGATTTCTCCTGTTCTTTGATAAATCTCAACCAGTTTTTCAGCAATTTGCTTATCTGATGCTTGAATTCTTCCAAGATAAGGTACAAGCCAACCCTTTTGGGTTTGGTAGGCTGGGAACTCGGGGTTTAGCAAATTCCATTTTCTGACTGCGCGCCCTATTTCATTATATTCTAAGGCATCTTTAGGCTTTTTAAGAACCCAGCGTCCAGTATAGCCGCCGATGGTGAGCTCAGTGTTTGAAGTTTGTGCGGTATTAAACGAGCCGGCACCGAGAGGAGACCACTGTGTTTGCTCAATCAGAGCTTGTAATTCATCGAGAGTTGGAGGCATACATCACTAAAAAAGTAACAAAGCATGCTCATCCCGCTCTCGAGGTGAGCATGTTTTATAATTTGGTAAAAAAGAAACGTTTACTGGAGGTAGTAGTAGGGGTTTGGTAGTTTAAATGTTTTTTCCGCGTAGCCACCCTTTAAATCACTTTCTTGATCGCCAATCGATGCAATGATGGTGTAGCCTTGTCCTTCAATATTTGAGCGGACTTGGGTTTTGAAAGGTACAACAGATTGGTTTAAATCTTCTTTAGGTCTGAAGAAGATACCGTTCCAAGTGGTGTAGCCTGCGGCCTTTAAGTTTTTCTCAGTTGCCCTTTGTAAGTCAGGGCGACGACCGGTGACAAAAAAGATAGCGACCTTTTCATTGCGCGCATTCTTATACAATTCAAGCACTGGTGTAATGGCTGGCGTATTTGCACGTTTAATGCCTGCTCGGATGAGCTTCGCATTATCACAAAAATCGCGGCCTACGATATCTTGATAGTTAGAGAGTGAGGTGTCGTCGATATCAAGCACAATAGCAAGTTTTTTGGGCGCTGCCAGTCTGGCATTGGTTTTTGCCCGGGCATCGATATACGCTTCTGCTTGCTTAACGACAGCGGTAATTTCTTTCTCATAGGCGCCGGTATCGTAGTAGTTTCTGAGCTCAGTTCTAAGTTTGCCAATATTAGTGGGCTCAGCAAAGGACTTGGTGCCTACGCAAAATAGTGCGGTTAGCATAAAAAAGGCGTGTGGTAACATGCGCTTGTCCATATAGAATCCTTGAGTATTGATTGATTTGGGATGGAACTATGCGCGCTATTATTTAATGCTGTGGCGAACTTGTCAATGCCATTGCTTACATCCTGGACTCGGTGTATGATCTGTCCCGATTATTTTTAAATAGAACCAAAAAAGTCCTATATACGAGAAATCCATATGCTTAGGATGAATAAATTGGCCGATTATGGCGCAGTTGTCATGGTTTTTTTGGCGCAGCGTGCCGGAGAACTTGCGAGTGCGCGCGATATTGCAGCTGAAACCCACTTAGGGTTACCGACGGTCAGTAAAGTATTGAAACGCCTACTGGCTGCAGGGCTGTTGGTTTCAGTGCGTGGTTCACAAGGGGGATATCGCCTGAAGCATGCTGCAAGCGATATTTCGGCAGCTGAGATTTTATATGCCCTGGATGAGCCGCGAGGGCTTACTGAGTGTAGTGCAACACCGAATGCTTGTGCACTGCATAAGGTGTGTCATGTACAAGATAATTGGCGCCTGATTAGTCAGTCTATTGAGGCAGCTCTTGAGAGCGTGAGTTTGGAGGCTTTGGCAAAGCCTGCGATTTCACGCGGAAGTTTAAACCAAATGAAGCAAGTTGTGATGGGAGTTAATCGTGTCGAAAGCGCATGAACCGCTCAGTGTATTTTTAGACGGGGATTATCAGCATGGGTTTGTCACTGATATTGCCTCAGAAACTTTTCCACCAGGTCTTGATGAAAGTGTGATTCGTCGTATTTCTGCGATGAAAAATGAGCCTGAATTTTTATTAGAGTTTCGATTGAAGGCTTTTGAGTACTGGAAAACCATGACGCCGCCTGAATGGTCGAGCGTGCATTATCCACCGATTGATTTCCAAGAAATTTCATATTACTCAGCGCCCAAGAGTGTTGAAGAAATGCCAAAAAGCCTGGATGAAGTTGACCCGGAGCTACTTAAAACCTACGAAAAGCTTGGGATTCCATTGCGTGAGCAAGAAATGCTGGCAGGTGTTGCAGTTGACGCTGTATTTGATAGTGTCTCGGTGGCTACAACCTTTAAAGAAAAGCTTGCTGAGAAAGGCATTATTTTTTGTTCTTTCTCTGAAGCTGCTAAAGATTACCCAGACCTAGTCGAAAAATATCTCGGCACAGTCGTGCCTTACCGGGATAATTTTTATGCGGCACTAAACTCAGCTGTATTTACCGATGGTTCGTTTGTGTATATTCCAAAAGGCGTACACTGCCCAATGGAACTTTCAACTTATTTCCGAATTAACGCAGCCTCCACCGGTCAGTTTGAGCGTACACTGATTGTGGCTGACGATGATAGTTATGTTTCTTATTTAGAAGGCTGTACGGCACCGATGCGCGATGAAAATCAATTGCATGCCGCAGTGGTTGAATTGGTTGCATTAGAGAATGCAAGCATCAAATACTCTACGGTACAAAATTGGTACCCAGGCGATAAAGACGGCAAAGGCGGGATTTATAACTTTGTTACCAAGCGTGGTACATGCCGTGGCAAGCGCTCAAAAATTTCTTGGACCCAAGTCGAAACTGGCTCTGCCATTACCTGGAAATATCCAAGCGTGATTTTGAAAGGCGATGATTCAGTGGGTGAGTTTTACTCGGTTGCAGTCACCAACAATTATCAGCAAGCCGATACTGGCACTAAAATGATTCATATTGGTAAAAACACGCGTTCAACCATTATTTCTAAAGGCATTAGCGCGGGTCAGTCGCATAATGCTTATCGCGGCTTGGTACGTATTTTACCCACTGCGAAAAATGCACGAAATTACACGCAGTGTGATTCGATGTTGATGGGCGATAAATGTTCCGCACACACGTTTCCTTATATTGAAGCGCGTGAGGCAAGCAGCCAAATTGAGCATGAAGCCACCACGTCTAAAATTAGTGAAGATCAATTGTTTTATTGTGAGCAGCGCGGTATCGATACGGAAGAAGCAGTCTCAATGATTGTGAATGGATTTTGTAAGCAAGTCTTAAAAGAATTACCAATGGAATTTGCGGTTGAAGCCAGCAAATTACTCGGCATTACCTTAGAGGGGGCAGTAGGATAATATGTTATCGGTTAAAAACTTACATGCGTCAGTTGACGATAAAGCCATTTTGAAAGGCTTAAACCTTGAAGTCAAACCAGGTGAAGTACATGCCATCATGGGCCCCAATGGTTCGGGTAAAAGTACACTCTCTAAATTATTGGCAGGTCACCCCGCCTATACCATGACAGATGGCAGTATGACTTACCTAGACCAAGATTTGTCGGAGTTATCTCCAGCTGAGCGTGCGCAAGCAGGGGTATTTTTATCGTTTCAATATCCCGTTGAAATTCCAGGTGTGCCCAATATTAACTTCTTGCGCGCCTCAGTGAATGCGATTGCAGAAGCTTCTGGCAAGCCGACTATGGATGCGATGGATTTCTTGGGTTTTATTCGTGAAAAATGCGCACAGCTTGAGATGGATGAGAGCTTTTTATACCGGAACGTGAATGACGGCTTTTCGGGTGGCGAGAAAAAGCGTAACGAGATTTTGCAACTGTTTGCACTTGAGCCAAAGCTTGCGATTTTAGATGAGACTGATTCAGGCTTAGATATTGACGCGTTGCGTGTGATTGCAAAAGGCATTAACACCATGCGAGCCGCGAATCGCGCCATCATTTTAGTGACCCACTACCAGCGCTTATTGAACTACGTTGAGCCGGATTACATTCACGTGCTTGCAGAAGGCCGTATTATTAAATCTGGCGATAAGACCCTTGCGCATGAGCTTGAAGATAAAGGGTATAGTTGGCTTGAAGCTGTGGAGAAGTAGTCATGACTGAAGAGACTGTACTCGAAGTATCATGGCTGCTTCAGCTAAAAGAGCAAGCACGAAAAGACCTAGAGCGTTTGGGGTTTCCGACACGCCGTGACGAAGATTGGAAATATAGCTCGACTGATGCACTCTTGAAGCATCAGTTTGAGATGGCAGAGCACACGAGTCTGACACTTAAGCATGTGCCTGAAGGTGTGAAGGTTTTGCCAATGAAAGAGGCGCTTTTGAGTTGCGCGGACTTGATGAAGCCATACTTGGGCCAAGTGATGCAACAAACACATGGTTTTCATGCTCAAAATCTTGCTTGCTTTGAAGCTGGGTTTTTCATTTATGTGCCAGAGCACGTTCAGTGTGCAGAGCCGTTGCATATTGTGCACACTGCAACTGAACAGATGCACTGTATTCGCCACTTGGTGATTGCTGAGGCATCCAGTGAACTTAAGCTGATTGAAAGCTATGAAGGTGCAAGTGGTACGCCTTATTTTACCAATGCTATGACTGAGGTTGTGCTTGGCGAGCGGGCTTTGGTCTCGCACCTTAAGCTACAGCGTGAAGCAGAACAAGCTTTTCACGTCGGTGAGGTGGCAGCAAAACAATCTTCACATAGCCGCTTTGAAAGTCACAGCCTAAGCTTAGGTGCTCAGTGGGTGCGAAGTGATACCACTGTGGAATTTACTGAGCCGCACGCCTCATGTTTAATGAACGGTATTTATATGCCGGCTGCAAACCAGCATATCGACCATCACACTACCATCAAACATAATGTGCCTGATTGTGTGAGTGAACAAGACTACAAGGGCATATTGAAAGGGCGCGCCAAAGCGGTTTTTAATGGTAAAGTCATCGTCCCTGCTGGCGCTGCAAAAACAGAAGCGAAGCAGTATAATAAAAATGTGCTCCTTTCTTCTGATGCCGAAGTGAATACAAAACCTGAGTTGCAAATCTTTACCGACGATGTAGTCTGTGCCCATGGGGCAACCGTGGGGCAGCTGGATGAGGAAGCGTTATTTTATCTGGCAACCCGAGGCATTGAGCATGAGCTTGCGCATCAGTATCTTATGCGGGCATTCTTGGCCGATAACATAGGAAAAATGACAGCGTTTGGTTTGGATAATCAGCTGAATGACTTAATCACAGTGGAGTGATGCCTATGAGCCAGCATTTATTAGATACACATGTACTTGATATCGATGAGATTCGTCGTGAATTTCCTGTGTTGTATCAATCGATCAACGGACACCCTTTGGTGTACTTGGATAATGCTGCAACCACACAAAAGCCTCGAGCAGTCATTGATGCGGTGCAACAATATTATGAGCTGGATAATGCCAATGTGCACCGAGGTGTACACGCACTCAGTGTGCGCGCCACTGAAAAATATGAAGCAGTACGTGAGCAAGTGCGTGCGTTTATTGGAGCGAAATCAACCAAAGAATGTATTTTTGTACGTGGCACCACCGAAGCCATTAATTTGGTAGCCCAAAGTTTTGTGCTGCCTAAACTCTCTAAAGGCGATGAGGTTTTAATTACAGCACTTGAGCATCATGCAAACATCGTGCCGTGGCAGTTGATTTGTGAGCAATCAGGTGCACGCCTTCAAGTGGTACCGATGACAGAAACAGGCGAAGTAAGTCTTGTTCATTTTGAAGAAAAACTCTCGGAAAAAACCAAGTTTGTTGCGATTAGTCATGCCTCAAATGCCATTGGAACGATTAACCCTGTACAGGCGATGGTGAAAGCAGCACATGCTTATGATGTGCCTGTGCTTTTGGATGGCGCGCAAGCGGTTGCGCATGTTGGGGTAGATGTTGAAGCTTTAGGCTGCGACTTTTATGCTTTTTCAGGTCATAAAATGTATGGTCCAACAGGGATTGGTGTACTTTGGGGGCGAGAAGCATTTTTACAAGAAATGAGACCCTATCAAGGTGGGGGAGAGATGATTGCAGAAGTACGCTTCGATGGTACAACCTATGCTGAACTTCCGTACAAATTTGAAGCAGGCACCCCAAATATTGCAGGTGTGATTGGGCTGGGTGCTGCACTGACTTATCTTAGTGGGCTCGAGAGTGTTGCGATTTCTGCCTATGAAGCCACTTTGTTTGGTTATGCCACTGAGATGATAGAAGCACTACCCGGGTTTCATATTATTGGGACCGCTGCGTCTAAACTGCCGATTATTTCTTTCGTGCATAACAAGGTGCATGCCCATGATGTGGGAACGGTTTTGGATAGCTTTGGATTAGCACTTCGCAGTGGACATCATTGTGCGATGCCTTTAATGGATTTCTTTAAGGTCCCTGCAACTACAAGACTTTCAATTTCTTTTTACAATACCCGGGAAGACATCAACCGTTGTGTTGAAGGCTTAAACCAGGTGAACCGGATGTTTAACTAGTTATGGATTTAGCAGCGCTTTATCAAGAAGTGATTTTAGATCACAACCGAACACCACGTAATCATCACGAGATGTCATGCCCGACGTGTGAGGCACGAGGTGTGAATCCTTTGTGTGGTGATAAACTGACGGTGTATGTTTTGCTGAAAAACGGCGTGATTGAAGACGTAAGCTTTTTGGGAGAAGGCTGTGCCATTTCTCAAGCTTCAGCGTCTTTAATGACAGAAACACTGAAAGGCAAAACAGAAGCAGAGGCGGAAAATTTATTTGAAGCCTTTCACGCGTTACTCACCGAAGATGATGCCAAAGCCTCTAAAAGCCTAGGTAAACTAGTGATTTTTGAAGGGGTTCGCGCGTTTCCTGCTCGTGTGAAGTGTGCAACGCTTGCTTGGCATGCCCTAGATGCTGCTTTGAGAAAAGAAGCAGATGAAGTAACAACGGAGTAGGGTCGATGCTTGGATTTAAAAAGAAAAAATCAGAAGATGCCTTGAAAGAAGCAGTGATTGCGGCGTTAAAAACGGTCTTTGACCCCGAAATCCCCGTCAATATTTACGACTTGGGGCTTATTTATGAGGTGTTGATTGATGACAAACAGCATGTCGATATTAAGATGACTTTGACCTCCCCTGGCTGCCCTGTAGCACAAACTTTTCCCGGCACGGTTGAAACTGCTGTGATGCAAGTCGAAGGCGTGAATGAATGTACGGTTGAGTTGGTCTGGGAGCCACCTTGGACACAAGAACGTATGAGTGAAGCTGCTCGCCTTGAATTGGGTATGTTTTATTAATGCGAATGTCTAACTGGGCGCCTTCGGCCTCGATTGAAACTCTGAAATTACGTGCTGAAATGATGGCACGTATTCGTGTGTTTTTTACCGAGCGCGGTTACCTTGAAGTCGAAACCCCGGTGATGGCAGCCTTTAGTGTGACGGACGTCTATCTTGAACCCATTCAGGTGCAATGCCTCGGTAAAGACTATTTTTTGCAAACCTCTCCTGAATATCATATGAAGCGTTTGCTCGCGGCAGGCAGTGGACCTATTTTTCAGCTGTCACGTGCTTTTCGAGATGATGAAGCAGGCAGGTGGCATAACCCTGAATTCACCATGCTAGAGTGGTATCGCCCGGGCTTTACTCATCATGACATGCTTGAAGAAATTGATGCTTTCCTACAACTTATTTTGCAAACCAAGCCACTGGTTATCAAAACTTACCAAGATTTATTTGAAAGCCTGTGTGGTTTTAATCCATTTGACGTGACGCTTGAGCGCTTAAAAGCAATCCTGCAAGTGCTTGAGCTAGGTAACGTGTTAGATGCAGATGAAACGGACATCGATCAATATTTATTTTTATTGATGACGCATGTGATTGAGCCTAAGCTTGCTCAGTATGATGCACCAGTGGCTTTAATTGATTTTCCTGAGTCACAAGCAGCGCTTGCACGTGTTCGTGAGGGGGTGGCTGAGCGTTTTGAGATTTACTACCAAGGTATTGAGCTCGCCAATGGCTTTCATGAGCTGACAGATGCGGTACAGCAAGCAGCGCGCTTTGAGGCCGACAATAAAAAGCGCGAAGCTTTAGGACTTAAAGTACGCGCAATAGACACACGATTTTTAGCAGCGATGAGCCACGGACTGCCCCAGTCTACGGGTGTTGCATTAGGGGTTGATCGTTTATTTGCATTGGTTTTTGGAAAGCAAAGCATTCAAGAATGCTTTGCTTTTGATGTGTCTCGCGCTTGAAATTTGCTTAGAGGCTAGGCGAGAAGTAAGTTTGGTTAAACTCGTCGAGCAAAGCATTTAAGCAAACTTTAGCAAGCCCAATGATAGCCATGGCACCGAGAGCACCGATTGCAACACCGAGGCCAATGCAAGGCATCAGGGTTTGGGCTGATAGGCCAAACATAGCGCCACCGAGTGTCACGCCACCAATAAACGATGCAGCGGCTAACACAGAAAAGCCCGCTTTAAGCGTCGGCTTATTGGTGAGGGCTGCTAAACTGCTGAAAAATACCGTGGGCAAAAAGGCAATTTGAAGACCTGCAGCAGCGGCACTAATGACTGCTGGTGCACCACCTGCGGCTGTGGCAAGGCTTGGTGCAAACATGGTTCCGAAACAAGTACCAACGAATACGGAAGGGATGGCGACACTGGTTTCTACTCCGGTTACTATCGCTTTTTTGATATTCATAGCGGGCTCCTCGAAAGTTCGGCCCAACGATATCACTTAGTGTTCAATGTATCAACATGGTGATACAACATTACGTTGGAAGATTGTACCTGATGTTGGCCCATAAAATGTTGTTTGCTTGCGCAAAGGGTGGGTCTCGAAATAGATATTGATTCATATAACCAATGGCGAAGGCGTATTGCTCTGAAAACCGTTGTACGATAGCAATATATATACGATTTTGATCCCATGCAGTGGTATCAACCCATGGCACAGAATTTAAGTTATATAATATTTCATCGCTCAGTTCATAGGACATATTTTGGGTGAGCGGAAAGTTAAAGATGAGGCGCTCTCGAATCCTGAAAGCCCACTGAGGGAAATCGAGTGATTTCCTTTGTTCTGCCCGAAACCGAGAGTTAATCTGGATGTTTTGCTGAGTGCTATGATTCCAAATTAATTGCTCCCAAATACGATACTCCTCGGAGCTTGCTTCGATGGCATCCTGTGCGATGGTGGTGATGGTTTGTCCAAACCAGAGTTGTAACTCAGGCATAATTTCATGCCCGAGCGCAAAGTTTCCTAGAAACTGGTTAAAGATACTGTTTCTTCGATTAAACTCAGGGGTTCTTGGTTCAACAAAACGAAATTGCGGTTCGACAAAGTATAAAAGTGTGCCATAGTTTCCATTGAGCGTGACAGGAATCCAAAATTTATTGGTACTCACGAGAGACCAAGCGGTGGGAGACGCCAAAAATAGAAGAAGAATCATCAAGTACTGGCGCATGTTAAATCCTACATAAGCTATGAAAGCGACAGGTTTGGCAGGTACTACTTTTTTTTGGCATAGGCGGGTTGTATCCTCGGTAAAATTCATCAGCAAGTGCCGTTAGGCGCTTGTGCCAGTACTGTTGGTATTCAAGCCAAGTTTCTGCTTCTTTGAGTGTTTTTACTCCTTGGGTGCCGTGGTCTTCTTTGGCAAAGCCACGACAAGCAACTTGGCCTTTTTTGAGTTCAATAAATAGTAAACCTTTAATGCTTGTGTCTAGTAATGCATAGAGTAATAGTTGCGGCGCCTCAGGTCGCTCCTCATCGAATGGCAAAGGTGAAGGAATGCGGCTTTTGTAATCAATCAGCCATTTCTCACCTGAGGCTAAAGCATCTAGCCTATCCAAGCGCACCTGGAACTCGAGCTCTCCTAAGTGTAACTGAAACTGCTTTTCAAGGGCATCAATTTTGAAGGGCGCACGTGCTTTGTCCCAACTCAGTGCGGCATGAACCAGGCGCTTTAGGCGCTTTGACTCAACCGTTTGCATGAGCTTTGGGAATGAGTGCGGTTTATTGCCTTTTAATGGTGATAATGCTTTCTGGATGGCTTTTTCGATTTTAGTGTCTAGTGCTTCAGTGGTGGTGGCAAGCAATGCTTTTTGGGAACCAAGTAGGCGCCATAGCTCTTCAAGAATTTGATGGATGATTTGTCCTCGAAGGCTTGCATCGAGCCCATCGGTTGAGTCTGGTATTTCAGTGGCATAGAGACGGTGTGCTGCAAATGCTCGAAAGGGGCAAAGTGCTTGGTCTGCAAGTCTTGCGCTGCCACCAGTTTTGGAGTCAAAATCCGTCAAAGGGAGCTGGTAAGATTCCTCTGAGTGCAGCAATGCGGTTTTATGGGCCTTCGCTGTTGTGGCATGTGTGTACTCTGGTAAGTCTGCAATGAGCGGGCTTGGCAGAGCAGGTATATCGTTTAACAGTGCAGGATAGCTGAATACTAAAGTTTGGCACGCATTTTTGAATCGTTCGATACGCTTTTCAGCAAGCATGTGCTCACGCTTCATATGAGCGTGCGGCATATTCGCTTCACGTTGCAGTGATACGGGAATAAAGGCGTTCAAATGAGATTTGCTAGGCAGGTTTTGATGAGTTGCGCTACACATCCAAATGGCATCAAAAGCAGAGCCTGATGCTTCAAGGAGTCCTAAAATACTCACTGGCGTATCTGCTTTCTCAGGCTGAAAAATACAGCGTTTTGCTAAGTCTTGGAAGGCTTCCAATGCGACTTTGACGGTCATGCTCGGATGTATGACAGACAAGGTGATGAACTCATCAAATAACCCGGTGAATCGCTCAAAACATTGGTATTGTACGGAGTTCAAGCTTTGCTCTCCTGGAAAGCCGAGTTCGTTTAAACGGTTAATAAATAGCTTTGCCCAGACTCTGGGACCCGCTTCTTTAGGGTAGGGCGTTAGGTTCGTTAATGCCTCAACCAGTAGAGGGGTTTTTTGAGCTAAAGCATATTTTAGATTTTTAAGCGGAATCACGCGCTCTTGTAACAGAGGGGTAGTTTGCAATGCATTTGCTCGCTGATAAAACTCTTCTTGTGCGCCTTTTAGGTAAGGGGAGTTCAGTAAAAGTTTTGCCTCATGATGACCAATCTCAAATAAGCCAAGCTTTAGCCACTGTAGGGCATGGGCAATCAATGGATAGTCTGCCAGTGGTTTTCCGAGAGAAAAGCTAAAAAGTTTATCCTCTAAGTGACGCTTTAAATAGCGATTTAATTGCGGAGCCTCTTGATTGAGGTTTGGTACAATAATCCCGATGCGTTTGGTCTTGTTTTGAAGAGCTGCTTTTATAAAGCTGACAAGCCGTGCGTATTCGTCATTCTTGTCATGCGCGATACATTGGTAGCTTTGGGCTTCAGTCCCTTCAAGTTCTATGTGTTCTTGTGTGATGCCAAGCTTTGTGAAATGTGCTTGTAGTTCAAGTTGTCTTGGCGTGTAGTCATCGAAGCAGACCCACAAAATGCGTTCAGTTTTCGGGGTCTTTAGATGTGTTGTTAGATAGCGTCCAAGCTCTGACTCGGTGATGGCGTGTAGTTTTTTAAGAGCATCTGAAAGCTTTAGACGTAAGCGCTCAAACTGCATGGTTTGAGGCGTGAGTTGGAACTCTGGGTTTGGAAAAGTAATGTTCCAGTTCTCACACACAACAAATGCTTGATGAATGGCATTTAATAGATTTTGATGGGTGTCTAAACTCTCTTCTGGTGCGAGTAGCTTGCGCCAAAGTGCTTGCAGATGTGCATCTGTTAAAAGCCTTGGGTGTTTTTCATTCGGTGTTTCTTGAGTGAGCGCTTTGAAACTTTCTCTTAAAAAGCTTGGATAGGCAAAACAGGCAGGCTTTGCGTGGGTTTTTTGTTGTTTAGCCTGTAAAAACTGGCGAAACAGTTGCTCGCTCAAGCGATTATTTGGGGTAATGACTGTGGCCCCTTGGACGAGGGCTTGTATAATGTGGTTTGAAAACATCGGGCAATCGTTTTACTTTTAAGGGCATTGTAAGGCATACAAGAAGAGGTCACAAATTATAGCAGCAATGAACTTGAGGTAATCTTTTGTTATGATATACTACAAATGTAGCATTAAAGTACTTAAGGTGAATTATGGGTGTTCCTATTAGAATAGATGATGAAATTTATAATGATGCAAAAAAAGTTGCAAAGGCTGAGTGTCGTTCAGTTCCTGGCCAAATTGAGTTTTGGGCAAAAGTAGGGCGTTGCGCTTTAGATAATCCAGACTTACCCATTGAATTTGTTAAAGACTTGTTGGTTTCAAAAAATACGGATAAATCGCTGGCCGAACCTTTTGATTTTGATAAGGATTAGTGATGCCTAATGTTCTCATTAGCCAAATGCCAGCGTTTAAAAAATCATACAAGAAACTTCATAAAGCACATAAGGATATTGTTAAGGATGCAATAAAGCTGATTGTTTCTGATCCTGAAGTTGGAGAACAAAAGAAGGGAGATTTAGCCGGTGTTTATGTATATAAGTTTAAAATAAACAGGCAGGAAGTGTTACTGGCATATGAGTGGGACCCTGGAAAAAGAGTTTTAGTTGCCCTTGGTATGCATGAAAATTTTTATAGAGATTTAAAACGGTAAGTTTAGCAATGAGCAATACTAGACAAGTACTGCAGAAAATCAGGGATCAACAAAAAACAGCTTCTCTTTACACATTTTATATATGAGCTCTGGAAAAGATTAATGCCACATACCCGCTTTTACATTGTCCAATAAAATGGAAAAAGAAATCGGTACATGGCATTTAGTTACTATTTGAGTGTGGGTGCGTCATCAACCAAACTTTCTGTTCCCGAATAGTCAACTTGCTTACCTAAGGCATGTTTTTGAATCTGGGTCCAAAAAAACGTGGCAGGCCAAAAACTGTTTTTTTCAGAAAGAATATCTTTAACGTTGTATCCAAATCGCTCGTGTGATCCATCCACTTTTTCCTCGAAATACTCCAGTGTTTTCGTTGAGTCAAGACTTGTGGTGTATTTTGCGGCATAATGGATAGGGGCATCTAAATAGAAGCCAGTCAGAGCGCCGCCATGGCCATCGCCAACATGATTGATGTCATCGGTTAATTGAAACCCAATTTTCAGTAGTTTTTGTTGGGACGCGTTGGATAAGTTGCTAATAATCATAATTGTTACCTATCATACTTACGGTGGTATTTTTAAGGGCATTGTTAAGGCATACAGTGAGAGGTTGCAAATGCAGAATGAACCACTGATTTTAAGTCGAGAAGAAGCTCGTGCATTAGATACTCTCGCAATTGAGCAATACGGTATTCCAGGGATTGTGCTTATGGAAAACGCCGGACGCGGTATTTTTGAGTGCCTTCTTTGTTATAAGCCCAAGGGAAAAGTGGTGATTTGTTGTGGTAAGGGCAATAATGGTGGCGATGGTTTTGTGCTTGCTCGTCACTTAAGTAATGCAGCCCTCCCGGTCGAGATTTTATTATTTGCTGACCCAAGTGAGTTACGGGGTGATGCAAGAACCAATTATGATATCGTTATGAATATGGAGCTTGCAGTGACACCTGTAGCTGGTGAGGATGTCCAAGCAATAGTCTCTCAATTTGCTGATGCCGAATGGATTGTTGATGCTTTATTTGGGACGGGGCTTCAGGGCTCTGTACAAAAACCATTTGATGCCGTGATTCAATCTATTAATGATGCAGGCAAAAAAGTATTAGCTATTGATATTCCATCAGGCCTAGGCTGTGATACCGGCGAGGTCTTAGGGATTTCGGTTAAAGCAGATGTCACGGTTTCTATGGTCGGGCTGAAGCTTGGGTTTCAAACTACTGAGGCAAAGCCTTATCTCGGCGATGTGCATGTGGTTGATATTGGAATTTCGGGGGATCGGGTGTTGAGCAGCTCATCCTGATTGTCATTGTATATCTATTTGTCATTAAAACGTACGTACTATATAATAATACGTACGTACAAAGGGGGTTATGATGACCATGACAGCGTCTAAGCTCAGGCAAGATATATATCGTATTTTAGATTCGATTATTGCAACAGGAGAGCCAGTGGAAATCGAGCGCAATGGAGTATTGCTCCGCATTGTTCCGGATAAACATGAGTTTAAAAAGCTTAATAAACTTAAAAAAAGGCGTCTTACTGACGAAGACTCAGATAATTTTACTCATATTGATTGGACCTCTGAATGGAAGCCATAAATGATACATTTTTTAGACACTAATGTGGTGATTTGGTTGTATCAGGCGGAGCTTGATAAGTTTTCTGAGCGCACTAAACATGTTTTAGAAGATTCTGACTTATTAATCTCACCCATGGTAAAGTTAGAGTTACAACATCTCTACGAAATTGGACGTAGTAAAAAAACAGCAGAGAATGTATGTAAGGTACTTTATAAAGAAATAGGGCTTCAGCTGCATAACGTACCTCTGACAATTTTGATTGAGAAGGCATTAGAGGAGCATTGGACTAGAGACCCATTCGACCGCCTAATTGTGAGTCATGCTCGCCTTGAATCTGCACCACTTATAACTAAGGATAAGATAATTCTAGAGCATTACTCAAAAGCGGTATGGTAGAAAGCAATTGCAGTCTCTGTGCTTTTATTTTATCGTGGATGTAAGACAAGCTAGTCGTCCTTTTCATGAGAAAAAGCATCATCAGACTGTTTTTTTATGTGCTGTTATTGGCTGCGTTGTCGGGATGTGCTTTGTATGGGCCCACATATAAAAAACCTCAAGTTGAAACGCCAGAGCAGTGGCACAGTCAAGATAATTTATCTAAAGAAGAACATGTTAACTTACCTTTGATGCCATGGTGGCAGCAATTTCATGATAAGCAACTCAATAATCTGATTGAAACTGCAGTTCATAATAACAATGATATTCAATCTGCAGTGGGGCGAATCTTGGATTCACAAGGGGAGCTCATGCAGGTGCAATACTCAATTATTCCCTCTGTGAATGCTTTACTGTTTGGTTATGCCAATACCAAGTTGTTTATTTATAATCCGGGATATAATGCGGGGGTTCTGCCAAGCTATACCATTAATTTATTTCAATACTTACGCTCTAGTGAAAAGGCAACAGCTGAAGTGCTTGCGTCTGCTTTAACCCGTGATACAGTCGCGCTTTCTGTGATTAGCCAAACAGCATCTGGTTATTTTACCTATTCGGGGCAATCGTTATTGCTCAAACAGCAACAGCAATTAGTTGCTGATTTAAAAGCGTTGCTTGGCTTGGCTAAAAAGCAATATACCCAAGGTCTGATTTCTTTGTATACGCTTCAGCAATATGAACAGCAGTATGAATCGGCTGCTGCTGACTTACCGATTTTTGAAAACAATGTCGTGCTCTCTAGCAATGCATTGAAACTCCTACTTAACGAAAACCCAGGCAAAGTAGGTCTTGGCTCACAGTTTATGAAAATAAAGAGTAATGGACTGGTGCCAACCAATGTGCCTTCACAAGTTTTGAAAAACCGACCTGATGTTAGAAGTGCAGAGCAAAAGTTGGTAGCCGCTACTGCTGAAATTGGTGTCGTCACTTCAACCTTCTTTCCAACCATCAGCTTGACCAGCTTAGGTGGGTCGGCAACCAAAGAGTTGGCTCGGTTGTTTTCAGCCAAGACAGATTTTTGGAGCTCGCTCTCCTTGATGACGATGCCACTTTTAGCACCTGAGTATCCAGGGCAAATGAAATCTGCGAAAGGCTTGCGCTATGCTGCGTATCATGATTACATTCAAGTGATTAGAGCGGCTTTTAAATCGGTGGATGATGATTTATCAGCTCATCAACAGTACTACAAAAGCTTTATTGCACAAGGGAAGAATTTTTCGAGCAGTAAAGAAGCTTATGTTTTGGCTGAAGACAGTTACGAACAGGGATTGTATAGCTATCCAACGTTGTTGGTGAATAAAATCAATATGGATAGAGCTGCAATTGAATTAACGAAATCTAAAATTGCGCAGCTAACCACTATCGTGCAGTTGTATCAAGATTTGGGTGCTGGTTATGCGTATCAATGCAAGACGAAGGCATGAAGAAATACTTATTGATTCAGCTGATAGTTATGACTTTGCTTGTGGGGTGCTCCCACAAAAAGAAAGACGACCCATTGTCTCATGTCGATGCCGAAAAAGTTGCCCCCAGTAACATCGAATATGTTTTAAATTATCCAGCTTTTGTACAAGGCCTGGTGGACTACAAAGTGATACCTCGGGTCAGCGGTGTGATTTATAAAAAATATTATACAGAGGGGAGCCAAGTCAAAAAAGGCCAACCTCTCTATCAGATTGACCCAAGGCCTTTTGAGTGGGAGCTGAAAGGCTATGAAGGTCAGCTGATAAAAGATCAAGCCGCGCGCGATAACTATAAAATCATTTATGAACGTTATCAAAAGCTCTATCAAGACAGAGCGGTTTCTAAGCAGGACTTAGAACTACAGCGCATTAATTATTATGCGGCACTTGGTAATGTGAAAACTGATGAAGCAGATATTGGACGTACCAAACTGAGTTTAAAATATTGCTTGGTGCGTTCCCCTGCAGATGGCTATATTGCCGAGCGTGTGGTCACCATTGGGACTATGGTGACAGCTTTTGAAACAGTATTGAATAAAATCAACTCGGCAGACCAAATGTATTTGCTGTTTTCGATGCCAGACAACCAGCGCCTGGATATTGAAGAAGGGATTTTGAATAAGTCGATTGCTATTCCGAGTGATGCGAAGTTTCCCATTGATATTGAACTTGCCAGCGGTAAGCGCGTAGAAAATGCAGGTTATGTTGAGTTTACAGATACTCGTATTGATTTAATGAACGGCTCTTGGAATATGCGAGCTTACGTCAATAACTGTCAGTTAAAAAATAAACTTCTTGCCGGGCAGTATGTCACGGTATTTATTAGAGATGTGCGTTATTTAGATATTTTCAGTTTGCCACAGGAGGCTGTACTACAAGATGACACGGGCCAGTATGTGTATGTGGTCAAAAATGACAAAGCCGAGAAGCGCTATGTGAAGCCTGGTAAGATGTATGGCGAAGGCAAGTGGATGATTAAAGAGGGACTCGATGTGGGGGATGTGGTGGTGACCAAAGGCAACATTCGCATTAGTGCAGGGCAAACGGTCTTCATTGATAAGCTTAGGGAAGCCTAGCGGATGTCTTGCCGTTATTTTATTTTACGACCTGTACTTTCTAGCGTTATCGCAATTGTGATTGTGATTGCGGGGCTGGTAGCTATGTATGCCTCGCCCGTTGAGCAATACCCGAATATTGTGCCACCTACCTTAACTGTGACCGCGATTTTCCCAGGTGCGAGCAGTGAAGCGATTGCTGAGGCGGTTGCAGCCCCGATTGAGTTTCAAATGTCGGGGGTGGCACATATGATTTATATGCAATCCTCATCTTCCACCGGAAACAGTACTTATGTGCTCAATATTTATTTTGAGGTGGGGACTAATCTTGAATTGGTAGAGGCGGATGTTTTAAACCGAATTAGTACTGCTATGCCCCAACTGCCGCTCCAAGTGCAACAACAAGGGATTACAGTCAGGATGATGAATCCTGATTTATTTCTTGTAATTCCGTTTTATTCTAAAACCGGCACCCCTGACAATACCTACATCAGCAATTATTTGGTGCGTTATGTGTATCCAATTATTTCTCAAGTACGAGGGGTTGGGGTCGCGTTATTGCATGGGGAGCGTATTTATGCGATGCGGGCTATTTTAGACATCAACAAAATGAAATATTTTGATGTCAGTACCAAAGATATTGTGAATGCGGTGAACGATCAGAATATGCAGTATGCCATTGGGCAGAATGCGATGGAGCCGATGAAGTCGCATGAAAAATTCAACTTTGTGATTAATCCGCCAGGCTTTTATAAAAAAGTCGATCAGCTTCGAGAGACTGTGGTTCGGGCGACCCAAGATGGTGTGCAAGTGGTGAAAGTAGGCGATGTAGCGGACGTCAAAATGGACGCCCAAAGCTATGTCACTTATTTTTCTTTCATGAAAAAAGATAAGCAAAATAAAATTCATGAATATAAGGGAACAGCTTTACTGGTGTATTTGATTCCTGGCTCAAATCAAATTTTTGTGAAACATGAAATCACCAAAGCGCTCAACAAAATCAAAGCACATATGCCAAGTGGTATTGAGTTTTTTAATTTGTATGACTCTTCTGAGTTTATTGTGTTGTCGGTAGAAGCGGTGGTGAGTACGCTGTTTATTGCGTTTTTCTTAGTTTTTGTTGTGGTGATGCTCTTTATTCAAAACTTTCGTGGCACCATTATTCCAATTTTGGCCATTCCGGTTTCGATTGTTGGGGCTTTTGCCTTTACTTATATTTTAGGGTTTTCAATTAATACCATGACCTTGTTTGGTATGGTGCTCGCCATTGGTATGGTGGTGGATGATGCGATTGTGGTACTTGAGTGTACTGAGCGTATTATGAAAGACGCCAAATGTAGTTCAACCGAGGCCGCTATTGCTGCGATGAAAGAGGTTGCAGCACCTGTGATGGCAATTGTGTTGGTGCTGAATGCGGTATTTATTCCAGTGGCCTTTTTGGGCGGGTTTAGCGGCGTCTTGATGAAGCAGTTTGCGGTGACGATTGCTGTTTCTGTGACTTTATCAGGTTTGGTGGCGCTGACACTGACACCAACTTTGTGTGCTATTTTCTTGAAGAATATCGACTACTCCAAGCAAGAGGAGAAAAACCTATTTTTCAGAAAGTTTGACTCAGGGTTTCAATATCTCACCGATAAATATTTGAAAATTGTGACCTGGACCATGAGCCATGTGCAGAAAACCTTGTTTTACTGGGGTGGGATTTGTGTGGTTGTGCTTTTACTTTTTATGAAAATTCCCACCTCACTGATTCCGTTAGAAGATATGGGGTATTTCTACAACCGCTTGCACGTTGCCTCAGCGGGTTCTTTGGATTATACCCGTATTGAGGCGAAAAAAATTGCAAGAAAGATACTAGAGCTTCCTTATATGGACCGAATTGGGCTTATGGTCGGTCGAGATATTGCGGACAATAACAGTAATAAAACCAGTACCGCAACGTTAAACTCACTTTTAAAGCCATACGCAGAACGGCCTGGCAAAAAGCAAGATGTGAATGCGGCACTTGCTGCAGCCACTAAAATTAATCAGCAAAATAAAAACGTGAATGGCCTTGCCTTTAATCAACCACCAATTCGTGGGATGAGTCCACTTGGTGGGGTTACCTTTTATTTGCAGGCACGGCAGCCTGTTGATGTGAAGGATATGTATCAAGACTCAGTGAAGCTGGTGGAGTATTTAGAGAAACATTATCCGGCAGTTGCCAGTGCGCAGCAATTTTATGAAGTTGATGTGCCACAGATTTATGTCGATATCGATGCACGTAAGACTTATTTATATGGCGTGAAATACGAAGATGTTTTCCATGCACTTCAATCGGCTTACGGCAATTTTTATATTAACTTCTTCACCAAGTGGAATAATTTGTATTGGATTATTCTACAAGGGCAATATCACTATCGAAACGTTCCAGAGCTGATGGATACGGTGTATGTGAAATCAAAAGATGGCTCTATGGTGCCGATTGGAAGCCTTGCATCTATTCAATATAAAACAGGGCCTGAGGTGGTTACACGACTCAATGACTTTTTGGCCAGCCAAATTGTGGTGAATCCAGATGTAAAACATGGCTATACCCAAGGGCAAGTGATGGATGCCATTCGGGATGCGGCTCCTAAAGTGGTAGGTAAAAAATATTCAGTACAATGGTTTGGTCCGTCTTACCAAGAAAATTTAGCCGGTAGTAAGTCGATTGCTGCTGTTTTATTTGGACTGACCATGGTGTTCTTAATTTTGAGTGCACTTTATGAGCGTTGGTCTCTGCCTTGCGTGGTCTTGTTTGCTCTGCCGTGTGCGTTGTTTGGGGCGATGCTTGCCTTGTTTATTTTTCAGAAACCCAATGATATTTATTTCCAAATTAGTTTGCTTGCTTTGATTGGTTTATCGGCCAAAAACGTGATTCTGATTGTAGAGGCTGCTTACGATAAGCTCAGAGAGGGTGAGCTAGGTGTGCAGGATGCAGCACTATATGCTGCTAAAATTCGTTTCCGACCGATTATTATGACGTCTCTTGCCTTTATTTTTGGGGCTGTGCCACTCGTGATGGCAACAGGCGCGGGTGCTAATGCTCAGCATTCAGTGGGAACGGGTATTATTGGGGGGATGCTTGGCTCAACCTGTTTGGCAACGCTATTTACGCCATTGTTTTTTACTTTGGTGTTACGTAATTATAAACCGAACCAGGTTGAAGAGACGAGAGGATAAGTTCTGGTGGTTATGTATTTTAAGGGAGGGCTACCGCTGCGTTTCAATTGGATCACTTAAATTTTAATTAACTATAATTGCTGAAGGTGTCGAAACCTTGGGGCATGCTGAATTATTGGTTAGATTTAGGAGGGCGAATTAGGGCAAAGTTTTATATACAGTCCTGCACTGCCTCCAGACCAGTTTGAGCGTTATATAATAAGGGCTCTTAATGATTGCTATTTATCTCTTGACACCAGGGTAGGGTCCATACATGGCGTGGGTAGTTACTTTTTTTGTTTAATTTCTTTCAGGGTTAAGAAACTCTGTAATATCAATGATGCGATAAAAATACTCGGTGGTGGCAACTGACGGCGTCACTCCTCCAATGTGAAATAAGATAGGTATTGTGGCAAAACCTCTAGGTATTTTTAGAGCCTGGGACTGAGCTTTCACTTGCTCTATAATTTCTGTGCCAAGTTCACGACGTTTAAATTTGAATTCGCATATAAAAATGTTTTTGGTGACTGTCTGTACTAGATAATCAATTTGGCACCCGTGTTGTGCTTTTGTTTTCGATTGCCGGAAGGGGCCATCGGCTACAATATCGTGTGCAGATAAGCCTATAGCTTGCAATAGGAGCGTGCGATTTTGTAATAATAGTTGCTCGAGCTGTAGACCCATATGGGCATCAAATCCTGGCAATTTTGATAACCCGTTATCTTGAAAGCCGCCCAAATCTATTTTGCTTCTTTGAGGTTCTATTAGCTTTAGGTAGAACCGCATATAGGGATCGCAAATACGATACAGGCTTTGTTTCATTGGAGTTGCTGTTTTGAATGACCACAGGCTTTGCTTTTTGACAAAACCTGCAGTGATCAGGTGCTCCATTAACTTGCTAAGTGTGCCACTATGGGTAAAATCAATAGATTCTCGTATTTCGGCGAGCGTTTTCATACCATCCTTAAGCGCACCTAGAATTTTTTTATAGGTTGTTCCTTTACCACTAAATAAATCATGGAAAATACGGTCGAACTCTAAAACGAGTAGACCATTTTTTTCAAAACACAACTGTCTTATGAGTTCATCAGCGCTTTGCCCAGGTGTTACTTGCTCTAGATACCAGGGAATACCTCCCAATACGCATAGTATTTTGTAAACTTCATAGACTGAACCTTGGAATTTAACGGCTTTCAGAAGCTGTGCGCTTTCAGGTATGGTCAATGGCTCTAAGGTGATACTTAGGTTAATTCTTCCGAAAAATGCTGTATCTTTTAGAATATTTTCATCAATCCAGGTGGAGACAGAGCCACAAAACACCATGACGGTGGGCAAAGTCTGCTTGTCCCACCAAGCTTTAAGTTTAGGGATAAAACTTGAGTCTTTTGCGCCCATCCAAGATATTTCATCAAACAACACAATATCGTTTGGGTTTAGGTATCTACCCAAGTGTTCAAATGCATCACTCCAATCTTGAAAAGTAAACGGTGGAAGATTTAATGAGATGGCCAACTGTCTTCCAAAGTGATCTCGCTGTGTTTGAGCGTCCATTCCTTCGTGTGGAGCAAGACCTGCAAAACTCCAAAGTTTATTTTCTGGATGTTTAGATGCGAACTCAGCAATAAGGCGACTTTTCCCAACCCGCCGTCTCCCTTTAATGACGGCAAGGCTTGGCATTTGTTTTTTATATAAAGCCTCTAGCTGATAGAGTTCATTTTTTCGACCAATAAATGCTTGCAATATGATAACAACCTAAATTGCTCAAACATAGTAAAAGTATATAATAGTGCTTTTTTTTATGCAATTAAAAATGCTCATTATTAAATTTTTACGGTTTTGAGCATAAATTTAATGCATATATTAAAGAATACTGGATGACGGAATGAGTAGTGAAGTTAATTATATTTGATAGGTAAACCGCGTTTTTCCACCCAGCAGGCGCTCTTTTTCTGAAGAAGACGAAGAAAAAAGAAGAACTTAACAGTTCATGTTGCATTTCGTAATATGTATAAGATAACAGACAGGTCTTCATCATGATGCTTGCGTGCTACAAATGCTTGCTGCTTCAATATAGTGAAATTGTATTGCTTGGCAAGCTTGGCAACGTAGTCGGGGTGATGTGAGAAACGCGCTGTCTTTTGTAATACCCAGTCTGTTGTGTCACTGATTTCAGTGGTGAATAGAAATAGCCCATCGGGGATGAGGGCTTGTTTAGCTTGTTGAAATAAAGTTTCTAGCTCGCCCAAATAGGGGAGTACGTCGGCTGCCGCGATAATTGAGAACTTATTTATGTACCCATTTAAAAAAGAGATGATGTCGGATTCTATAAGTTCGTCGTAAATGCCTTTTTGCTTCGCTTCGAGCAGCATGTTAGGGGAAAGGTCAACGCCTGTCAGATGTAAGCTTTGTTCACGCAGCACAATGCCGCTTAAGCCTGTACCACAGCCTAAATCTAATGCATAAGCGACTTGCAGGGGATGCTCAGGCGTGGTGAGGTTTGAGTTAGGGATGAGTTGATGGAGCTGCTCAGCCATGCGTTTGGGGACGTTATATTTGAGCGCCTCAAGCATGTGCTTTTCGTAGTTGAGGGCATAATTATCAAATAAGTTTCTAGCGTACTCATGGGATGCTTCACGCATGGGAGCGGCTTCAGTGAGTGCGTCGAGCATAAAGGCACTGCTGGTATCTTCTGGGTTTGCAGCTTTGGCGCGTTCTAAGTAGTGAATGGCATCAGTGGTTTGATTGAGGCGTGAGGCAATGCTGGCAAGATTGGTGAGAGAGGCACCATGTTTTTCGTTGTGTTTGAGCACAGATTCAAAGTGTTTTTTTGCTTCATTTAGGTGCCCAAGCGCCATTTCCGCGACACCTGAATTATAGAGATACTCGGGATTATCTGGGTGATCTTTTAGTAAAACAGCATAATGTGTGCGGGCGTTTTCAAATCGGTTATGGTGAATAAAAGTTGCAGCCAAGTTATTTCTTGCATTTTCATGGTGCTCATCGAAGCCAAGTGCCTCGCTGAAATAGGTAATGGCTTGTTGGTTTTGACCTCTTTTGAGCGCAATAACCCCTAAGTTGGTTCGAGCATCGGTATGAGCGGCCTCAAGTGATAGAACTTCCAGAAATGTTTCTTCAGCACCCTCTAAATCTTCTTGGAGTAGAGCAATCACGCCTTGATAAAATGCTCTCTCAATGCGATTGGCCATATTTGAATCATCAGGGATATTGGCAAGCTTATAGGATAAAGCCTGCAAGGCTTGGTTGAGCTCGGTCATAACTTCAAAGGAATTCCTGCTTTTTCGATGGCAGCAAGTACTTTAGCATTAATGTCACTATTGATGCGATATCTATCATCGACATCTTTGATGAGACACCAAAGTGTCAACACCACATTGAGTGTGGTTTTGTCTGTGCGAAGCTCAACCATGACTTCAGGTTGATGTTTTTCATCTTGATGAACTTCTGGATGTTTTTTCGCAATTTTTAATAGGATAGCTTCAGCACGTTTCACGTCAGTAATCTCTTTTAACATGATTTCAGATGTAATCCGTGTGAGCTTATTCCTGTAGGTATAGTTTATGACAGATTGCCCCAGTAGGGTTGAGTTTGGAATGATGACTCTAGATTCGGTGAGCGTTCGAAGTTCTGTGGAAAGGAGTCGAATTTTTTGAATGAAGCCTTCTATGCCTTTGACCTCGATATGGTCGCCAGGGCTTAATGGCTTGCTGAGCAGCAAGATGAGTCCACTAATGAGGTCTGCTGCTATGCCTTTTAAACCAAAACCAATACCAACCGACAAAGCACTAGCGACAAGTGCGAAACCGCTTAAGTTGATACCCATCACCATGAGAGCGATTAAAAAAGCCAAGACAAAAGCGACATAATTGGTAAGTGTTATGATGGTGATTCGGGCGTTTTTTTGCTCTGCCTGAGTGTTTTTTCGGGATAAGTAGGCGCCTAGCATGCGTCCTAGAATGATAACAAGGCAAAAAACACTTAAGCCTCTGAGCACTGCAATGATATTGATCTGGATTTCGAATAAATAAATTTCATTTTCAAGAAAGTCGATAAGGTTTGTGAGGTAATAAGCAGGCAGCTCCCAAAGCATTAAAAATAGTCGAGCAAAAACTCGCAAACAACCAAGAGAAAGAAGTACTTTAAGAATGGTGATTTCTACCAAGTTTTTGTTTGGTTTTAAACCGACCCAGTGATGGAAGCGAATGGATAGAGGGTGGGTTCTGTCATTTAAAATGCGAGCATAGTTCCATAGGGCATAAACAACTTCAATAAATATTATGATGAGTAGACAGGTTTTGATGATATGTTCAGCAATAAATAATGCAGCCGCGTCATAGCCTGCCACTGCTGCAGCGATTAAACTTAAGAAAAATAAGACCCCAATGCTTTTGATAATTCGGGACTGTAATAAAGACCCCCATTTATATTTTCCACTGAGCTTTAAAATGAGTTTGAGTACCCATAAAGCCAAAAAACTTAACAAGGCTAATAAGAGTGTTTTATAGCCACTTAAATCGGTCGTGCTCATGGCCTCCAAGGGACTTGATTCACGGACAAGTGTTGTAAAAACTAAGCTACTTACCAATAGCACTAAAACGCAGCTCAGTTTTCTAGTGATTTGTTGAATAGCCAGTGGTTTTTTATAAGCAAACAGTGCGCAGTTGGTTTGAATAAAAAATAGCATAAATGAATAAACAGATAGTGTTTTAAATATTTCGCTTAGAATGTAGGGTGAGCCTGCTGGGTGTAGACTTGCGTCTAAAAAGAAGTGAACTAGGGCAAAGACAAATATAGGTGCAAAATAGCGGTGAGCCAGTTTGAGTAACTCAGTGGTAAGCTTGTTTTTTGGAAAAAAACGCTTCAAAAAGCGGTATGGCAGATAGGCGATAACCAAGCCGAAAAGGATGACTATATTCAGCTGGAAAATGAGTTGTTTGGTTTGTATATTTTGGATGCCGCTTAACTGATAGATGAGTTTGAAGTTATAGTTGGGAAGTTTCAATAAAGAAAGTTTATCTTTGACTTCCCATAGAGGAGAAGTTTTTAAGAAAGTGTATGACTTTCTATCTTGTTCAAGCCTAGCACTAAGCAGTTTTCTCAGTTTTTGAGACTCATAGAGTAATAATTTACAGTCTGATAGGATGGCCTGTGCCTCAGATTTTTCTTCCTCCAAGAAGTTGTCAGTTTTATCAGTTTTTTTAGCAGTGCCATCTTGGTTGGTTGTAGCCGAAAGTTCTTCGAGTTGTGAAAATTCCTTTTTAGTTTTTTTGATGCAGCTTTGTGCACGGTTTTCTATGTTGCTTACAACACTTTTATTTTTTTGTAATTGCACATATTCAAAATGGTTGATGCTGGCTTCGATTTTTTCGAGTGTGGCTCTGTCTTGATTGACATTGAAGTTGCCCGTAAAGTCTTCTGTTGCAAATACAAAAGATGTGAGGAGTAACAAGCCAATGAAATAAAAGCATTGAAAGAGCTTTCTCAAGCGATTTCTCCCTAACTGTCACTCGTATCAACTTTTATTGTGACGCATATTGAGCCTTTCCTGCAAGTTTGCGATATTCAGGTATATTTTACCCAAAATGGTCTAAAATATAACTTATATAGTTTGGAAGCCGTGTAAAGCTGGAGAGCACGCATGGGAATGTATAGAAGAAAAATTGATGAAATCGTTGAAAAATTAGAGCGTTTGCCTAATAAATTTGTGCGTGACCCTGCTTTAAAGCAGGAAGCCAAAGAGGCATGTGAAGTCATGGGTCCTTGCGTGAAGACTATGGATGCCATTCTTGAGGAAGTTGAGCGAACAGGGAAAGAAATTAATACTGTCATGAACCAAGAAGAGTTTCGCATTGATCCTGAGGCAACCGTTGAAGCTTTTAAGGTTTATGAAGATGCCATGGATAGGAGTACGGCACCTGAGGTAGTTAAGGAGCAAGCAGTGATTCAGCGGGACAAGTTGCGCGACGTGTTAGATGAATTGCTTGAGAAGCTCGATAAAATTGATCAAAGGCAACAAGCGGGTAAGGATGCACCTTAGGGCTTGTACGGCTGAGTCCATATGGTGCCCTAGTCTTCACCTATCAAATTTGTTTGTTTTTCTGGATCAGACTTCGCAATACCCACCAGCGGTTCAATTTGGCCTAGCTTGTTGTATTGGAATAAACCGAAGGCAGGGATTTGTTCATCTTTCGGCATTTGAGTACGTTGCTCCCAGCCACCACCTAATGATTTCACCAAATAGACAGTTGCTACCATTAAGTTTTGCTTAATTTCAACTTCATGAATCCTCGCCTCAAGGGTATTCAGCTCGGCGTAGAGTAAATCAAGAGAAGATGCCAACTTGCCCTGGAACAAGTCCATGGTGAGCTCTTGGGTTTGAAAGGCTGCATCCACCGCTTCTTTTTGGCGGTGTAGTGATTGGCTGATGAGGTTGGTTTTGCTGAGCCCATGCTCAACCTCTTTAAATGCGGCGAGAATGCCTTCGCGATAGTTATTTAAGGTTTCTCGATATACGGACCATGACTTCTGTAACTGTGCTCTTCTGTAACCAGCTTTAAAGACGTTGTAATCCAGAATAGTGCCAAATGCCCACACTGGGTTTGAGATTTGTGTCAGGAGGAAAACACTGCTGCTGCCATTTAAGTTAATTTGTGGGAAGAAGGCAGCCCGTGCAATACCTATGGCTTTGTTGGCTTGCGCCATTTTTCGCTCTAAATCTGCAATATCAGGTCGCCTTTCTAAGAGTTCAGCCGGCAAGACATTTGGAATGGTAATTTTAGGGATGTCTAATTTTTTAACCGGTTTAATTTTAAACGTGGAAGGGGAAATATTTAAGAGGGCTGCAATAGATTGTTCAACTACTTGTCTTTCTGCTTCCACATTGAGTTGCTTTGACTGGGTACCGGCTAACAGGAATTTTGCACGGGTGACATCAATTCTTGAGGCAAGATTGCCTTTGAATTGAATCATGACCAAATCGAGAGATTTTTTATAATAATCAATGGATTGTAGATAGACTGCATTTTTGGCATCTAGCGCGCGTAATATGTAGTAATCTGCAGTGAGCTCTGCTTGCAAGAGGAGACGGATGGCGCCGTAATGCGCGGCACTCCCTTGTGCTTGAAAGACTCTGATATTGGTTTCATTTCTGTATCTCGAGAAAATGTCAGGCTCCCACGATAGGGGGCCCATAAAAGATGATGTATTGCCATAGGCAAACTCGTTCACTTCACCGTGCAGTAAGTCATCGAGTGAGCGCTGATTATTATCATAAAAGCCCTTAATCCCAATGTGTGGTAGATACATGGAGCGTGCCTTCATCATTTCATATCTGGACTGAATGAAGCGCTCAGCTGCAGCTTTTAAGGTTGGGTTACTTTCATGAAACTTTTCGTGGAGCTGATTTAAAATCGGGTCGTGAAAAATCATCCACCACTTGCCATCGTAGGTATTATCTTTAGGGCTTGCCAGTTTGAAAGGACTTTTGCCGCGCCAGTCTCTTGGTACGATGAGTTCGGGTGGATCATATTTTGGAGAGAGATCAATGATATCACGTTTGGAAGTGCAGGATGAGAAGAGCTCCAAAATCAAACATGCGCCAACACACAGAAACAGTTTCTTTGCTAGAGTGCGCGGTTTTTTAAAGCTGTATTGACGCAGTTTCAATTTATTCATTTAGTCTACTTCATCCAGGTAGCCTTTAGCCGGGGTTACAATTTTCACTTTACTGCCTTCTAAGAGTCCAAGGTTTGGGCTGTTGATGACTTTATCGTCTGGAGACAGTCCGTCACGGACTTCAATGGTTTTTTGTTTCATCTCCGATATTGTAATCGCTTTAAAATGCACGCGATTGTTTTCATCCACTGTTGCAACCCGAGTACCGCCAGCATCAAAAATCATCGCGGTTGTTGGAAGAGAGAGTAGATTGGATTTGGTTTTTGCTGAGATGGTGACGGTGCCATAAGAGCCAGGCCAAATCGATTCATCTTCATTGTCGATGACAAACTCGGTTACAACCGTTCTGGTTTGTGGGTCAAATGCTTTGGCTGAGGTCAGAAATTTGGCTGTGTAAGGTTTATCAGGATATTGTGGAAACACGACTTTGGCATCAAAGCCAGGCTCTAAAAAGCGACCAAATCTCTCAGGGATAGAAACAAATAAACGGAGCTTTTTGATTTCTGCCACGATAAACAGGTGATTTGGCTTTGGGCTTTGCTCTGTGACATTCCCTTGCTTGGTCACATAGTCACCCAAATTGATATTCCTTGAGATAACAATGCCTGAAAAAGGTGCGACGATTTCTTTAAACTTTAGACGTTCTCCCAGTGTTTTTACACGGTACTCAGCGGCATTAAACTTTGCTTTCTCTGCTTTTAAGTGGGCTTCTTTGACCGAAATAGACTGAATAGATACAGCCTTCGATTTTTTCATGGCGATGTAGCGATGTGCTGTAAGCTCTGCCAGTTTGTAAATGGCTTCTTGTGATTTCATATCTGCTTTGGCTTGTCCATAGCGCGCATTGAGCATTGGCGTTCTGATGCGCGCCATAATTTCACCTTTTTCGACTTGTGCGCCGTAGTCGGTATACCAAGCTTTGATATAACCTGTTACTCGAGAGTAAATGTAGGATTGATTCCAAGCCATGATGTTGCCAGGCAGCTCAATCGTTTCCACGGTATTATTTTTTTTAGGCATGACGATTGAGGCTGAAAAAACCTCTTCTTGTTTTGCGGCTTTTTTTAGCTTGTACATGTCATAGCCACGCAGAACAAAAACCAAAAAAAGCCAAGCAATGAGTACCATGGCGGTGATGGCAAGCCACTTATTTTTTTTTATCAATGGTTCTAATTGAGCGTGGTATTGCTCTTCTAGTTTCTTAATGACTGGCTTGTATTTTTCTAATAATTTTTTGTACACAATACTGTTCCTTATGTGGTTTCATATTTACGATAAACCACCGTATAAATACAGGGGACAAAAAATAAAGTGGTAAAAGTTGCAAGGATGAGGCCACCGATGACTGCTTTACCAAGTGGTGCGTTGGTTGTATTACTGAGCGACATAGGGGTCATTCCAATGATCATGGCTGAAGCAGTCATTAGAACTGGCCGGATTCGGGCATATCCTGCTTCAACAGCCGCTTTAATTGGGCTTCCATGTTCTGCCATTCTTTCACGGGCATAGGCGACGACTAAAATTGAGTTCGCGGTGGCGGTTCCCAAGCACATAATCAGGCCAGTTAAAGCGGGTACAGAGAGGTTAGTTCGCGTTAAAAATAAGAATAAGGCGGTGCCTGCAACGGCGCCAATTAAGCCAGTTAAGATGATGAAAGGGTCTGCCCAAGATTGGAAGTTCACGACAATCAGCAAGTAAATTAAAATAATGGCGAAGACAAAGCCAACCATAAGCTCAGCATAGGCTGTCTTCATGGTAGTAGACTGACCATGTATTTCGACACTTGCCTTTTTAGGCTTTTTGTCCATCGTACTTTTGATGACTTTTTGGACGTCTTTTAAGACACCACCTAAATCTCTGCCTTCGTTTGAGATATAGATATCAAACAGTGGCATAACATTATGGTGTGAAATAACGCCTGGAGTGCCTACGTACTCAATATTGGTGACATTTCCTGCCAGCTGGATACTTTCTAAATTACTGTCGTCTTGGACTTTTCGTACCGGAACAGATAACAACTTGTTTAGGCTCGTCATAATAAATTGAGGGGTGTATAAGTTGAGGCGATATGCGATGCCGCTGGTATGATTGAGCCAATACTGTTGGAAAAACTGTTGACTTCCGGCGGTTGCCAAAATCATGTTGAGTGCAATATCTTTCTCAGTGAGCGCGACATTAAGTCCGAGGGTTCTATCGGCATTGGTAAGTAAGGTTGGAGTGGAGAGGGTTTGTTGTACGGTGACGTCGGTCGCACCGGGTATGGCTCGAAATTTTTCCGCAAGCATTTTTGCATATTCGTAATTTTCACCCATATCGTATCCCACGACATGAACATCAATCGGAGAAGGGGAGCCAAAATTAATGATTTTAGCTGTTAAATCAGCAGGTTGGAATGTAAAAATAGTGCCTGGATAGAGCTCTTTTAACCCTTTTCTGAGTATGTTGCGGTAGGTCCAGACGGGTGACTCTTTATTGTGTAGCGTGATGGTTAAGTCACAATCTTGCGAGCCAATGGTTGGGCTTGGAATAAATGCGAGATTGTGTGGGCCCACTGGGAGTCCACAATTACTAATTACTTTTTCAACTTGGCCTGGTAAGAGTTTTTTAATGTCTCTTGATACGTAAGAAGCAATTTCACCAGAGGTCCCGACTCGCGTACCAAGGGGGGCTCTAAGATGCATTTGCAAGGTGCCAGACTTAATTTCGGGAAAGAAGTCTTGGCCATTGACTAAAAATAGTGTAGCAGCGAGTGCACATGCACCAGTAAAGTACAAGATAAATTGCCGGCGATGTGCAATCA
Source organism: Gammaproteobacteria bacterium (assembly GCA_030147635.1). Taxonomy (GTDB): domain Bacteria; phylum Pseudomonadota; class Gammaproteobacteria; order Legionellales; family Legionellaceae; genus JAALKW01. Next base: position 60,519 of record JASBUZ010000036.1, read on the forward strand.
ATTTTTCTAAAATGGCTTGATATTGAGTTTTAAATTTTTCGAACTGAGCTTCAAAACCTGCCTGAAATTCGGTGAATCGCGCCATGAGTTTATTGGAAGGGGACGCTTTGGGCGTTGGCTCTTCATGTTCTTCTTTTAACAAGTAGTCTGCCATGGTTGGCACAAGCGTAATAGACAGCATAAAAGATGCGGCCATGGCGAACATAATAGCGAGAGCCATCGGTTTAAATAAAAAACCTGAAATACCAGTAATCCCAAATAGCGGCATCCAGGCAAGTGTAATACAAAGCGTTGAGACAAAGGTTGGAATGATGATTTGATTGGCCGAATCGATGATGGCATCTTTCTTTGGCTTGCTCATTGCAAGATGTGAGTGAATATTTTCAATCATTACAGTTGCATTGTCGACTAAAATACCAACGGCAAGTGCGAGTCCACCGAGCGTCATGACATTGATGGTTTCTTTAGACAGTTGCAAGCAGATAATTGCCGTTAAAATAGAGAGCGGAATCGAGCAAGAAATAATAATGGTTGAGCGCCAGCAACCAATAAAGAGCAGTACGACGAGCCCGGTTAAAAAGGTTGCAGTCAGCATCTCTTGAACTACTTCTTTAATGGAGTCTTTTACGAACCTGGCTGCATCATTCAAAATCGTAATTTTGACCTTGCCGCCAAGGATTGCTTCAATCTTTGGGATTTCTTTTTTGACCCCACTGACTACAGATAAAGTGGAGACATCACTGCTTTTCATGACGACGAGCATAACGGCTTGCTTGCCATCGACTAAAACCGAGTTTTGTTGTGGGGCACCAGAGAGTGAGGTATAGCCAACATCACGTAAAAAAACAGTGGCACCATCGACAGTTTTAATGGGGAGCTTATTGAAGTCTGATACTTTTAGGGGGGCCGCGTTATTTTTGACCATCCACTGAATAGTGTTAATTTTCTCAGCACCTGCCGGTAAAATTAAATTTTGCTCTTTGAGTCGGGTGAGTACATCATAGGCAGTCATATTTTTAGCAAAAAGCTTTTGAGGATCGAGCGAAATCATCACTTGTCTTGTGGTGCCGCCATAAGGAAAAGGCAAAATGGCGCCTTTAATGGTGACCAGTTGCGGTCTAATCTTAGTGGTTGCAATATTAAAAAGCTCGGCCCTCGAGAGGTTGTCGGAGGCCACCTCAAGCATGGCGACAGGAACTGATGAGGGAGAGAGTTTCATCACCATGGGAGGTGAGATATCAGGCGGTAAAATTTTAATTACGTTTTGTGAAATGGCAGTAATTTCTGCCTCTGCTTTAGCAACATCGACCCCAGGCTGTAAAAATACTTTGATGATACTAATGCCGTAGTAAGAGTTACTTTCAATCTTTTGGACACCCTCTACGGTTCGGGTAATGGCTCGCTCATGAAGGAAAGTAATCCTGCCTGAGACATCACTGGGTAGAAGACCAGAGTAAGACCAAACGACAGCAACTACGGGGATTTTGATATCAGGGAAGACATCGGTGGAAGAAGTATAGATAGAGCGCATGCCCATAATGAGAATCAAAATCGCAAGCACCACAAAGGTGTAAGGCTTTTGTAGAGCGATTTTAATAAGATTCTTCATGAATACTTAGCCTGACGTCCGTTTTTCAAACAGCATAAAATCCTTAAGCAATCAATCTAACATTTATTCCATTTGAAAGTGAACTTACTGCTTCAAGTTTTTGGAGACTATTGACCTGTTAGAGCCAAGTTTTTAAACTCCTTGACGTTTTAATGTTGTTAAGGATGAATAAACATGTCGGTTGCTCGTTTTTCTACTGAGGGTGTTCGTATTGGAGAGAGTGAGGTTAGCTACTCTAATCTCTTGAAGTTAACAGCCGGGGCTTCTGTAGCAACTTGTGCATTAGCGTGCCACGTCGCCGAGTCACAAAATACACTGGATTATGAAGACAGAGCTGCTCGTATTGCAGCAGGTTCTTTAAAAATGATCGTGAACATGTTGCATACCCAAGGTGGTCGTTATCAAATTACAGATGCAGGAGGTAAGGTATTTACCTTTGGGCCTCATCGTGCAGCGATAGACTCTTTTGTGGTTGGGGCAAAGTTTGTTGGGACACCACCGCAATTTTTTGCGACTGACTTGTTTAATGATATACCGGGCGCTGAAAGATTGTTAAAGATGTTTAAAGTAATTACGGTGAAGGCGGATGCTAAGCGAAGCCATGACGGTAAATCAGCAAACTCGGATACCTTAGTGCAAGCCTCGAAGGTATTGAAAAAAAACGGCTGTATTGCGCTTTATCCGCAAGGCAATTTTTCTTACATTAGAAAGCCATCGCCTCGCATTTATACTGGGGCTGCCAAAATTGCATTACAAAATAATGTACCTATTCATGTGATGAGGCTAGATGGGCTATGGAGCCTGGAGAACACGTATATTCCACTCTTTGTGCGCGACACACTCGCGTATCGAGTTTTTTTAGCAGCATTGCATCCCAATAATATTCGCATAACACCTTGCTCTGTCATTGATTTTCATCTAAAACCTGAAGCAGCTATTTTGTCTGAAGATGAGAAAGTTGACCGAATTTGTGCAGAGCTTTATGCGTATTATCACCGTAAGGAAAGTTTATCTGAGGAAGAAATAGACCATATTAGGAAAGAGGTCTCTGAAAACAAGCACGTACCGCTTTGGCAGAATAAAATGGCGCAATATAAGCACGAGAAAGAGATTAGAGCCTTAAGAGTGCAGTCAGAGCAATTGAAACCTGCGGAAGATACAACCGAGGCTGAAATGGCGAAGCGCGCCTTTGATGAGCTTTATTACTATTATGGTTGTACGGATGAAAAGCCAGAAGTACCAGGCAGTGCCTTGGTCAAAAAAGAGGGTTTTTCCGGGAGCTATCTTCCTTTTTGGCATAACCAAGCGAAGCAGCATGCGCTTCAGCAGAAACTAGATGTGCTCCAAGAAGAGGCGCCAGAGCTTGAAGCACGGCTAGCGCTTGCAGCACCTGCGGCTTAAGCGGGTGCGTAATCGCCCTGCATAAATGCGGGCAGCTTGTCTGTTTTTTTCAGGTTGTCCGTGAGCATTTTTGCTGACAGTATGTTGTAGCTGGTAAAAAAGCCGTGGGTGCTTAAAGCACCTGAGGCAATACAGCCCCCTGCTGTTAGCAGGGCGATGCTACCACTTAGTATGGTACTTGCCATGATGAGTCCAAATATTGACGCTGAAAGGGTGACAGCACACAAGGCCATGCTTGTGTATAGAAAGGCGTCACTATATTGTTTGTTCAGTTCCGCATTTCGGTAAGCTTCAACATGAAACTTAGCATTCGACATAACGCGACCTGGCAGTGTAACCGGGCATGGAATAAAGCTTGGCCACATCAATCCGAAAGCGAGTAAGTTTAAGCTGAGATTTGATAAGTTGGGCTTTGGAATACCGGCAATTTCGTTTAAAAACCATTCTGCCGCAACGCCACAATTGTTACCGAGTATGCTGGCTGTGGATTCGGTGCTGAACCAGTATTCTCGCCATTTTCGCACAATTTCATCTGGATTTGCTTCAATGTCAAAGCTGTATACCGAGCTTGCCCAGTCCATATAGGATTGTTCGGGGCCGTTGTGTACCCAGTCTTTTGTGGGAGTAGCCCATCGATTTATCCCATAATAGGTATTGGCCTCGGTATTCTCGAGTACAATCTCAATATGTGTGAAGGGCCCGTGAAAATTTAATATGTGAACTTTAATTTTAGCCATACAAGAGCTTTTAATTAAATCTAAATGACCATCATTTTAACAATTAAATCTTAAGATAAAATTAAGACTATTAGCCTGTTTTTCGACCATCTTTTTTGCCGTTCGGGAGGCCAGTTTCACCTCCAGGGCAAAACGTAATGGTGTATTCCGTCGCTTCAGTTGATTCACATTGGAATGAGCTTGCTTTATCGTCGTATGGATACGCATACGATGTTGGGCAGGCTTGCTTCATCCATGAAATGATGGGCTCCACATGCTGGGTCCACTGTGGGTCTATTTGCCCTGCGGGGCATGCAGCTGAAGGTGTTGCAATACCTGACCAGTTAGAGCAGCCGCAGCACTGTCGTAATTCATTGCTTGTAGCGCCAGAATAGCTGAGGTAACAGCTGTTAAACAGCGGCTTTGTTGAGTCTGGAGGAGAGCACAGGAGTAACTGTGTCAGGGTATAGGTATTGTCAGGGAAAGGGGAGCCTAATGTCAGGTTACAGCGAAAATTGTCTCCAAAAGGCGATTGGAAGTTTGGCGAAATGCCACAGATGGTGTCAGCAGACCAAAACCCTAAGAAACTGCCACACTGCTTGCTAAAGTTATTTTGAGATGCATCAAACGCAAGGCCACAAATTTGCTCGCTGTTGGTGCATGTGTTTTGGCTGTTACATGAAGTACCGGTGTTTGACACCCAGTAATACATGTTGCTGGGTGGTGTGATATTCTTAAACTGACATGCTTTCAAATTGCCTGCAGGCAAAGGGTTTCCTGCATTGCCACAGGTATAGTCGAGAGCAGTGCGGTTGGTGCTCATCGAGATAGGCATAGAAAAACCATTCACATTACTCACGTCATAACTGTCGACAGTGAGCGCTTCGGTAAGTTTAAAAGTAAATTCTGCGACGGTTGCGGGCTGGTCGAATCCGACGCCAGCAGGACAGGAAGTAGTCCCGCCACTATTTTGACAACTGTTATTTTGACAAGTTGTGCCGCTGCAGTTTGTACTTGCTGATATGAGTCCTTTCCATAAAATACCGTTATCAACCGTAGAGGCATCTGTTGCTATCACTCGGGTAGTTGCCCGACCCTTGAGGGCTGCGAGCTCATAGCTGCCTTCAGTGGCAGGGTAATTGTTAAAATAGCAAAGCTTTGCTGCTGTATTACATGTTGCACCACTTGGGCAATCGTCAGTAGTACTACAAGATCCGGGTAGAGCGCCTCCAACCATAGACCACCATACCTTAAAGTTACATTGATTCACGAGATGAATGGTACGAGCATTGGTTATTTGAGTAACGACATCGGTGTTTGTCGAGATGCTTGAAGAAAGCCCAGAAGTTTGCGCAGTATGATAATTAACGAGTAGTGAAATTACTACATCATTGATTGGGGCCCCTGGTGCTTGATAAGTCCCCTTGAGTTGACAGCCTGCATTGTTTGCTAATATTTGAGCAGTACAGTTATCGCCCCCAGAAGCGTCTGGCGTGAAGTTTCCCTCAGCACCTCCGGTTGGGTAGCTTGTCATATGGTTATCTATGGTGATGTTACTCCCTGTTTTGTTGGTACACAGTAAGGTGACAGGACTAGAGGAGTTTATTAACGTTTGTGAGGCTAATGGTACGGCCCTTGAGCATACTAGGCCACCAGACTGACCATCAGTTGATGTTTGAGTTTGTAGGTTGATTGCACTTCCTTGCGTGTAAGAGAGCTCAGCTTTTACGGTATGGATTCCACTGGCAGTGGGGGTGAAGGTTCCTTCTATCTCACAGGTATTATTAGGCGGTGTGTTACTGAGTGTAGCTGTACAATTGGTGTTGTACTGAGCGCCCGTGACGCGAATGCTGATGCCTGTTGCTTCTGCCTCGCCATTGTTAGTAAAAGTAAATTTAAAAGGGGCACCGGTACCGATGTTTAAAGTACTCGGAAGAGCTGTTGTGATAGCTCCGGTAATATTAGGATTTGTGATGCCATTTGTAGACGAGCTCGTGGACAAAGCTTGGAGTCGTACACGGTCATTGCCATAGGCTTCTGTGAGCTGTATGGTCTTAGGGCCGATGGTTTCTGGGCTGAGATAAATTGCAACTATACATTGCTCTAAGTATTTCAGTACTTTATTGCTACAAGCATCATCGTAAGTAAACTCATTCATAGGGGAGGCATTTTTTTCTATGACGAGTGGCGTTTTAAGTGGGAAAGGCATGTGATTGGTGAATGAAACGAGAGCGACATAGCTGGCTGTTGGCAGTACTGTGCCTGGAAAAGGTTGCAAAATGTTTGCCTGAACTGGATTAGTGCCAGCATGGCCTGCGGAAGCAAAGAGTGCGAGTAATATAGCTTTTTGTAGAAATTTCATGCTTAGGTATCCCAATTTATTGTTTTGCACCAAATAGGTAAATCAGACTGAAGATGAAAGCGCTTGAGTCTGTATTGCCAAAATTGAGTTGCTCACCTGACCAAGTTGATGTGCCGTGCCCACTGACCAGAGTACCCAGAGCACTGTATTGATAAGCCGCACTGAGTATCAGCACTTGGCTCAACCAATACTCAATACCTGCACCAAGAATATATGCAAACTCGCTATTCGTATGATTTCTAAACCTTGGAGAGACCCTTGGTGTGACATTTACTAAAGCTGTTTCTGTGTAGTTGCGGGTATTATGGATAGCACCACCAATGCCGCCCTGTAAAAAGGGAGAGAATTTTTTATACTCAAGTAAGTGCAGCTTGCCATGTGCGACAATGAGGTTAGTTGCTGTGCTCAGTTGATATTGATAGTTGGTAAATCGGGGTAGGGAAAACTGCTGTACTTGTCCGGTTACATCGGTTTCAAAAAAGTACTGGTATTGCGCGCCAAGGGAAATACCGGTGAGCCATTTAGTGTTGATTTGCCAGCGTCCACCAATTTGTACGCCAAGTAAAGTTGAGGCGTTGCTGCCTGAGGAGGTGTATATATCCTGATTAAAAGGCCGAGTGAGAGCAACGTTATTGTTTACTCGAGCAGAGGAGACAACCATGCTCTGACCACCAACTTGACCGCTTAAAAACCAATATGAAACGCCAATTGTGTCGCTGATAGTGGGTAGGTTAGTTGCATGTATGACACTTGAGCCAAAGAGGCACAGCAGTGTAATTTTTGAAGTCAATTTCATAGCGTTGCAGTCCATTTAGCCAGCCATTCCTTTTTGAGTTTTTATTGTAGAGTATCTGATTTTTTAAAGGAAGCAGAGCGTTTTTTTTTACCACAGTTTATACTTATACCTTAATAGGGACATAAAGGGGAGTTACTGATGCACATAAGACCTGCGACACTTGAGGATGCACCAGTTTTGCAGAAACTTTTGAGGCAGCTGGGGCCTGAGTATACACGCAACCTAAAAGAGATTGAAAACCGCATTCAGGCTTTTACCGAGCTACCTCGCCAGCAGTTGTTGCTTGCGGTGAATGACGCGCAAAACATTATGGGCATGATTGCTTTTGGGTTTTATGAGCAGTTTCGACTGCAGGGATGTTGTTGTCATATAGATACGCTGGTTATTGACTCCGCGTATCGAGGGCAGGGCGTTGGTAAATTTTTGGTTGAGGTTGCTGAAAAGCAGTCAAGCAAGGAAGAGGCAACTGAAATTGAACTGACAACAGCGAATTATCGAAAAGCGCACGGCACGCATGACTTTTATACATCTATTGGATATGCTAACCACTCTGATATTGATTGTTCGTACTTCGTGAAACAAACCTGGAAGTAGTGTTTAGTTAGGAAAAAGCTGTGCTGCGTAAATTATTTTTTGTGATGTTGTGCGTGCCGCTCATTGCTCATTCAACAATGAGCAATGTGATTGTCTTTGGCGATAGCCTCTCTGATATTGGTAACTTTCCTGAAAGTGAGACGCGTTTAGTCCCAAATACGGATAAAATCGCGCAGCATCTTTATTTGCCCGCTCGAAATCCTGTGAATTTAACTCATGCTGATCATTACACCGTGCCAGGTTTGCCTGAGGTGGTATTGAGTTATCCGAATGAATGTGAATGCGCAGCGCTTTTTGCCTGAGCAAGCACTGTTGAATGGCGTGACGCGCGCGTTTCGTTCAATCAGTTGGCCACAGTATTTTTTGCATGAAGCGAGACTTCGAGGAATAGTTCAGCATGAAGAAATTACCCCGTGGGTGACTTTTTATCGTGACGAAAAAAGCGCGGTTCCTTCTATTGATTATGCTTACTATGGTGCACTCTCAACCAATGACTGCCATGACCAAGATTATGGCCACCGGAGTGATTGTGACAGAGCTTCTGTTTACAAAACGCAGGAGAACTATCGCCGTGGACCACAAGATGTTGTCGATGTGAATAGCGTTCAAGTCCCAGGCTTACAAAAGCAGGTGGAGTTATTTTACGATGACTTACAAACGGGAAAAATAACTGTTGATGATGAGACTGCAGTGATTGTTTGGGTTGGGGGGAATGATATTGCATTTGCCGCTGAAAAAATTCAATCACTACGGCCTAAGAAAATGTATGCGGCAATACAAGCACTGACTGGAGGAATTGTCGATGAAGTAAGCACAGGACTTCAAAAAATTATGCAAACACCAAAGCTCAAGCACCTTTATGTCATGAATATGTATGATTTGGGATTAGCCCCTAAGGTATATCGTAGTGGTTTTCTGAGCCCAGTGGCCTCTAGTTTGACACAAGCATATAACCTCCAACTCTCGAAACGTTTAAAAGAGCTAGCTGTACAGTATCCCGAGATGTCTTTACAGCTTTATGATACTTATAGCCAATTTGATATGTATGCACATAGCGATTTGTTCAAGGAAAATGTAGGTCGGCAATGTGATGAGAATCGTGAATATTTACTGGCGGCTGGTTCTCCTCTAAATTGTGGTGCAAGTGAAGAGGATGGGGCTTATCTCTTTTGGAATAATGCACATCCGTCAACGCTTGTCGATCAGTTTATTGCACATGGTCTGTTTGAATTTGTATTAGCAACTTGGGGTGATTAAATGAATCGTGTGACGGTATTTAGGTTATCCCAGTTATTACTTATTTTTCCATGTGCATTGCGCGAGTGGATAAATTGCCTGACAGATATAGGGCAATATGAACGAGTGATAAAGTTAGCTATGCAAATTATGACTTACCCTACGCAGGAAAATACGGATACACTGTTTAACCAGGCGATTCACTCCGTCACGATTGCAAAATGTGTGGCTGTGGTATGGATATTGGCTCATGGGTTTGCTGCTGCTGTGATGACTTACGGCATGTTTGTTCTTATGAAACACTTAAAAGCGCCGAGTAATTGCTTTAATCAAAACAAGATTTTTTGTTTTGTTGGTTTAAGCTTTATCCTGTTTTTTTATGTGTTCATGCTTGGGTTCGCCGTCATGGATTACTTTTTGTCGTGGATGCAGCAGATTAATTTTAATGGTGACATCACCGGTTATGGCTTGCCCCTGATGAGTGCTTTATTATATTTGACAATTAAAGATTCAATTTTATCCTCGTAGATGCAGTGTACAATGACCGCAAATACCTTTTACTTCAGTGGTACAGCTTTTTATAATAAAGTTGTTTTTTTTTGCACTTGCTTGCAGGGCAGCTCTATTGATTGCGCCTGTTTCTTCACTGACATCGCCACACTCTTTGCAAATGAAAAACTGAGCTTCACCAATATGATGGCCATGCGGGCAGGCGACATAGGCTTTTAAGCTATCAATGCAATGCACAAAACCTTCTTCACACCAAAACTGTATTGCTCGGTAAACGGTTGGCGGTTTGGGGGCTTTGACATGTTGGGTGAGTCGCTGTAGCACATCATAAGCGCCCAAAGGTTTTTGAGCTTCCACCAGAATCTGCAAGACTTGTCTTCTTGGCTCTGTGAGCCTGAATCCGTGAAGCTCACAGTAGGCTTCTGCTTTTTCGATTAAATTTGGCATAGTTTACTTTACCCTTTTGGTGTTATATTATAACACTTTTTCGTGCCTATTAAAAACATCATGTCAAAAGAACACTCGAAATGCTCTAGTGGATGTAGTCATGGCCACTATGATCATACCCATCACCAAGGATGTGATCATCATGAACATGATCATCATCATGAAGACCACTGGCTGAAAGCAACACTTGGTCTCGGTTTCGGCGTGAGCCTGTTGATCTTATCTTTGGCTGGTATTGCACTATCTATGCCATGGATGCTGGCCTTAACATTCTCTAGCACCGCCTTGACCTTTTATCTTGGTTTTAATACCTATAAGTCTGCATTTCAAGCCCTCAGCAAAGGTCAGTGGAACCACGCAACATTATATACCATTAGTACGCTAACCTTGGTGACTTTATCTATTTTAGGGCTTTTTATCCCAGGACTTGTAGCTCTCGGTGAGTCGGCACCTGTGGTACTTGGTTTCTGGCATCTGGGGGAGGCCATTGAGCATTCTTTAGTGGACAAGCTTCAGAAAAAACTCGACATCCGAGACTGTTTGCCCAAGCAGGTGAAACGTAATGGGGAGCTGGTATCGGTAGAAGATTTAAAGCCTAGCGATGTCATTGAAATTGAACCTGGCATGGTGCTTCCTGTCGATGGGATTGTAATGACATCCACGTATTTGCAAACCAGCCGAGTTGATGGTTCACCTAACTCGAAATCTTTTAATATGGGAGACCTTGTCAAATCTGGGATGCAACTGCCTGAAAATGGAACAGTCATGCAGCTTTGGGTGTCTAAGCCTTATGCCGAGTCGCATTTGTCTTTGGAAGCAAAAAGAATTCAACAAGGTCATCGAGAAAAAGCACCAATTGAAGTTCTGACGGGGAAAATCTTAAAATACTTTATTCCGACAATACTTGGTATTGCAATTTTGTCTGGTGGTTTAATTGCAAGCTTTTTCTCGCCACTTTTAGCGGTACAGTGTGCGACTGCTGTACTCGTGAGCGCATGTCCCTGCGTACTGAGCTTAATTATCCCAATGGTTGTTAAGATTGCGATGCAAAAAGCAAGCGAGATGGGGGTGCGCATCAAAGATGGCAAGGCGATTCAAGCAGCTGGTGAAGTTAAGCATGTGGTCTGTGATATGCATGGCACCCTAACTGATGGGGTATCTAAGATCACACAATGCTCATTTTCAGATGAACGTTATGCCGCACACTTGGCATTACTTGAAAGCCATGCTAAACACAGTTTTGGTGTTGAGATTAACCGTTATTTGACTAAGCATTACAAACCGAATTTGAGTCAGCTTAAGTTGGAAAAGCTTAATACAAGTAATCATTCAGGGCTAAAGGCCAAGATTAATGGTGAGACTTTTTTGGTAGGGGATGAAAATATGCTGGCGGCTCATGGCATGAAGTCCCTTTTATTAGATTTGCCGGAGGCCGAGCATAATCAAATCTATTTTGTGAAAGATGGAGCACTCATTGGTCAAATTGAAATACAGGATAAACTGAGACCAGATGCCATATCAATGGCGCGTGCATTAGGTGAACAAGGTATATATTTACATATTGCAACGGGAGGCTCTTTGTCTGCGGCCAAGCAAGTTGCCACGAAACTTGGTATTCCACATACGCGAATTTATGCGAATAGCTCAGAAGAAAAGCGTTCTAAGGCAGATTACATTAAGTTTTGGCAAGACAAGGGAGATAAGGTGTGTATGATTGGAGATGCTGCCAACGATGCACCTGCTATTGCACGGGCCAATCTCGGTATTGCGGTTAAGTCACCTATCTCGGATGGGATAACGGAGCAAGAAGCAGGGATTGTACTTTCTCAGGGGGCGCTATTTCCTATTGCGCAAACCTTTGAGCTTGCGAAAAAAGCAAATCGTACGGCATTCGTCACGCTCGGTGTTAGCCTTGGATATAATACCTCGATTACTTTACTTGCTTCGGGATTATTTCTGGCAAGCGGCCTAATCATTAGCCCTGTCATTGGCGTAGCCTTGGCAATGCTCGAGTCGGTCATTGTTCTTGGTATGCTGTTTGCCTTTAAGGCTTCTAGCGTACAAACCGAAGAGGAGTTTACTAAGGCACAGTCCTCCCCATCGAGCTCATTTTTTGGCTTTTTCTCATCTGGCCACACTGAGAGCATGAGCTTTGATGCCTCTGGCTATCTTGCGCCTTGCTTATGAGACTATAGAAACCTTTTACCCCTCTCATGTGCTTGTCTTGTATCTGTTTTTTTGATGGGAGCCGCGAAAAGAGATTATTTCGGCCTGAAAGTTGCCTCGTGCCCTGAGAAAGGTTCCTGACAGTGCTCGTATACCTTTCCGCTGATAAATGTCCATGGCTATCTTTATAGTAGATTTAGTTTGACCTGGTATTTGTCGTCTTTTTATTGTTTTCCATAAAGTGGAACTTTTCCTTTCTTTTTCCGGAATTAATAAAAAGAAAACAGACTTGATAATCATATATAAAGCCCCCCGCATGCCCTTAAAGCCTTACGGTGAGCGAAGGGATGTTCTTGGGTTTGAAGCTGCGAGTTTTTCTGCCGCTTGCTCACAAAAGCGTTCATTGTGTGCCAGCAGGTCTGTTTGAAGTTTTGGAAGATACGTCCCGGCAGGCCTTTCTTTTAATATTTCGATCGTACAATCAGAGCCAAAGATGGGATGTTTAATTTCATAGCCTGTGTCACAAGAGGTAACTTCTAGTAGAGAATATTTGCCCTCGGGTTTTAAGTCTGCTTGACTGGCTTTGGTCAACGTGCCCTCCCCCAATGGTAGACCTGTGGCTTTATGCACGGACACGTTAGGATCTGCCTGTATAACACAGTTAGAGACTGATTGGGTTTCTCGTTGGGTCACGGAATTTGAGGTAATACAATGCTCTACCTGTTCAGGCAGTAGCTCAGCTGGATCAGCCTCTCTTAATCGTCGAGCGATAAGTGCTCTTGCACGAGAAGCGGTATGATCGCTGCAGATATCAATGACCTGAGTGAATTGTGCACCGCTTGTTGTCGAACATTCAAATATGCCTGCCATAGGGATAGCTTCCCCTGTTTCTGAAAACGATGCTTCTGCGTGAAAGCTAACCTGATGTCCTCTTTTTTGTTGTGAAAAGGCCTCTTTACCATAATCTATATCTATTCCATAAGCCGTATTTTTAGCAAACAAATGGGGCGTTGAAGGATTTCCTCCTTCAAGGTAGAGGACCATATTAACGACCTTGCCTGATGTATCATCCCGTACAGCAAATGAACTTAGCATGATGTGTGCATTGGGCTCTAATTCAAGCTCCAAAATCTCTGAAAGTAGTGCTTTAAACTGTTTCATACTTAAAGGATGTTCTGTATACAGAGAAAACTCATTCATTAAAAGTCGTGTGATATGGTTTTGCTTATCTGCTTTCAACTGATAGTGTTTATTCTTTGTTATTTCACAATTGTTTGCTCGGTGCTCTTCATTTGTTAGCTTAAAAAGAAACTGAATATGCTCACGCAGGCGAACTCTAGCACTTTCTCCATAAATGTTATTGTGTACGCGGGCTTCACCAGTACTGAATGCTTTAGGTGTGGTGAGGACAAGATCTCTTATGAAGACAGGTGCATTCATCTGCTCACTCTTCGCGTCTTGTCTCTTTCCTAATATGCTCTCATATCTTTTTTTGAAGGTTTTTTCATGAGGCATAAGCTCTCACATAGAGTTATTTGTGAACTACTATCTGTCAGTATAGACTAGGATGGGTATTTGGGGTTGGAGTGATAGAGTTTTTCAGTTTTTTGCGCGAGAAATCGCTCATTGTGTGCGAGTAGCTCCGATTGTAATTCTGGAGCATAGTGGCCTGCCTGTCTTGCTTCCAATATTTCGATGTGGCAATCGGAGCCAAAGATAGGGTTCTTAATTTCATAGCCTGTGTCACAAGTATTAATTTCTAGCAGGGAATATTGATCACTGGACTTCAAGCGAGCTTTACTGTCGTCTGTCAGGGTTCCTCGATTTAGTGGTAAGCCGGTTGCTTCATGTACTGATACGATAGGATCTGCTTGTATGACACAGTCAGTGATTGAGTGCTTTTTTTGCTGTGTAACAGAGTTGGAGCTAATGCAATGCTCTATTTGTTCGGGTAACAGTTCAGCTGGAACTGGCGCTCTTAATCGGCGGTAAGCTAGTACTTTTGCATGAGCCGAGGCATGGTCACTACAAATATCAATTGCTTGAGTATAAGTTGCACCACCTACGGTTGAGCACTCAAATATACCAGCCATTGGAACAGATTCCCCTGTTGCCGCAATGGAAGCTTCTGCATGAAAGCTGACTTGATATCCTCTTTTTTGCTGTGAAAAGGCCTCTTCGCCATAGTCCAGCTCTTTTGAATGTGCTGTATTTTTAGCAAACGAGTGAAGCGTTGGTGGACTTCCTCCTTCAAGATAAAGTGCCATATTCACAATTTTGCCTGATTTATCTTTTACGGCAAACGAACTTAAAAGCACATGCACATTGGGGTCTAAGTCGAATGTTAAGATGTCTGAGATTAGAGCTTCAAAGTGAGCCATGGGTAGGGGGTGTTCGGTATAAAAAGAAAATTCATTGGTTAGAAGTCGAGTGATATGATTTTCTCTATTGTTTTTAGGGCGATACGTGTTATCGGCAAGCAGTACACAATCGTTTGCTCGATGCTCTTCGTTTGCTAAATTGCAAAGAAATCGAATGTGATCGCGTAAGCGAGTGTTAGCCTTTTCTCCATAAATATTATTGTGTGTTTGTGCCTCACCGGTGCCTCCTGCTTTGGGTGTGGTCACAACTAAATCGCGAATAAAAACAGTGGCATTTAGTTGCTCAAGTTGATTGGCTTGTCGGCTGGAAAATATGCTGTGATTTCGTTTTGTTGATTTGTATCCCATGAGCAAAATATTTTAAAATGCTAAAAAGTTTTTTAATTATACTTAAAGTTCATTATGTATTCAAATTGAGATCTAGACCCTGAGATCTACACATGAGCTGCACAACCACGCTGAATTAAACTGTATCTTGCGTCATCGTAACATAATGTTTAAACCTTTGGGAGCATTTCACCATCCTAATCCACGATAATTTAAATCTCTTCCCACAACTTCTGCAGGGTATGCTTTTTTTGCGTATGCAGATGAAGATATAGTTGCTATTACAATACTTACGCTTAATTTTATTAGTTTTTTTACATTTCATCTTTTTAGGGCCTGTTGACATTTGCCCCCCAGCGCCGACGTGCTGCGGCTTGACCGCAGCATCCAGCTTTAAATTTCGAGAAATTTATGAATTTTTAGAATAGTACATGACGTTGTAGAAGCAAACTCGTAGAATCATGGTTCCTAAGCCAAATTAAACGAGTTTGCAGTGGCTCGACTTATGCTCAATGATGAGTTTTGGTCGAAGCTCAAGGAGATCATGCTTCAACATGGCATTTATGACAAGCCCAATCTACGGAAAATGGTAGAAGGGATGCTATATAGGATGCGAGTTGGCTGTCCTTGGCGAGACCTACCAGCAGAGTTTGGAAGCTGGAGCACAATCTATCAAAAATTTAACCGGTGGTCATCAAGTAATAAATTGATGAAAATATTCAAAGCACTTGTGCAAGCGCCTGATCTTGAGTGGGAGTTTATTGATGGGAGCATAGTAAAGTCACATCAACACAGCACAGGTGCTGCACCCAAGGAAAATCAAGCGATAGGAAAATCCAAGGGCGGTAATACAACGAAGATTCATATGGCTGTTGATGCTTACGGTTTGCCCATTGACTTTGAGTTAACAGGAGGAGAAGTTCACGACTGTAAAAATGCATCAGAATTTATCGAAAAATTACCTGTTCCAACCTATACAATCGCAGACAAGGGTTATGACAGCGAAGAGGTACGGGATACCATACGGAAAAGAGGCTCTATCCCTGTTATCCCAAGGAAGAACAACTCTAAAATAGGTAACGCAGATATGGACTGGTGTCTCTACAAATATAGGCACTTGATCGAAAATTTGTTTGCAAGAATAAAGCATTTTCGAGCAGTTGCCACGAGGTTTGACAAATTAAAACGCAACTATGCCTCTGTTATTGCTATGGCATGTACGTTTTTGTGGCTACCCTTGTAAAGGCGTTTGCGGTATCATCCTTCTGTCCAACATACAGCTTTTCAAGGAAGAATGATGCCAAGCTTATCTTATGTCTATATTCTTGCAAGTCAGCGCAATGGCACACTTTATGTAGGTTCCACATCAGATATTATTAGGCGAGTTTGGGAACATAAAAATGAGGTTATCCCTTCTTTTACCTCGAAATATCGTGTCCATATGCTTGTCTATTACGAAACACACGAATTGTATATTGAGGCTGCTCGCCGAGAAAAGAGATTTAAAAATTGGCCAAGAAAATGGAAGTTAGATTTAATAGAACGTATGAATCCAACTTGGTGTGATTTATATAAGGACATTTGTTGTTAATTAGTTTCTCCTGGATGCTGCGGTCAAGCCGCAGCACGTCGGCGGTGGGGGCAAATGTCAACAGGCCCTAGTTCCGTCTATTAAATGAATGGTTGTAGTAAGCTATTTTTTGTCTTTGGAGTTAAACATACTGCTGATACATGTGTGAGCGATAGAAAATAACACGTGAGTTATCAGAAGGGCACATGTCATAAGATAAAAAGTGTCAACACTACCTAAGTATGGGATGGGTGTGTAGTGAGGGAAAAATCTTCCCAAAGAAATAAATATTAGAAGTAATAGTGAAAACATGATGGTGTATGTTTTATGGTTTTTTATTAATTGAGCTGTTGCTGAAAATATTGCGGAAAAAACTAGGCCATACAAAGTGAAAAAGTAAACAATAAACGACCAAGAGTAGCCGTTTAATCTTTTAAAGTTAATTCGATGTGGTTGGCTCATGAGCTAGTCTTTTACTATGTAAGAGTCCAATAAATTGTCTACATTACGTCTACATGAGTTTTTTGAATTTTTCTAAAATCTTCATAAGTGCTTGATTTTATTGGTGGGCCCACTAGGACTTGAACCTAGGACCAACGGATTATGAGTCCGCTGCTCTAACCAACTGAGCTATGGGCCCGAAAAAGCAAACTGATTATAAGCGTTCTTTCGCTTAAAGGCTATGGTTACAACGCTTCAATTTTAGCCTGATGATGCAATAGCTTTTCTCGTTCGCGTTTTGCTTGCTCTAACTTACTTTGTTCTTTCTCAATCACATCGGGTGGTGCTTTTTCGGTAAACTTCGGATTGTTCAGCTTGTTACCGGCTCTTGAGATGTCTTCATCCAACTTTTTCAGGGATTTTTGCAAGCGAGCAAGCTCATCATCTTTTTGGATGAGGCCAGCCATTGGAATCAGTAACTCGAGCTCGTCGACCATGCTTGATGCTGAAACCGGAACCGCTGCTTCTGGTTTTAACAAATGCATTTTCTCAATCTTCGCAAGTTTTGTAATGGTGGTACTGTATTTTTCAAGCTTAGCTTTAGACTTAGGCGATACTTGGCGCAGATAAAGCGGGATATATTTCGCAGGACTAATACCCATTTCACTACGAATGGTTCGAATCGATTGAATGACCGATTGTAGCCAAGTAATTTCTGCCTCTAACTCTAAGTTAATTTTACTTTCATCAACCTCAGGAAAGTGTGCGAGCATCACGGTTTCTCCACCTTCGCTAGTGAGCTTTTTGAGCCTCTGGAAGATGGTTTCAGTAATGAATGGCATAATCGGATGCAGCATTTTAACAATGTGGAACAACACCGAAACCAAGGTTCGGCGAGTACCGCGCTTTATTGCACTCAGTGCCTGCGTGTCATAGAGCACAGGTTTTGAGAGCTCAAGGTACCAATCACAGTACTCATGCCAAACAAATTCATACAATGTATTTGCCAATAAGTCGAAGCGATATTGCGCATAGTACTGATGACAGCGCGCAATGGTGTGCTGCATACGAGAAAAAATCCAACTATCCGCATGAGTATATTGGAATGCTCCGTCGCCTAAATCTTCAGCTTCTTGTTCAGTATGCATCAGTACATAACGAGTTGCATTCCAAAGCTTATTACAGAAGTTTCGGTAGCCTTCAACGCGCGCGATATCAAAACGAATGGTGCGCGCGTTGGTTGCCAGAGCACAATATGCAAAACGTAGCGCATCGGTCCCAAATGCTGGAATGCCTTCAGGGAACTCTTTTTTGGTATTGTTGATGATGCGCTTTTGTGTTGACCCGAGCAGGTGATTAGCGGCCCGTTTTTCAATAAGGCTGTCTAAATCAATGCCGTTAATGATATCCATAGGATCAAGGACGTTCCCTTTGGATTTAGACATTTTTTTGCCTTCAGAGTCGGTGATTAAGCCTGTAACGAAGACATCCGTGAAAGGCACTTCGCCGGTGAACTTCAGACTCATCATAATCATACGAGCAACCCAGAAGAATAAAATATCAAAGCCTGTCACTAAGCTTGAAGTTGGGAAGAACGTTTTAAAGTCAGGCGTTTTTTCAGGCCAGCCTAAGGTGACAAATGGCCACAGAGAAGATGAGAACCAAGTGTCGAGCACATCTTCATCTTGCTTTAAGACTAAGTCATCTGGCAGCTTATGCTTGAAGCGAACATCTTTTTCGCTATAGCCCACGTAGATATGGCCTTGATTGTCATACCAAGCGGGAATACGGTGTCCCCACCAAAGCTGGCGGCTAATACACCAGTCTTCGATATTTTCCATCCAGTGGTAATAGGTTTTGGTCCAGTGCTCTGGCATGAAGCGTACTTTATTGCTTTTCACAGCCTCAATCGCAGGCTTTGCCAAAGGCTCCATTTGAATGTACCACTGGTCGGTAAGCAATGGCTCGATGATGGCGTTTGATTTTTCGCCACGAGGAATGCTGAGCTGATGTGGCTCGACCTTTTCAAGCAAGCTTGCCGCTTCTAAGTCTTCAATAATTTTGTCACGGGCAACGAATCGGTCCATACCTTGGTAAGCAAGTGGGGCATGGCGATTGATGCTGCCCTTTTTGGTCATAATGGTGTGCTGTGGCAAGTTATGGCGTTTACCGACTTCATAGTCGTTAAAGTCGTGGGCTGGTGTAATTTTAACGCAGCCACTACCAAACTCTTTATCCACGTATTCATCGGCAATAATTGGAATGGTTCGGTCACATAACGGCAGGTGTACTTCTTTGCCAATCAGTTTTTTGTAACGTGTATCTTCTGGGTGGACTGCAATCGCTGCATCGCCGAGTAAGGTCTCAGGGCGAGTAGTCGCAATGGTGATAAATTGGTCTGAACCTACGATAGGATATTTAATGTGCCACAAATGCCCTTGAGATTCCTCAGTCACTACTTCCAAGTCGGAGACAGCAGTACCAAGGGTCGGGTCCCAGTTCACCAAGCGATTACCGCGATAAATTAAGCCTTCTTCATAGAGTTGAATAAAGACTTTATTGACGGCTTTAGAAAAGCCTTCATCCATGGTAAATCGTGTTTTTGACCAGTCCACCGAGCAGCCTATACTGCGCATTTGCTGGGAGATGGTATGACCGGACTTTTCTTTCCAAGCCCAAACACGCTCAAGAAACGCTTCGCGTCCCATCTCTTTACGAGATAAGTTTTCGCGTTGTAATTGTTTTTCAACGACGAGTTGCGTTGAGATACCAGCATGATCGACACCAGGTTGCCATAAGGTTTTTTTACCAGACATACGCTGGTAGCGAATCATGGCATCCATTAAAGTATCTTGGAAGCCATGCCCCATGTGTAGTGTACCTGTCACATTGGGTGGAGGGAGCATCATACAAAATGATGTGCCTGTGCCGTGTGGGCTGAAATAATGATGTTCTTCCCAGGTTTGATAACAGGCATGCTCAATGGCTTCAGGCGTGTATGTTTTATCCATGCTGCAAGTTCCGGCACTCAGAAATTAAAGTCGCATATTCTATCATAAGCACATCGTTGAATCACGGCCTTTAGTGTTTGTTTGGCAGAAAATTACTGTTAAAAAACTGTTAAACAAAAGAATTTTTCTGGATTTTTACTCTAGACAAGCAAACCAAAAATCTGCATATAATCTGGTACGTTTTAAAGATTGATTTTAGGAAGTGTATGCAGTCGAGACGTATTGTTGGCGGAATGCTCATGATTTTAGGAACTTGTGTTGGCGCTGGAATGCTTGCAATTCCTATAGTCAGTGCACATGAGTCTTTCCGGTTAAGTGCTTTGCTTTTAATTACAGCGTGGTTTTGTATGACCATAGGTGCATTTGCAGTATTGGAAGTAAATTTATGGTTTAAGCCGGGCAGTAACCTTGTCAGTATGGCAGAAGGCACATTAGGTGCATGGGGTAAAATGTTGACCAGCCTATTGTACTTACTTTTGATGTACAGCTTGATTTGTGCTTACCTGTCCAGCGCGAGTGGTGTCCTTGAAACCTTTTTGGATGCGATACACTGGGATGTCTCACGTACTGTCTCAACGCTGATTACTTTAGTGGTACTCGGTAGCGTGGTCTATGCCGGAATGGGAGCGGTGGATATTGCTAATCGCTTTTTTATGGCCATTAAGCTGACGATTTTTGTGCTTATTGTGATGGTGCTTGCACCACAAATTGAAATAGACCGCCTATTACAAGGCGACTTCATGATACGCAATAGTGCCTTTATTGTAATGGTGACTTCATTTGGTTATGCGACTATTTTACCAACTTTGCGTGAGTATTTAGATTCCGATAGAAAAGCGCTTAAATTTATTGTGATACTTGGTAGCCTTGTGCCTTTTGCTATTTTCTTAATATGGCTTTGTATCGTACAAGGGGTTTTGCCACGCGAAGGTGAACATGGTTTAATTGCGATGGCTGCTTCAGACAACTCAAGCTCTAAATTAATGCTTGCGATTACTAAGGTTTCTGAATACAGCTGGATGAAATATATTGCGAGTATTTTTGTTTCGGTGTATGTCCTAACCTCGTTTTTGTCGGTATCGATTAGTCTGGCGGATTTTATTGCTGATGGCTTGAAGAAAAAGAAAGAAGGGATGAATAGTATTTTGATTCATGCGCTTTGCTTTTTACCACCGCTTTTAATTGTTTTATTGAAACCCGGTATTTTTATTACCGCACTTGCTTATGCTGGTATCTGGTGTATTTCATTGTTGGTAATTTTACCGCTTTTGATGTTGTATAGCGGGCGCTATAAAAATGCATTGTCCGATCATCATATTTTGCCTGGTGGTCGTTGGTTAGTGTCAGTGATGATTGTGATTGCAACTGCATTTTTGTTGGTTCAGTTTAGATGATAAAGACGTAAACAGGATGTTTCAGTTATGAAAATAGAACAGCAAGCCATTGTGGTGACAGGGGGCGCTTCTGGTATGGGGCGTGCCGCGGTTGAATTACTTCGAGCACGTGGTGCAGAGGTGATAGTTTGGGACTTATATGCAGACCCCAAAGACGCGTATGCTATTGCGTGTGATGTACGTTCATCAGAATCTGTCGAGGCCGCATTGACTCAAACTATTGAGCGTATTGGTGTGCCAAGAGTGGGTGTGCAGTGTGCAGGTATTGCGCCTGCTGCACGTATGGTTGGTAAAAAAGGCGTAATGCCGCTACAAGACTTTCAAAATGTGATTGATGTCAATTTGGTGGGTACGTTTAATGTGATGCGTGTGCTGTCACAAGCGATGATTCATGCCCCTGAAGCGCTAGATGGTGAAGAGCAAGGCGTGCTAATTAATACAGCGTCTATTGCTGCATACGAAGGCCAAATTGGTCAGGTGGCGTATAGTGCCTCCAAGGGTGGAATTGTCTCGATGACACTGCCCGCGGCAAGAGAGCTTGCCCAGTATGGCATTCGTGTGAATACCATCGCCCCAGGCTTGGTTGCAACGCCTTTGCTTTTGAATATGCCAGAAGAGGTGCAAGCAAGCCTCGCTGAATCGGTACCTTTCCCGCACCGCTTAGGAAAACCAGAAGAATTTGCGAGTCTTGCTCTGCATATGATTGAAAATGCCATGATTAATGGGGAAGTGATTCGTCTGGATGGTGCGCTCAGGATGGCACCACGTTAGCTTACATTTGTCAAAAGATGAAGAGCATGTTATTTTGCCCATTTTTTGACGAATGGTTACTTTATGCGCAGCTTTGTAAATCGTGAAGGAGAAGTTTTGTGGGACATTCCTGCCGGTAAGCCGAATCCTGCCGAACGTTTTCCAGGGATTGGTGTTGAAGATACCCGCACTCGGGTGAGGGCGCTGGGCCAGAAAGAAGCAACGTCTGAGTATTATGCACTTAATCTATTTAGACCACGCATTGGTAAGCATCTGGAATCAGATCCCGAGTTAAGACGTATTGAGCGACTCTTTTCTCAGCATCGAAAAAACTATGTTGCATTGCTTGATGAGCGTCAGTCGATGCAAATACAATCTGAAAATTTGTTTAAGTTGATGGAGCAACGAGATAAACAAACAGAGCAGCAGGTTCTCATGCAGCTAAACATGAGTTTTTGTCCTAAGCTCGCACGACTACATGAATCTTTATTGCAAGATGTTTTATTTGATTTAGAGGCTTATTATCAAAGGTATCATGCGGCACCTGATAGAGCACCGACCTATCAACAACTCAAGCCTTGGGAGAAGCAGGCCATCAGTGGTCTGGCCGTGATGCAGGCGAGGCTTACCCAATATCCAAACTTATGTATCTCATCTTGGTGCTTTCGTGAAGGCCCTGAGGCTCTGATGCATGAGCTTCGCACCTTTGGACCCATGTTGGCGCGTGGCTATTATGGCTCTGACTTTTACAAGCCAAATAGTGCTTTTGTGATGCGAAATCGGATTGGCGGTCAAGCGATTCATGCTTGGCGCTCACAAGATTATGACTGGCAGAAAGCGGCAACACACTCGGTTGTTGTGGTGGGTATGACGCAAGAGGCTGGTCAGTATCGGGTTATTTTTCTTGATCCCAAAGACGCCTCAAACCCTGATGAGCAGCGTAAGTATTATCTGATTAGCTACGAGCGCTTTATTAGTAATATGAGAAACTTACATGGCACCCAGGCGGTTAAAACAGAAGAACCTGGGACAGATTGCTTGATTCGAGACACTGGTCTGGTGTTTCGATGAATTTGTAATATTTATTGCCCAGGTCCTGCGTTTTGCAAAAAGGGCTCAATCAAGCTTTCCTGGATACCTCCGCCATCAGCTAGGCTAGTTTGATGGAAGAAAGTACGTGCTTGTAGGTTACTTTGGCGCGTACTGGTAAAAGCCCAAGGGCAGCTTGGACGTTCTTTGTGAGTGTCATACTCACTGGGCTTACTCGCTTTCAGTAAGATTTTTACTTCTTGAATGGTTTCGGGGGTTGTTTCACGAGCCATCAGGCCATGGTAAATATCTTTGTAGGCGTTGGTGGAGTAGTTGCGCTTCAGTGTGAACTCATCCCAACACCATGTGACAGTTTCAAACGGGTTACTCCAGCTTGTTTCTTTAACCGCATGCGTGAAAGAGGCTTTTTCTTTAATTTCAGTAACTTTTGCTTTGCAATGGTCTATGAGAGCTTGGAATGCTTCTTTAGAGACATTAAATTTTTGGGCTTGAGCCGCAACAAAAGCCTCTTGTTCTTCTGGAGTGCAGTCCATGTTATAGCCATCTGCATTGGAGTGACCATATCGGCAATAGTGGTAGAATCTAAGCGCTTGTTTTGCGAGCACACTTCCAATAAATGCGGCGCTGACACTTGCAATAAAGATGGCACTCACGGCCATGGGAATAGCCGTTGCAGGTAAGCAAAAACCGATGATAAAGCCAATGGAAAACCCGACGGCAATACCAAACAGTGGTGTCACCTTGCCGGTTAAGTCCGCAAAAATAGCACCGAGCACACCACCCATAAAAATCCAGATGGGTGAGCATCCCGTGCCAAATAAAAAGGCACCTATACCAAACATAAACGTAGGATTATGGATTAGAAAGAGGAAAGCAATTAATCCACCGGCAAGTGCTGAGAGTAGGATGGTTGTTATCATGACGATAGATTTTAGTTTTTTGCGTCCACTTGCGAGGTTATTAGCAGCTCGAATTAGCTTGATAAAGGGGGCAAGTGGCAAATCATCAAAAGCAAAAGCTGCGGTAAAAATAATCGCCCAAGCTCCTGGCATTAGGCCTGCTAAGAATAATGCACCAAAAAATAGACCAGAACCCAGGGTAAATAAAGGCCTGATGGGAAAGAAAAAGCGCTTGTGTTTTTCTGTGGGGTAACGCTTAATGATTTTTTGATGTTCTGAAGACATAAAACTGAGCTCAAAAAGCAAATAGAGAAGAATTGTAACACAAACATCTATTTTTGATCAATTATTAATCACTTATTCAGGGCTTGAATTTTGAACCGACAATTCAAGCCCTGAATAAGTGTGTTTATACGAGCTCTGGTTCTTCTATGTTCTCTGGTTCTTTCTTTGCATACCTTTGAGCTTCGAGCAGTGCCTCGGCAATGCAATTGCTATCAATTGGGAACTCATTGTTTTGAATGGCTTTTTTGAATTGAGCCAATTTTTTTTGATAATCATCGAGTGTGTGTTCGCTCATGTGTATTATCCTTAACAAAACATGAATTTGGTGGAGGCGGCGGGAATTGAACCCGCGTCCGCAAATCCGCTGCCCTCAGTTCTACATGCTTAGCCGTGTCATTTAGTTTTAACTAAAAGCGCTCCGACGGGCAGGATAGCTTTTAGCGATTCCCTAAATTTCGCCATTTGGCATGGGACATCCCAAACGGCTAGCTCATCTCTTTTGACCGCTGAGTCGATACCGATAAGCGAGCTCGGTCAACGGGGCGCTGGTTTTATGGCAGCGCGCGGTGGAATCAAAAACAAAAGCTTATGCAGCGATTGCTTCCTCTTCCCATTTTGCATCATTTGCAGTTATGTTTAGTCGAGATTAGTTTACGAGGATTCTCAACCTCGGCATGCCCTTCAGGTTTTGTAACCCACGTCGAAACCAGGTCACCCCCAAAACGGTACAGTTTCATTGTATCATATTTGATAGGAATTTGTCATCTTGTTTTCTTCATCCTCACCTAAATCAATTTGTATTAAGCCCGTGTACTGTCGTTGTAGTAGAGGAGCAGGAGAGGTAGAGGTGGTTTCTGCTGGGTTCTGAGCCTCATCACTGAGCACTATATCTCTGGGTGTTTCTATATGGCGGTTTGGTTTTATCCTGGCACAGAGTTCTTCCATGTGAACAGGTTGCGAAGTATCCCTGGGTAGACGTGGTACGCCCCCCGCTTTTGATGAGCAAATTTTCCTCGGATCATCATAGTAAGACAAGTATGGCTTTTGAGGCTTTTGTGGGATAACTTGATTAGAGACTGAAGTACCGCAACAGTTGAGTCTACGTAAAATTGAAGCGAAAGTTGAAGGCATGATGGCCATCCTTTATACAAATACAGCACGAAAAAGGACGTCATTTTACAGACTAAAGCTTAAGGTTTAATTAACAGATAATCTGTTAAAATACGCTTTTTGGTTGCCCGAGAGAAAAATATGTTGTGTGCCTGTGGATCTAAGCGAAGTTTTCATGCGTGTTGCGAACCTTACTTAACGGGGCAAAAGCTGCCTGATGTGCCTGAACAGCTGATGCGCTCGCGCTACACGGCTTATACCAAAGGCGATGTCGGATATATTGCAAAAACGATGCAAGGGAAGGCAGCCGTTGGGTTTGATGCAGTTGAAGCTCGAGTGTGGGCAAGTCGAGTGTCTTGGATTGACCTGCGTGTGTTGCAGACTTCGTGGGGAGATGAGCATACTGGTTTTGTTGAATTTATTGCGCGCTTTATTGACGATAGCAAGCTAATCAGTCTGCATGAAACGAGTGAGTTTGTACGGGAAGATGGGCGTTGGTTTTACATCGATGGCGCACAAGTGCCGCATGCGGCTGAGAAAATTGCACGTAATAGCGCCTGCCCCTGTCAATCTGGTAAAAAGTTTAAGCAGTGCCACGGAAAGGCTTAAACCACTTGTCCTGCGGCAAAGCCAGAAGACCAAGCCCACTGAAAATTATAGCCGCCTAAAAGGCCGGTTACATCAAGTGCTTCACCAATAAAATATAGGCCTTTGGTGTTGAGTGCTTCCATGGTTTTGGAAGAGATAGCATCACAGTCAACGCCACCAAGGGTGACTTCAGCAGTGCGGTAGCCTTCGGTGCCACTAGGCTTGACTTGCCAGTACTGAATGAGTTTGGTGATGGTTTCCAAAACTTGATTTGAGCAGTCACCTAGTCTCTTATTTATCAGGTGCTCTGAAATAAATACTTCCACCAAGCGCTTAGGCAATAATGTTGATAATGCTGAGTTTAATTGTTTTTTAGGGGTTTCACTGCGTGCTGTTTGCAGTAGGTGCATTAAATTATGCTCTGGCAGCATGTTGATAGTAATGGTTTCTCCGGGTGTCCAATATGACGAGAGTTGTAGTATTGCAGGCCCACTCAAACCTCTGTGGGTAAATAATAGAGCTTCTTTAAATTGTGCTTTGGTATTTTCCGCAATGCAATTCACTGAGACGCCTGAGAGTGGGGCAAGTTTTTGTTTATCTTCTGGATGGAGCGTGAAAGGAACGAGGCCCGCACGAGTTGGGTGGACTTGAATCCCAAATTGCTCTGCCACATGGTAGGCAAACGGACTCGAGCCAAGCGTTGGAATAGAGAGACCACCTGTTGCAATGACAAGGGACTGGCAGGCTAACTTAGTGTTTTGGATTTTGAGCGTAAATCTTGTATCAGAGACTTTCTGAATATGAGTCACGGTGGTGTTTAGTTGAATCGAGACACCTACTTCTTCACATTCCATGAGTAGCATATTCAAAATATCTTTGGATTTATTGACACAAAATAGTTGTCCCAGTGTTTTTTCATAAAAGGGAATGTTGTGTTTTTTGACCAGCTCAATAAAATCCCATTGAGTATAGCGCATCAAAGCAGATTTACAAAAGTGGGGGTTGTGTGATTGGTAGCTCTCGGGTTCGGTGTGGTAGTTGGTAAAGTTGCAGCGCCCACCGCCAGACATCAGAATTTTTTTGCCTGGCTTATTGGCGGCATCCAGCACAAGGACTTTTTTGCCTCGCTTTCCAGCCTCAATTGCGCACATGAGCCCTGCTGCTCCTGCACCAATAATAATCACATCAACGGTCTTCATGGGGCGATATTATATATGAAATGCGTTATAATGTGCCGATTTTTATTAAAAATAGGTAGCTATCATGACGATACAGCGCTCAGAACAGTTTTTTAAGGCAGCCCAACAAGTGATTCCTGGTGGTGTAAACTCACCCGTACGTGCCTTTCAAGGTGTCGGTGGAACTCCTTTATTTTTTGAGCGAGGCGAAGGTGCTTATGTATTTGATGCCGATGGACAGAAATACATCGACTACGTCGGCTCTTGGGGGCCACTCGTGCTTGGGCACTGCAATGAGCACGTTGTTCAGGCTGTAACCGATGCACTCAGCCGTGGTATGAGCTTTGGTGCACCAACAGCAACAGAAACAACGCTTGCTGAGATAATTCGAGCTAATATGCCGTCGCTTGAGAAAGTGCGCTTTGTGAATTCAGGCACTGAAGCGACCATGACCGCCATTCGTCTGGCGCGAGGTTTTACCGGAAAATCTAAAATTTTGAAATTTAAAGGCTGTTATCATGGTCATAGCGATAGTCTTCTCGTAAACGCAGGCTCTGGTGCTTTAACACTCGGCATACCTTCATCGCCTGGTATTTTACCAAGTACAGCTGAGCATACTTTAGTAGCTGACTTTAATAACCTAGCCGAGACAAAAGCGTTGTTTGAAGCACATGGCGAGGATATCGCAGCCATTATCGTTGAACCTGTGGCAGGTAACATGGGCTTTGTGCTGCCGAAAGCAGATTTTCTACCGGGTCTGCGAGCGCTTTGTGATAGCTATGGCACCGTCTTAGTTTTTGATGAAGTGATGACAGGCTTTAGAGTGGGGCTTGGCGGAGTGCAAGCGCTTTACAATGTCACACCAGATTTAACCACGCTTGGTAAAGTGATTGGTGGTGGCATGCCTGTCGGTGCTTTGGGTGGAAAAACTGCGATTATGGACCATTTGGCACCGGTTGGCCCTGTGTACCAGGCGGGCACTTTATCAGGCAACCCACTTGCGATGGCTGCAGGGATCGCAACACTGACAGCCGCACAAGCAGAAGGCTTCTACGATGACTTAGCTGAGAAAGCAAATGCACTTGCAGAAGGCCTGATGGCAGCTGCCAAAGCGTATCATATTCCACTGCAAGCGAAAGCGCTTGGCGGCATGTTTGGCTTTTGCCTCACGGATAAGGCAGAAATTTACAATCAGGCCGATGTTGCTGCATCCGATGATGAGGCATTTAAACATTTTTATCATGCTATGCTGCAAGAGGGCGTATACTTTGCACCGTCTCGTTTTGAGGCTGGATTTGTATCAAGTGCACATACCATGGCTGATATTCAAGCAACAGTGGATGCAGCCACGCGTGTTTTTGCGGGCATAAAAACAGCGGTTCAGATTTAATCCTCTGTTTGCCACTTACTAAATGAAAATTACATGGTAGTATGGGCTGAAAAGACTTTTTTAAGTTCCTAAGGCCATGTTAAAAAAACCTACCATATTGGCATGCTTGTGCTTAACTGCTTGTATGGTAGGTCCTGATTACAAAGAACCTAAAACCAAGGTGGCAGAGCACTGGGCGCATAAGGATGCCTCAGTGAAAGAAAAACCATTCAAGCAGGACAAGTGGTGGGATGTTTTTGAAGATACTAATCTGACCCAGCTGATTTACCATGGTTACCACAACAACCTAAATTTGCAGATGACCGGGACGCGTATTTTGCAGTCTCGTGCACAGTTGGCACGCTCAGTTGGCAAGCTCTACCCGCAAGTACAAACCATGAATGGTAACTACTTGGCTTATCGCGTCGGGGGGTCTTATTTGCAAGATGTGCTCCCAAATAGTTTTGATGCGGCGTTGCTTGGTTTCTCAGCCAACTGGGAGTTTGATTTTTGGGGGAAGTATCGTCGCTCGGTTCGTGCGCGTGATGCGAACTTTCTATCCTCGGTGGCAGAGTACGATAATGCGCTCGTGACACTGACTTCTGACATCGCGAGCCACTATATTGGTATTCGAGCGAGTGAGTCTTTAATTCGGATTACCCAGCAAAATATCGCCCTACAAGAAAATAGCCTTGCTTTAACCCAGACACGTTATCGCGAGGGAGCCGTGAGCCTTCGCGATGTCGAAGAAGCCAAAACCCAACTGGCGGAAACTCGAGCCGTGCTGCCAGATATCGTGGCTCAACTACAAATTCAAAAAGATGCACTTGCAGTGTTGCTGGCGATGACGCCTGATCAAGTGGATGGTGTGATTAAACGAAATCATGGTATACCTAGAGCACCCGAAACTGTTGAAGCAGGCATTCCACGAGAGATGCTTGCTAGACGTCCTGATGTGCAAAAAGCACGATTCGAAGCGATTGTAAATTCAGAAACCATCGGAAAAACGAAAGCTGAAATGTATCCCGCGTTTTCTTTAGGCGGTAGCTTTTATTTTGCGGGGAATACTATTAATGGGGCGACGCTCTCGGAAATGTTTAACTGGTCGAATCGCAACATTATTGCGGGTCCAGGTCTCGTCTGGCCTATCCTAAATTATGGTCAAATCAGTAACATGGTGCGCACGCAGGACGCATTGTTTCAGGAAAAACTCTTAGATTATATGAATGTGATTTTAACGGCTCAAAAAGAAGTGCAAGATAGTATGACTCGTTATATCGAGGGCAAGAAAACCGTGCGACATTACCAAGAGGCTGTGCGTGCTGCAACCAAAGCAGCCAAGATCACGCTCATTCAATACAAAGAAGGAGAAATCGGTTATACCGCGGTGTTGTATGCGCAGCAACAACAACTCTATACGCAGACTTCTCTCATTAATGCACAAGCGGAGGTGCCTAAGTCACTGGTGAGCTTATATCGTGCACTTGGTGGGGGCTGGCAAATACGTGAGAATGATGATTATATTCCTGAACACATTAAGCAAGAAATGGCGAAACGGACGAACTGGGGCGGCTTGCTACTTCAGAAAAATCATGACGTGCCAAAAACAAAACAAGAGCAATTTAAGCGACTTTATTTCCCAACTTGGTGATGACAATGGATTCAGTCAAAGCAGAAAAATATAAAAGAATCACGCGCATTATCCTGATTATTTTATTAATCATTAATATTATTAATTATTACACCGGCAAGTATCGAACGGTAAAAACTCCACCACCAACAGTTGAAGTGCAGAAACCTGTTTCCAAAGCAATGTCAGAGTATGTGACACAAACAGGGAATACAGTTGCCTATAACTCGGTTGATTTAGTTGCCAGAATCGAAGGTTATTTAGATGAAATTAATTTTACTGACGGAAGTCTCGTCAAAAAAGGCAAAACACTTTTTGTGATTGAGCCAGAGCCTTATCTCGCTAAACTGAAAGAAGCCGAAGCGCAGCTTGCCGCACAAGAAGCAATTCACACTTACGATGTTTTGGAATATACCCGTCAAAAGAAAATGTATGCCAAAAATGCCACTTCTAAAAGTAATGTTGAAAAGTGGCTGGCTAAAAGTGATGCTTCTACTGCTGAAGTTGAAAAGGCCAAAGAGAACGTCGTTAATGCTCGAATCAACTACAGCTATACCCAGGTGAAAGCACCTTTTGATGGGTATATTGGCAGGCACTTGATTGATAAAGCAAATTTGGTAGGGCATGGTTTTGCAACCATATTAGCCACGATTGAGAAACTTGATCCCATCTATGTGTATTTTAACCTAAACGAAATTGATTTAATTCTTCTAAGAGCTGCAATTAAAGATCAAGGCATTGATGAAAATCAGGTAAGGCAGGTGCCTGTTGAAATTACTTTACCCACCGGGAACGATTACAAGTTTAAGGGGAAACTAGATTTTATTAATACGGGATTGAATGCTTCAACCGGAACGTTGGAGTTTCGAGCATTATTACCGAATAAAAATCATACCCTGTTGCCAGGTTTATTTGTTCAAATCAAGATTGCAAGTTCATCACAGGTGCCAAGGCTTACTGTGCCAGATACAGCACTTCAATATGACCAAACAGGTCCGTATTTAATGATAGTTAACAAAGAAAATTATGTGGTGCGTAAAAGGGTTGTTTTGGGACCTCTTGAGGATGGTATACGCGCCATCTCAAAAGGGATTGATGCAACCGATAACGTGATTGTGAAAGGACTGCAAAGTGCCTCAGAAGGTCATGTAGTTCACCCAATTGCAGCTGGTGAGAAGAAAAAAGCATGATTTCTAAATTTTTTATTGAACGTCCTGTTTTATCCAATGTTATTGCCATTGTGATTGTCTTTTTGGGATTGATTGCCATGAAAGTGCTGCCAGTTTCACAATATCCAGAAATTGTGCCGCCAACCATCCAGGTGACAACAACCTACCCTGGTGCTGATGCCAAAACGCTTATTAAAACAGTTGCGTTACCCATTGAGAAACAGGTGAATGGGGTCGAAGATATGTTGTATATGCAGTCGACCAGCACCAATGGTGGAAACTACACCCTGGTCATTACCTTTAAAATTGGAACAGACATGAATTTTGCACAAGTTTTGGTGCAAAGTCGGGTGCAAGCTGCTATGGCGCAGCTTCCTGATTCGGTACAAAAGCAAGGGGTTGTGGTTCAAAAAAAATCCACGGCTATTTTACAGTTTGTAACGTTAACCTCAAAAAATGGTGAGTATGACGGTTTGTTTTTGAATAACTATGCAACGATTAATATGCAAAATGAGTTGGCTCGTTTGCCAGGCGTTGGGAATGTCACCGTATTTGGTGCCGGGAACTATGCGATGCGAGTCTGGCTCGATCCGAGGAAAATGTATGCCTACTCATTAAATCCGAGTGATGTGCTGAATGCGATTAATGAACAAAACAAGCAAATTTCTGCAGGTCAAATTGGTGGACCTCCAAGTGCTGGCAATCAATCCTTTCAATTTACAGTGAATGTGCCAGGACAAATTGCCGATCCGGAAAAGTTTGCAGACATTATTGTGAAGACTGAAGCAACCAATTCGAATCAAACATCCAAGATGACAACCTCGAGTGACAGAAGTAGTGCCAAGACCATTCGCATTCGAGATGTTGGCCGAGTTGAGCTGGGTGCCTCGAGTTATAATCAATACGCAACCCTCAATAATAAACCGACAGCTGCAATTGCGATTTATCAGTTGCCTGAGGCGAATGCACTAGAGGTAGCTGAGGAAGTGCGGAAAATGGTTGCTAAAATGTCTAAAAGTTTCCCCGAAGGCATTGAGTATAACATTCCATTTGATACCACCGTATTCGTTAATCAGTCGATTGATGAGGTATACCACACGCTGTATGAAGCAGGCTTTTTAGTGCTACTGGTGATTTTACTATTTTTACAAAATATGCGTGCGACTTTAGTACCAGCAACGACAGTGCCTGTGACGATTATCGGTGCTTTTTTTGCGATGCTTATCTTAAGTTACTCGATTAACTTACTGACCTTATTTGCACTGGTGCTTGCCATTGGGATTGTGATTGATGATGCTATCGTGATCGTTGAAGGGGTGACGCAAAAAATAGAGCAAAAAAACTCGCCGAAAAAAGCTTCTATCTTGGCGATGTCCGAATTGATGGGGCCTATTATTGGGATTACCCTTGTTTTAATGGCGGTTTTTATACCAGCAGGTTTTATTCCAGGGCTGACTGGCTCTATGTATGCGCAATTTGCTTTAGTGATTGCAGCAACGGCGTTCATTAGTGCAATTAATGCGGTGAGCTTAAAGCCAACTCAGTGTGCGATGTGGTTGAAACCGATAGACCCAGATAAACCGAAGAACTTTGTTTTTCGTGTTTTTGATAAGTTTTACTATCCATTGGAAGAGCGTTACATCCAACGTATGGATAATTTGATTCATCATAGTGGTAAAACCTGCTTGATAGGAGCTGGGCTCGTACTGCTCGCAATTATTGGGCTGACTCGTATTCCAACAGGCTTTATTCCGATTGAAGACCAAGGCTATATGATGCTGAATGTCCAACTGCCGGATGGAGCATCGTTAGAGCGCACCAAAGCAACACTCAAAAGGTTGACCAAAGAAATTTCTAAGATGGGGCCAGTTGAGAACGTCATTGGGATTGATGGGATTTCATTACTGGATAACAATGCAACGCTTGCTAATGGCGGCACAATATATATCGTTTTCAAGGATTGGGCGAAACGTGGCAAAGGCGGCGATTTAAGGTCGCTTTATGAAACGTTCAATAAACTGGCCAAGAGCACTTTGGATGCAAATGTCTTGGTTGTGATTCCACCTCCGATTCAAGGGCTTGGTTTGTCTGGTGGTTATCAAATGCAAGTTGAATTACAAGACGGAAGTTTTGACTATCAGAAATTACAAAATGCGACGGATGAGCTGATCAAAGAAGCGAGTAAACGCCCAGAGCTGCAAGGACTTATGACTTCTTTCAGAGCGAGTGCCCCTCAGTTAATGGCACCCATGGATAGGCAAAAATCGGAATCTTTGGGGGTGAGTGTTGGAGATGCTAATGATGCCCTAGCAACGTATTTGGGTTCTTCCTTTGTGAACTTATTTGCGAAGTTTGGCCAAGTATTTCAAGTGTATGTGCAAGCTGAAGCTAACGCTCGTATGAGCATTGATGATGTTCGAAATTACCATGTGCGAAATAGTAAAGGGGAAATGGTGCCTTTAGGTACGCTTGCTGATATGTATCCGGCGGTTGGACCTTCGATTATTTCACTCTACAACTTGTATCCATCGAGTAACATTTATGGGATGGCTGCAACTGGGTATAGCTCAGGGCAAGCGATAGATATCTTAGAGCAGTTAGCCCACCAGCTACTTCCTGAAGGTATGTCGTTTGAGTGGACTGCAAATGCTTACCAAGAGAAAGTTGCTGGCAATATGAGCTACTATATTTTTATTATGTCGCTCATTTTGGTGTATTTGATTTTGGCAGGCCAATATGAAAACTGGATTACTTCACTCTCTGTCATCTTTAGTGTGCCACTTGCTCTGCTTGGAACGGTTGCAGTGCTTTTGGTCTTGAAGATTGAAAATAACATGTATACCCAGATTGGAATTTTGTTATTAATTGCGCTTGCTGCTAAGAATGCTATTTTGATTGTCGAAGTCGCACGAGAAGAGCGTGAAATACACAATAAGTCTATTATTGAGTCAGCGCTTATTGGTGCAAAAACCAGGTTTCGTCCTATTTTGATGACTTCATTTGCTTTTATTTTAGGGATGATGCCACTTGTCTTTGCCACTGGTGCTGGTGAAAACGCAAGACGTTCCATTGGAATTTCGGTAAGTAGTGGGATGCTTGCTTCCACCTGCCTTGCAGTTTTCTTTGTGCCAGCTTTTTATGTGTTATTACAAACTTGGCAAGAGAAATTTCGGCCGAAAAAAGCGCCTGAGTTGAATGAGGCCTAGGCTTGAACGTGTTAAAGTCGTTCAGATTTTATGTTGGAGGCCGCATGTCGAGAGGCTAAAAGTTTGTTGCTTGATCAGCGATTGTTTTTACTTGATGCCGAAGCATATCAGATATTTGAAAAGCAATTGGAAGCACCAGTAGAGGAAAGTCTGAGTCTTAAAGCTTATGGGTTCATTGAGTCTCCTATCGCACCATGACATTTATGTTGCCCATGAAGGGGGATTGAAAAGCAGGTTTGATGCGAAGCGTATTGAGATTGCCTCTGAGTTTTTACAACCCAATCCAGCGAATAAATCGGTGGGTTTTTTTCAGCAGTGCAGGTGGGTTCTTATCAAAAGTCACCGTGTAGTTTTGCATATCAGGATGTATGCTAACATGCTGGATTTTACCCAAACGGACAAATTTCATCTCGGTTTTGTAATAGCCTCGTATGTTTTTCACTTCAGGAATCACAAAAAACACGTCTTTAAAAGCTTGTTCATCGCCAGAGCTTGCGAGTGTTTCAAACTCAGCGTCACTCAAGGCGACATATTCAGCATCATTGATTTGGCATCTTAGCATACGCAGTAGTGGTACTTTGGTATGAAAAGTCTCTAGGTAGTTATCTGCAGACATCACCATAACCGGCTCATTTTCTTCTCGTCGATTATTTTTATTTTTTTCGACAAATAAAATGTCAGTTCGCTCTTTGGTTGGTTTTTTGAGAGCGGTCTCACGCAATTCAACTTGCTTAATAGGTGTGAAAGGTTTGCAGTTGAGATATCTTGATTTTGAAACCCATTTTTCTCCGGGATAATAAATGACTAGTAGGGCATTGTCTTTGATGGTGCTGATGACAGGTTTTTTCATGGCTTTGGAAATTGCAGGGCAGCCCCAACTTCTGCCAGGTCTGCCGTATTTTTTGATAAAATCTTCATTGACATACCAAGCAGAGTGCATGACTACGGCGCGACCGGATGCATGATCGTTAAACCCAGGCTCAAGACCTGTGAGTCTTAGTGAAAGTCCATGTCGGCCATAATAAGGTTCATCGGTTCGGTATACGCCAAGGCTACTTGCTTTACTGTTATATTTGTTGGAAAACTGATCGGTTAAGAAGGTGCCGGATGTAATCCCATGCGAGACATAAGTATGATAAAGCATGCGGTTTTCTCGCAAATCAAAGACCCAAAGACGTTTTTGGTTGGAAGGCAGTGAATAGTCAATAACCGCTAAAATATGATTGTGTCGAGTATGCCGCTTTTGGGCACACCGCAAAGTGGTCATGACTTTACTAACCACCACAGGGCTCATATGAACTGATTCAGATTCAAGCATTTTTTTGAGTGCCGGAAATGAGTGAATGGTTTTTCTTTCACAGCGTTTAGCTTGGATGAGTGACATGAATTTGCTGAGTTGTGAAGGTGCTTTCTCTTTCACTGGTGTTTTCTTGACTTGCTCTTGCCCCTCTGTGCAAGCCATGGTGAAGCTTAAAATAACAGCGAGGATAGAGATGAGTTTTAGTTTCATGCCTTCTCCTTTAAAATATTGAGCTAGACTGGGCCTATAAGCCCAATAATAGAACAAAAATAAGCATTCTGCGTAATTTTGGGACAATTTAAGTGGTGGATGAGTGAGTACAAAATTTCAACCCATTGAGCCTGCAGTGATTTCTTGGCATGGCAATGTGCCTTATGCACCCTTGTTTGGTGATGTTTATTTTTCAAAAGAAAATGGGCTGCAAGAGTCACACTATGTCTTTGCTGAAGGAAACGACTTAATTACACGCTTTAAAGCCTTAGCTGAAAATAGTACGTTTGTGTTAGCAGAGCTTGGTTTTGGCACAGGGTTAAATTGCCTACGGGCGTGGCAGCTTTTTTTAGAACACGCCCCTAAAAGTGCAAAACTTGTGATTTTTTCAGCGGAAAAACACCCACTGAGTCGTGAAGATTTGGCAAGGAGTCTTCAGTTTTGGCCAGAGCTTGTGCGTGAGACAAAACAGCTGATAACGGCATACCCTGCATTAACCCCTGGAGTACATACGCTGCAATTTGCAGACCGTATTACATTGCATTTTATGCTTGGAGATGCGCTCTCCTCTTTTCAGTCTCTATTGGTATCAGGGGAGGCGGCACTTGAGACGAAACTCCGGCCGTGGCAGGTTGATGCTTGGTTTTTAGATGGATTTGCGCCTAAGAAAAATCCTGAGCTTTGGTCGGGTGCCCTGTTTCAAGTGATGAGTTTGCTCTCTAAACCAGGGACCACATGTGCAACTTTCTCGGCGGCAGGGGATGTACGACGTGGCTTGGAAGCCGCGGGCTTTACACTGACAAAAAGAACAGGGTTTGGTAAAAAACGACATTGTTTAGCTGGGCAACTGACCAAAGCGCCTCAGTCTTTAAAAAAGCGACAGACACCCTGGGAGGTGCCAGAGCCAGCGCTATCCAAAAAAGCTATTGTGGTTGGGGCTGGACTTGCAGGTTGTTTTATGGCGCACAAACTTGCAAGGCGTGGCGTGCAGGTCACATTGTTAGATAGTGCACCAAAGGTGGGTGCGGGGGGCTCTGGCAATAAACAAGCGGTGTTATTTCCTTTGTTTTCTGCGTATCGCGCGCCATTAACCGAGTGGATGTTGACGGCTTTCCTATTTGCAGCGCGCACTTATGTCCCGTGGCTTACAGCGGGATTGATACCAGGAGAGCTGAAAGGGCTTTTGCAATTTAATGTGTATCAGCAGGCACTTGCTGACTGGCTCTCATACTACCCAGAGCTTGGTGTGTTTGTAGATGCAGAAGAGGCCTCTCGATGTGCGGGTGTAGCACTGAGCGAAGAGGCACTGTTTGTGCCCCAAGGGGGCTGGTTAGACTCAGAAGCGTTGTGTGAATACTTAATGGATACCCCAGGAATTGATTGGCAGCCTGATACAACAGTCGATGAACTGCATTACCAAGATGGAAGTTGGCAGGCAGCAGGTTTTCATGCACCACACGTTGTGCTTGCGACCGGAGGTGGTATTCAGGTGTACTCTGAAACGTGTCAGCTCCCCCTTGAGCTTTTTCGAGGGCAAATGACAGCCATTCAGGCATCGAATGGCTCAAGTGCCTTAAAACTTCCCCTTTGTGGCCTTGGCCACGTACTGCCTGCCTATCAAGCTAGGCATTGGTTTGGTGCCAGCTATCATGGCAAAGTAGCACATAACGAACTTTCTGAGCAGGATAATCAAGCGAACCTTGAAAAACTTCGGGCTTTTCCAGCCGAGGTGGCATGGGCGGATGAGGTGTGTGATGCTTGGGCGGGAGTGCGGGCTAAAACGCCCGATTATTTACCTCTAGTTGGGCCTGTTCCTGATGTCGATTTGTTTAAGAAGCGGTTTGGCGCATTGCAAAAAGACAGTCGGTGGTTTGTACCTGAGGCAGGCGCGTATTATCCTGGGTTATTTGTGTGTGCCGGATTTGGCTCACGCGGACTCACCAGCATACCGCTTGCCTCGGAATATTTGGCGGCGTTGATGTGTGGCGAGCCAAGTGGTTTACCACGACATATTGTAGAAAGTATTTCACCTGCTCGCTTTATCATGAAGCAAATCAAGCAGGGGGAGTACTAGATCAGTTCCAGCGTTAAGGGTACTCGTCATATTGAGTGCCGGTTTTAGGTTCCTCTGGTTTTTCTTTTACCTCTGGTTGAGGCAAGGTAGGTCATTCTATATTGCTGTGGTTAGGGGTACAATAAAGCATGGTCTGGGATTTGAACAGATAAACAATGAAAGTGTATTTGGTTGGCGGGGCTGTGCGCGATACTTTGCTCGGTGAGCCTGTTTCTGAGCGAGACTGGGTGGTCGTCGGTGAGACACCTGATACACTGTTAAATCTTGGCTATCAGCAGGTGGGGCGCGATTTTCCAGTGTTTTTGCACCCTGAAACCAAAGAAGAGTACGCACTGGCACGTACCGAGCGCAAGCAGGGCCAAGGGTATCGTGGATTTGTATGTGATGCGGGTCCCGAGGTGAGTTTGGAAGATGACTTACTGAGGCGTGACCTAACTATTAATGCTATTGCACAAGATAAATCAGGTACACTTATTGACCCTTATCACGGTGCACGTGATATTCAAGATCGGGTATTGCGGCATGTCTCACCGGCCTTTGCTGAGGACCCAGTTCGTGTGTTGCGACTTGCCCGATTTGCAGCACGGTTTCATCACTTTGGTTTTAAGGTGGCAGAAGAAACGCGTGCGTTGGTGTCTCTGATGGTGAAGCAAGGAGAGTTGCTGCATCTGGTGCCTGAGCGAGTTTGGCAAGAGTTTCAAAAAGCCTTAGCAACTGAGAGCCCGGAAGTGTTTATTGACGTGCTACAAACTTCCAGTGCATTGTTACCTATTTTCCCAGACTTACAAAAAGCCCCTATTCAAGCCATGATGGATGCACTGCGTGTGGTGAGCAAGCATGTATCAAAGCCCGTTGTGCGTTTTGCCGCATTTATGAGAGCGCTGAGTCCGTCTCAGATTGAAGCTTTCTGTGCCCACTGCCGTGTACCCAAAGATTATCGAGTTCTTGCCATGCTTGCCCATGAGTTTTGTGATTTGATTGTGAGTGAGGTGGAGCAAGACGCCGAAGGCATGGTCCAGGTGTTAGAAAAAGCCGATGCTTTTCGTAAGATTGAGCGATTTTTAGACTTGTTATGCGCTTGTGATGCGCGTACGATCACACAACAACGCTGGCAGGATGCAGTGCGTGTATGTGAAGGCATTGATGTTGCGTCTTTGGTACGAGAAGGTTACACCGGAGATGCCATGAAAAAAGCCATTCATGTGCGTCGAGTTTTAGTGCTTCAAGACCATTTAAAGAGTGGGTAACTTATGAAAAGCAGGCAGCATTTAATCTGGATTGATTTAGAAATGACTGGGCTCTCACCTGAGCTTGATAGAATCATTGAAATTGCAACGATTGTTACAGATAAAGATTTAAATATCTTAGAAGAAGGGCCAGTACTTGCTATTCATCAATCCGATGTACGTCTCAACGCAATGGATGAATGGAATACCAACCAACATAGCCGTTCTGGTTTGATTGATAGAGTTCGTTTGAGCCAAGTGACAGAGCGTGAAGCTGAAGCGGAAACGCTTGCATTTTTGTCACGTTATCTTGATAAGGGTGTGTCACCCATGTGCGGAAATACTATCTGCCAAGATAGACGTTTTTTATGTAACTATATGCCAGAACTTGCGGCTTTTTTTCATTACCGGCACATTGATGTGAGTACGCTCAAAGAACTTGCTGGACGCTGGGCGCCTCATATTGCGAAAGGATTTGAAAAGCAATCGAAACATTTAGCGCTGGATGACATTAAAGACTCGATTGACGAGCTAAAATACTACCGTGAACATTTTATTCACGTACCTGAGTGAGAAACCTTATGCTTGAGAGACCTGTTTTAGAATTGCCGGATGGCGCGAATAAACTACTACTGCATTCTTGTTGTGCGCCATGCTCTGGTGAAGTGATGGAAGCACTGTTTGCTTCAAATATCGATTTTTCAATTTTTTTCTACAACCCTAATATTCATCCAATGCAAGAGTATGAAAACCGTAAGCAAGAGAATATTCGGTTTGCTGAGAAGCATGGTATAGAATTTATCGATGCGGATTATGATAAAGACAACTGGTTTGAGCGAGTGAAAGGGCTTGAGTGGGAGCCTGAGCGTGGCAAGCGTTGTACTGAGTGTTTTGATATGCGATTTGAGCGCACTGCACTTTATGCCCATGAGCATGGTTTCCCGGTAATTAGTAGTTCGCTTGGTATTTCACGTTGGAAAGACATGAATCAAATTAATGGCTCAGGTGAGCGTGCTGCCAATCGTTATGACAATATGACCTACTGGACCTACAACTGGCGCAAAGGAGGCGGGTCTGCCAGGATGTATGAAATTGCGAAGCGTGAAGGCTTTTACAAGCAAGAGTACTGTGGTTGTGTGTATTCATTGCGTGATACCAATGCTTGGCGCAAAAAAAATGACCGTGCTCGTATCAAGCTCGGTGTGAATTACTACGAGCTATCGGTCGAAGAAAAAGGGGCCCTTGAAGAGTAAGCTGTGACTAGCTTCCTCGTTGAGGACTTCCGCCAGGGCTGTCTAAGTCATCGTCTTCAAACTCATCATCAGATGGCTCTTCGTTTGAGTACTCATCAGTATTAAATGAATCGGTGTCGAGTGTGAGTTCGCCTGGATTTATGATTGTATGAAGGTCCTGCTTCAGCTCTCTTGAGCGCTCGGTGGTATCTTCTACTATATCTTCTGGGCTCGGTGCTCGAGAGGTGCTAGGGGATATGACGGTAATACTTGCTCCTTTAATCCTTCCTGCTTCATCCAGTTTGTTTTCAAATATGAGCGGGGAAGTGTTTGCTGATCTATTTTGGCTGTGTATTCCGGAGTTCTCGAGCGTGATGTTTTCTGCTTCGGCAGCAAGGATACGGAGTCCGCGCCCTCTGCCACCAAAGGGCTCTGCTCGGTCTTGCTCCTCTTCATTTTCAGTTTTGTCCCGTTTCTTTGAGCCACGATGTTCTTCAATAAATTTTTGGCGAGCCTCAGGCGTTGTAACCTTATCTAGAAATTTTTCTTTATCAAAGCCACGGCCTGTATCTGTAACTGTTACCATGATATTATCTGGATCCGACTCGTCATCAATTTCAAGCGTGATTGTAGTGTGTGCCGGAAGGTTGTCTTCATAAAATCCATCTAGTGCTTCATCCATGCTATTTTTGAGTATTTCAACAAAAGAAAACTCGAGTATTTCCACTGCACGTGAATTCTTAATCTTTTCTCTTTGTTCAGGAGGGAGATTTTGTACTGCAGCTTCGAGTAAATTTATCCAGTGGATATCGCCAGAGAGGGCGCTTAATTTGTCCTCGAAGTCAGATCGAATTTTTTGGTATTTTTTCCGATTGGTCGCATAAGCTTGAACATAGGGTTTGAGGTCGACTGTGATGGTCGCTTGCTTTAAGTGCTCAGATGCGATATCAAAGCTCATGGGATTTCCTTGAAAGGTATAATTATAGATTATATAGAGTACTTTGGGCTGCTTATCAAATTTAGAAC
Organism: Gammaproteobacteria bacterium; assembly: GCA_030147635.1. Classification (GTDB taxonomy): domain Bacteria; phylum Pseudomonadota; class Gammaproteobacteria; order Legionellales; family Legionellaceae; genus JAALKW01. The sequence continues at coordinate 101,782 of JASBUZ010000036.1, forward strand.
AAGGGGAGGCAAATGAGTTTAACGATTCTTTTTCGTAATTATATGGGACAATTTAATGCCGGTGCGATTTCACGAGAAGATTTGCTCCGCTTTTGTGACTCACATGGACATGATTTATTACAAGAAGTTCGGACAGAGGATATTTCTCTTATTACACGGATGTTAGATTTTGTTGCGGGGGGTAATGAGGGACAAATTTTTTCTTTTTTGATGAACAGGGATTTGACAGGTAATACCATTGGACATGTAGTATGTAGCCAGGACTTTTGTAAGAAGCATAATGTGATTGTTTCTGGTACGTTAGAGGCGTTTCTTGCTTGTTTGGGAAAGCTAACTCCACAATGCAGACCAGACTACTTAGCTGTAAAAAATACAGCAGGCTTGAAATTAGATGATGTCGTACGCGAGATGCGCATTGATTCAGTGAAGCAGGCTTACTACCGTTTTTTTCAAAAAGAAGTTCGATTGCCACTTTTATCGGCTAAAAGTGCATTCTGCACTCATAAGGCACCTGTGCAAAACGGACGGTTTTTTAAAGATGCTGAGGAAGGAGCTGTTGTGCTACCACCTCCGTCATTGAAAGCAGGAAACAATAATCGGAAAAAATATATGCCGGATTTTCAGCCAATCAGGCCTTCCAAGTAATTTGTGCTTTATTGTTTGACACTATGATTAAATGGGTTTAGGATGATGGGTTCGCTTCAGAGAGGTTTAAAGTTTGGTACAAGAAAGGCAGCCACAAATTCCTGAAGGGCTTATCAATCGACAGCTTGCTCGGTTCGAACAGCACCTAGGGGACCCTAGGGTACTAGTCGCTCATTTTATTAGTGATATTAACTATAACATTCGTCTCCCATTTTATGTTGTGAAGCACTGCAATATTGATTTGTCACAAAGAGTGTTATCGATTTTAGAAGCGCTACCGGGAGAGTATTTAAGTTTTGCACTTATGGAGGTTGATTCAGATGGAAATACCATTGGTCATTTGATTACAAGCTCAGAAAGCCGTACAGGATTAGTGCCATCTTTTTTGCGATGTAGGGCAAAGTTGTCAGACAGTGCCAAAGAACAGCTGGACAGGCTCACAAACCGCTTAGGACAAACGATTAGCTTAGACTCAATACCAGAAAATCCCCCAATAGAAGAGCAGCCTCCTAGAGGAATACCTGCTACCTTAGCGCCATTAGCACCAGGCAGACAGAAAAAAGCACTCAGGGTGCTAAGCAAACAAAGTATTTTCCCGTCTGCTTCCAAGGGGAGTAATCGAATACAGTTACCGCCACTGACTATTGTCGAAGAAGAGATTGATGAGGCGGTAGCGGAGTCAAATCAGAGCCCACGATAGACTAAACGTCTATACTTAAAGCATTTCACTGCAATTGGTTTGTCTATGAAGCTTTTAAGATATGGGGAACTTGGACACGAAAAGCCTGGCTTACTTGACGAGGCAGGGCAGATACGCGATTTGTCTAGCGTGCTCCGAGATATTAACCCAAAACACTTAAGCCAATCGGATTTTCTAAAGAAACTGACTGCATTAGATACGGATGCTTTAGAGGTTATAGATGCCGATAAACGCTTAGGTGCTCCTGTTGCGTGGCCTGGGAAAATTGTGTGTGTTGGGTTTAACTCGGCACTTCATACTGAGCAGCTTGGCATGCGACCCTTTCCTGAAAAAGACATGTTGCTGTTTTTAAAAGCCAGCTCTTCTGTGTGTGGTCCAAATGATCCAATTTTGCATACTCGTTTGACTCAAAAGCTAGATTGGGAGGCTGAGCTTGCCATTGTGATCGGCAAGAAAGGTAAATATATTGCTAAAGAAGAGGCAGAAGCATTTATTTTAGGCTATACCTGCATGAATGATTTATCGGAGCGTTTCTTACAATTTGAAGTCGGAGACTCCCAGTTCACTAAGGGCAAGAGCTTTGATAATGCCGCCCCAATGGGGCCATATCTTGTGACTAAGGATGAGGTAGAGAAACCCGGTGAGCTTGAGGTGAATTTATGGGTCAATAATGAGCTTAGGCAAGCCTTTAACACACGTGATTATATTCATGACCACATCTCAGTCGTGAGTTATGTGAGTCAATACTTCACGCTTTATCCCGGAGATATTATTTCGATGGGTTCCGCCCCAGGCAATGCTCAGTACTGGGGGAGTGAGCATTTCTTAAAGCCCGGGGATAAAGTTGTGCTCAGCATTTCAGGGCTTGGCAAGCAGTCTCAAATGGTTGTTTCTGAGTTTTGAGTGCACTTTTTAGCCCATTTTTATAGGCTTCGAATGCTTCGGGGGGTTGTTTGAGCGCTTCAAAAAGTTGTCCCTGTGCATAGTAAGTTTCAGGGCAAGTTTTTAATTTGAGGCTTTGCTCTAAGTGCGTTTCTGCTTTTCCAAAGAGTTGTTGATTGGTGTAGAGCTTACCTAGGCAGCAGTGTAAGATTGCTAAGTGTGCGTGTTGTTTTAAGAGTGACTCAATGGCTGCTAGGCGTACAACACTTGGAGGCAGCGTGCTATAGGCGTCAAGTAAAATGGGGACTACCTCTTTTTGTAGAGCACGACGCAAGTACATCTCTGCTTTGGTATTTTCTTCTTGTTGCATTAGGCATTGGCTATACGCCGTGATGAGCTCTGGGTTGTGCTTGAGAGTTTTGGGTAGGTGCTCAATGAGCGCATCCAAGGTCTGCCAGGCATTTTGCTCTATTAGGTGCTCTATTCTGCCAAGATAAGCACGGTGGGTGAGTTCGTTTAATCTTTTCTCTGAAAGTGCTTTATTACGTGCGAGCTGTGGGAGTAAGTTCACCAAATTTTCCCAATCTTTAATCCCCTCATAAAGTTGCGCAAGCAATTTCAATACATAGGGATGCCGCGGTGCCAAATCGTGTAGGTGACGCAAGGTGGCGAGGGCTTGCTCCCACTGCTCATGGGCAAGCTGAAGCTGTGCTTGTGTCAGCTCGACTGCAACTTTTGCATCTGGCATACATTGTTGTGCCTCACGTAGATAATTATCACGTAGTTTAGTATCTCCTAATTCTTGGGCAGCCCTTGCTGCAATCAAATAGTTAATGAGCGGCGTTTCTGTATGAGGCAGTGCCTGAACGAGGTGAGTTTTTGCGGCTTTCCAGTAGCCTTCACTAAACTCGATTAACCCCTGGGTCGTTTTATCTCGAGCGCGCTCGGTTTTGTGCTTTTGGCGCCAGCGATGCCACGACGTCGGTAAATAAGTTGCCTTGTGGTAAGACAATAATGCCAGGTGTATTACTGCAACGAACAGGAAGAGCGCGAAAAGTGCTACCCAAATGGTACTTTCAATACTCCAGTGTCGGAGTACGACCAAAACATACCCAGGGTCACCATGTAGTTGAACGCCAAGCCAAACCGAGGCAAAAAGAAAAAGCAGAATAAAAAAGACCTTAATCATGATGTTTCTCCCAGTACTTGACGGGCATGGGCTGCAATGACTTGATTCAATTTTGTGAGGGCTTGTTCTGGGATGACCATCTCCGCCTCAAGCTTGACTTGTTTGAGTTGGTCGAGTTTGGCAAGCAGGGCTTGGGTTGCGGTACTGTCTGGCATAAAGCTTTGCTCTAAGTATTGCATGGCTTGAGTCAGTGCGAGCTGGTAAACGGTATTGTTACGCTCGAGTACTGCCCACTCGGCTTCCTTGAGACTGAAACGGACGGTCGCACGTAACATTGCTTCAAAGGCAAGCGTTGGTTTAGGCTCCAAAAGCTTGTCGTGGTGTTTAATTGTCACCACATGTTGTAGATATTTCGCGATACGACCTAGGTGGTCATCTTTGGCGGGTGCTTCGCTAGATGCCTTGGGGAGTGGGATGAGCGTTAAAGCCCAAGTTGCCTCTTCTGCGGCACTAAGCTGGGTTAAAAGACGAGTCACATCCGTTATAGGTGCGCTTTCGGTCGCATGAATATCTTTGGCGAGTGCTTTTCTGACTGGCGTGAGTGCGGGGTTGTGTAGGGGCGCGAGAACTGCGTCTGCATCGTTAAGCATGGCAACGGTGGTTGCTTTATCAGTACTCCAGTGTGCATTGAGCTCTGCGAGTTCAAGTAAGTGACGTGCTTTCAGGAGTCGCCAATCGTCAGAAAGATTGTGAGACTCAGCAAGGCTTGTGCGAATTTTTTCTTCAAATATTTTTTGTTCCGTTTTTGCTCGCTCTTCATGAGATAGAGTAACAGCACGATGTGCCTGGAGACGCGCTTCTGTGCTACTTTGCTGTTGAGTGAGCATGTTGAGTGTCGCCTCAAATGCTTTCGTTTGCTTAGCAACTGTAAGTGTGAGCTGCCGGTTCATATAAATTGCTGCGAGTGCAACGACTATTGCAAAGCTTGCAATTAGAGATAGGCCAAAGCCAGATTTTTGTTTGTTTGGGCGTGTTTTCTGTATTTTTTCAGGTGCTGAATCTGTCATGACAAGATATGTCCTTATTTAATCAATCAAGTTAAAAGCCTTTCGGGCTTGTAATCACAGTTTTAAACCCTTCATCGTATGCTGCGCGAGCTAAGCGCTTGCTCTGTACCAGGCAGGGTTTGCTACATAGCCAAGGTCGGGCTTTTTTGTCAAACAACATAAATAAATGTTGCAGGGCCGTTTTACTGGTTATGAGTATAATATCGACAGCGTCTTCATGCCATAGGGCGTCAAGTTGCGACTGCGCTACGTTTGGTAAGGCTCGGTGGTAGACTGCAAGTGGTATGACTTTTGCCTGTCGTTTTGCCAGTGTACTTTGAATGAGTGTGCGGCCCTTCTGGCCTTTAATCAGCAAAATAGTTTGATGCGTGACTTCTTGTAGCCGAGCTAACATGAGTAAATGCTCACTATCAGGCTGGTCTGGCACAATAGAGTTTGTAATGCCATGTGCCTTTAGGGTATTTCTGGTGCCTTCTCCTATGGCATAAGTTGTTATGAACTCGGGCCAATTTTTTTGGGGATGCGTTTTGAAAAAATAAGACACTGCATTGGGGCTGACAAAAATAATATGTTGTACGGTTTTAAGCGGTGGCATGTGTGCGAGCCATTTTGGGTCTGTTGGCTCTATGGCAAGCAGAGGTAACTCAACGGGGATACCGCCCGCAAGCGCAATTCGCTCCGAGGTCGCCTGTGCTTGATGTGCCGGGCGCGTATTTAAGACCCGCATGTTTTTTAAATCAAGTGTCTTACTCATGTTGACTTAACAAGCTCGATACGTTTTGTGCTTGCAGGGCAAGAACCGCTGCTTTAGCAAGGTCTAGCGCTTTGTCTTCAGGACCCACTTGCGTGTTTTGAAGGATGGTTTGACCATCTGGCGAGGCAACGAGCGCATCCAATGTGAGCTCAGCTTTAGCTGAGGGTCTGCAATAAATTGCAATTGGGGTATGGCAACTGCCGCCAAGACTTTGGTTGACGTGCCTTTCTGCTTCAACCGTGCTTGCGGTCTTGGAGTCGTGCAATACAGCAAGCTTTTTTTGTAACTGCACGTCATCCGCTCGACACTCAATGCCTAAAGCACCTTGTCCTGGTGCTGGCAGCATCACGGTTGGGGGCAAGGTTTCTTGAATTCTCGCTTCAAGTTCTAATCGCTCAAGGCCAGCTGCCGCTAAAATAAGCGCATCATAGTCTTCCGTTTCAAGTTTTTTTAAGCGTGTACCGACATTGCCACGCACCGATTTGATCTTAAGATCAGGACGCCGTGCTAAAAGTTGTGAGGCACGTCTCAAACTAGAAGTGCCAACGGTGGCACCCTGAGGTAAACTTTTCAGCGTTGGAAATTGATTGCTGACAAAAGCATCAAGTGGATTTTGTCTTGCAAAAATCGTGTGCAAGATGAGGCCTTCAGGTAAGGTGGCCGGCATATCTTTCATGGAGTGCACCGCAAGGTCTGCACGGTGGTCTAAGAGTGCTTCTTCGAGCTCTTTCACAAATAACCCTTTGCCGCCAATGTCTAATAACTTAACATCTAGGAAGCGATCGCCGGAGGTTTTTAGCGGGAGCAATTCAATGGTAAGCTCTGGCCAGTGGGCAAGGAGTTGGTTGCGCGCATAATGCGCTTGCCAAAGGGCCAGCGGACTTTGTCTGGTTGCAATACGAAGGTGCGTTAGTGATGACATGGTGCCTTAGTGTATGATAGTAAAGGCGTGATGATAACATGGACAGCAGGGAGGGGATATGCGCTTGATTGTGGTGGCTTTAATCTTGATGTTGGTCGGCTTGCAATATAAGTTATGGTTTGGTGGAGATAGCCTGCCTAAGTGGTTTCAAGTTGAGAAAAAGCTAGACCAAAGAGCCGCTGAAAATCAACAACTTGCAGCGCGAAACCGAGCCCTTGAAGCAGACGTTGCCGAATTAAAATCAGGTGAGCAAGCGCTTGAAGAACGTGCGCGTTACGAGCTTGGTATGGTGAAGGAAGATGAAACTTATTATCACTTTGTTAATTAATTAGGAAAAAATATGTCAGTTCAAACGATGGATGCGGCTACATTAAAGCAAGCGCTTGATGCAAAACAGGTTGTTATTATCGATGTTCGTGAGCCTGAAGAATATGCTAAGGCTCATATTGTAGGCACAACGCTTATCCCACTCGCCACAGTGAGTTATGATAAAATCCCGATGGAGGCAGGTAAGAAGCTTGTAATTCACTGCCACTCTGGTAAGCGAAGTCAGTTTGCGTGCGAACAGCTCATTGAAGCGCAGCCATCGCTTGAAGTGTATAACCTGGAGGGTGGCATTTTAGCTTGGATGAATCTCGGATATCCTGTTGCTACTGGCAATACTTAATTAAGGTGACATCATGTTCGTAATTGGTGGGTTTTTCCTAGCCGTTTTGATGGGCCTTATTTTAGGTTTTATTGGTAGTGGCGGCTCGATGCTTACCGTACCTATTTTGGTGTACTTATTTGGTCTAACGCCATTTGTAGCGACAGGCTACTCACTGCTCGTGGTGGGGAGTACTGCGGCTGTTGGTACGTTTAGCTATTGGCAGCGCGGCTTAATTCGTGTCCGAGATACGTTCATATTTGTTTTGCCGTCTACCATAATGATTTTGGTCACTCGGCGTTTTATTGTGCCAAGCATTCCAGACCCTATGTTTCGTATCAACGGATTTATGCTGGCAAAAGGCACTTTTATTATGACGCTATTTGCGCTCCTGATGTTGCTTGCTGGCTGGCTGATGTTAAAACCCGTTGACTTTAAAAAAAAGAAACACCTGGAGTATAAGCCAGGCTCGCATCCAATGAAGCTTGTATTTGGCAGTGGTGCGGTTGGAGTTTTGGCTGGTCTTGTTGGTGCTGGAGGTGGCTTTTTAATTATCCCTGTTTTAATTACCTGGTTTAATCTTTCGATGAAAGAGGCCATTGGGACTTCGCTTGCTGTGATTATGGTGAACTCGTTGATTGGATTTCAGGGCGATTTATTAGCTGGCATTTACATGGACTGGAGCATACTCGGTCCATTTTTAGGGCTTGCGATTTCAGGGATGCTCTTGGGGATTAAACTGAATCAATACGCGGATGGGCAGCATCTTAAGCAGTGGTTTGGCTTTTTTATGTTATTTTTAGCAGGGATTATATTTTTGGGTGAAAGCTTGTCGTTATTACGCTAGAATCCAGTCCTACAACTGTTGATAAAAATGAGAAGAATGAGGATGCTACAAGCATTTATTGCCCCTTTTTTAGTAATTGCAAAGCATTTCAATTTACTGAAAGGCTCTATGTTAACCGAAGTTCATCAGCGTTATGCAGGCTCGGTGATTGGGTTGGCATGGGTTGTTTTGTATCCTTTTATTTTGTTTTTTATTTATTCGGCACTTTATATTGTTATTTTTAGAATTAAACCCACAGATATGACGACTAATATGTATGTGGTTTATATCATGAGCGGTTTGCTGCCTTTTTTAGGGTTTGCAGAAGCTCTATCGGCTGGTACAAGCTCTCTGTCTGACAAAAAGTCGCTGTTATTGAATACATTATATCCTTCTGAGTTTATTCCGATTCAGGCTGTGTTGTCGAGCCATATGACTTTATTTGTAGGCGTGTTTCTTTTGATGCTCGCAGATATTTTATTGCTCAAGCACTTGCCCTTGGTGGTGCTCATAATTCCTTATCTGATTGTGCTACAACTGATGTTTACGGTTGGTGTGGTTTGGGTGCTTTCTATTTTGAATTTGGTATTGAAAGACATTCAACAGTCTTTGTCGTTTGTTACGATGATACTGATGATTATCAGTCCAATTGCATACACACCTGCTATGGTTCCTTCGGCGTTGAAGCTGATTATTTACCTCAATCCCTTTTCTTATTACGTCTGGTCTTATCAAGATATCTTTGTACAAGGTGTTGCAAATCAACACCTTGTGATTGCAACGGCAATTAGTTTTGCAAGCTTTACGCTTGGCTACTTATTTTACGGTAAGACTAAGAAGGCTTTTTACGAGTTTGCGTAATGTTGGCACAATAGAAGCCTTTTGAGTCACGCGGGCCACGTCGAACTCAGTGACTTTTTCAGTTTGTCTTTGTTGATTAATAATGGCTTGGGACTGTTCAGACAGCAATTCTGCTGTGTTGTTTTGCTCTGTGACGGATAAATCAACGTACTTGAGTAAGGTTTTCTCATATTGTAGCCAAAAGTCAGTTTCAAAAGGTTTAAATACCTCGTTTGAATGAGGGCCAAATTGCTGAGTATCGTATACGAGTGGGATTTGGTAGTCATCTGATAGGGCTGCAGCAGGTAAGAGGCTTGATAAATCGAATGCAACCAGTAAGTCGGGTGTTGCATAATTCAGTTCAATCATTTTTTTAAAAGCATCACGAAACAAAAGATCAATGACTTGAATGTGTTTGCAGTGTGCTTGATGCCGTGTGCGTGCCTCTGGGCTGTATAGACTATTATTGGGGTATTGAATATTTTGAGCGTTGCTAAACTGACTGAGCTGATGACGAAGGGTATAGTAATCCTTCATAATAAGCCCGATTTCTGAGGGGGGGTGTTTGTGCTGAGCGTGAGCAAGGTTTAGATGGAGGTCTCCCTGATTATCGACGATATATTTTTTTGCTTTGGGTTGATAGGTAATTCCGATGCAGGTTATATTTGCAAACTGAGTGTAGCATTTTTTGAGCCACTGTACGCGTGGATTTAGGTGTAGCTCGTGTGGCACTAGGAGTAAGACTGTTTTTTTACTAAAAGGTGCTTTAGCAGTGGAAGGTATAGGTGCTAGACTTTTTTCATGAGCAAACTCTGAGAGGATTTCATCTAATTGCTCTACAAAAGGGCCAACTTGCAGGGCTGGGTTTTGCGCAATTTCTTCAAAGGCACAGTCTGTAATGAGCTGGCGTTTTTTGTCGTCAGCGAGGTAAGCCTGAACTTCCTCGATATTAGATAAGTCTTTTTTTAAGGGTAAGTAGTGTTTGTATGGTTTAAACAAGCCTGAATATTCACCTTCATATAAGATTTGTAAGGTTTTGGTTGCTGCTGCTTCAAAATGTCTTGGAGAAACTTGAGCATAGTACACATTGTTCTCGTACTTATGTAAAAATTCACGGTGTGCTTTGTGATAGAACGCATCAAAATTTGCTTTGAGTTTTGTATTTTTTCTTTCAAATTGCTGACATTTTTTCTCAACTTCACCAGTAAAGTCGAATAAATTAGAACCTGACTCTGCGCCAAGTGTTGCTTTGGTGGAGAGCAAGAACCGAATCCAGTCGGTCCCATGGATTCGATTAGACCAGTTACTAGATATATCTAGGTTCAATGCAGTGTGTGCTAAGTTTTGTTGAATGGCGTGCCCAACATGCCATTTCTCATAACCAAGGATACCGCACTGCAAGGGCTGCATAGAGCCACGGTAAGCAATATCTGTAGCGCGAGGGTATGTGATGCTTGTTGCAAGTTGAATTAAGTCATTCGAGATATAGCTGGTATATTGAGTCAGAAATTTCACCTCTCCTGCAAGTGCTTTGGGGTAGACTTTAGTAATCTCATGCTGAGGCAAGCAAGTTAAAACCAAATCTATATTGGTTTCGCCAATAAAGCGAGCTGCTTCATGGGAGCGTATATGCTCATCTTGCTTGAATAAAACTTTTATACCGTCGAATTGATGGAGTGCAAGTGTTTCGTTGAGTGTATAGAGCGTTTGAGGGTTGTAGGCCACCGTATTGTGCAGCATCACGCCGTGGAATCCTGTCAAATCAATAGGCTTTTGAAAAGAGAGGTTTGGGTACAGGTTAAGTATTTGTATCTTGTGTTTGGATAAGTGTTTGAGCTTGAGGACACTGTCTTGTACCGTGAGTAATCCGAGTGGGTCAAAATAACAAATCAAGAGGAAGTTTAATTGCATTGAGCTTATCCGGTGGTGTAAGACAGTTTTGAGTCAAAAGCCAAATTTTAAAGCGATTTTATGGTGCTCACAAGCAGAAACTTTAGGATGTAAAAATTATATGCTCCATATTCACTAGAAATTCAAATGATGTTACTCTTGAGCACCAATATTGATAAGGTTTCTGCTTGGAGTAAGGCATGTATAGGGAAAAAATAATAACGGTGGTTGTTCCTGCGTATAATGAGGAAACTCAGATTACGCGAGTTGTGGAAACCATGCCAAGCTTTGTTGATAAAATCCTGATTGTGGATGACTGTAGTACAGATAAAACGGCCAGTGTTGTACAGTCTTTGGCAGATGAGTATAAGACTGTGCACTTGCTGCAGCATGAAGTGAACCAGGGGGTTGGGGGGGCTATTGCAACGGGTTATAAGTGGGCACGTGATAACGATACAGACGTTGCGGTCGTGATGGCGGGGGATGCACAAATGGACCCACATGACTTGCCTGCATTACTCGATCCAGTTGTTGAGGGCCGAGCCGATTACTCTAAGGGCGATCGACTTACAACAGGACAAGCTTATAAGGAAATTCCTAAAGTACGTTACTTTGGAAATTCTATGCTAACTTTGATGACGAAAGTTGCCTCTGGTTATTGGCATGTCACGGATTCACAAACAGGTTACACGGCCATTAATAAAAAAGCATTGCATACTATTGATTGGGATAATATGTATAAGCGTTACGGACAACCGAACGACTTACTGGTTAAGCTCAATGTCTATGATTTTAAAGTCGTAGATGTGCCTATTAGGCCCGTGTACAACGTTGGTGAGAAATCGGGCATTAAAGTACGTCGTGTTGTATTTTCAATGAGCTGGCTTTTGCTCAAGCTGTTTTTATGGCGTATTAAAGAAAAGTATATTATTCGAGACTTTCACCCGTTGGTTTTCTTTTACTTTTTAGCCTTTTTATTGGTCTGTGTTTCGGGCGTTTTAGCAATTCGAATGTTTTACTTATGGTACCTCCATAAGTATGCCCCGTATATGACGACTTTAGCTTTGTTCTTTTCTGTGACGATGGCAATGCAAGCATCTTTCTTTGCAATGTGGATGGACTCCGATCATGGGAAAAAAAGTGGTAGCACCTAATTAAGTGTTATTAGGGTCCATATAGGGCCCTAGTATTTTTTCAGTAAGCCTCGCTTATGTTGTGAGGCTAAAAACAGACTGCAAATGGGGCCACAAATCAGAATCCATATCAAAGTGGTTAGTCTAATTAGGGTGACCACAATGATGCCCTCGGCTGTGGTATAGCCCAAGACAACCGATGAGTAAATAATCGAGGCATCGTAAGTCCCTAGAGATCCCGGAGTTATCCTTAAGATAAAGGAGAGATCTGATAGTGTCGTCGGGAGTAATGCGGAAAAGAAGCTGATGTCTAAATCAATAGCATTGTAGGCGGTATAAAACATGGCGGCAGATACAAGGTAAAGTAGTAAAGTATACATATACAGTGCCTTCATGACGCTCTTATTTTGTTTTACTTGGCGCCAGCTCGCGAGGATGCCATCGATTTTTTGCAAGAGTTTCGATGAATACTGCTTAAGCGGCAAATCAAAAAACAGCATCCAGCTTAGTGCAATTAAGCCAGCAAACATGCCAAGCACCCAAGTTAGAGAAATTGTTTTTTTGATGAAGTATAAATAGCTGACAGCAATAGCGCCTCCTAGGATAAATATCAGCAGTTCTATCAAAAAAATAGCTGCTAATAGAACGGAAAACTTCGTGTATTCGAGTGCATAGTTTTTCTTTAAGTACTTCGCCCTAAAGCCAAGGCCTGCAAAAGGAAAAATATAATTGCCTAATAGCGTGATGGCTATTAGGCCAAACCATTCTTTAAAGCTTAAATAAATATCAAAGGCAGCTAGCGCTTTGTTTAAAAGGATACCTTGTAAGAATAGGTAAAAAAAAGCAGTAATTAGTAATAAGCTCAGGCTGGCATAAGATATGGACCACAAGGCGTCGAATTCTTGGGCGTGTTGCCGTATAAAAAAAGTAACCCAGATGCTCAATGCTATGACGATTGCATACGCAAGAATATATTTATAACGCATGTTTTTCCTCGATGCAGGGCAAGGTTTTTTCTAATTCTTCTCGGCTTGGATAACTGATAAGAACCGCGCGTCGTGGCCCGTGAAATACAAATAGGCTACTGGCTGCAACAGCAGAGCAGTGTCCTTGTGATAGGGCTTCTTGGAAGTGTGTCAACTGGCCGGCTCCCCCCGCTGCAATGACTGGAATATGAACAGCGTCGGTAATCTGTCGAATTAAGTCGATGTCATAACCTCCCATTTGCCCTTCACGATCGATTGAGGTTATCAATATTTCACCAGCACCTAGAGACTCGGCCCATTTGGCTAAGGGCACAGGTTTTTTCTTGAGACGTCGGCTGCCATTGTAGGTATAGGCTTGATAGTGTCCCAACCAGTTTTTTTTAGCATCGATAGAAACAACGACACTTTGACTTCCAAACCGCTTTGAGATGTCGCTTACGAGGGATGGATTTTCTATCCAGTTGGAGTTGATAAGAAGTTTTTCTGCACCTGCAGCTAAGAGCTCAGTTGCTTCTTCAACAGAAGTAATCCCCCCACCAACCATAAGAGGCATAAGACACTCGTTTGCTATTCTCCTGACGAGCTGAGGTGATATCGCTCGTTTTTCTTTTGTAGCGGTGATGTCTATCAGGGCCAGTTCGTCCACTTCTTTTGTATTAAAAATACGTACTGCATTGAGTGGATCACCAATATATTGGTGGCGTTTAAAAGCAACGCCCTTGACTAATCCAGTTGACTTGAGTAGTAAGATCGGAATAACTCTTGGTATTAGCATGTTAATACAAATATTTTAAGTACAATAACTCAGGCAGTAGATTTATATCTGTCATCATTTTAATCACAGATTTCAGCTTAAGCATGAGCGGATAGTAGGTTGGGTAGTCGAGAAACTGTTTTGGCTTTGCTTGGTAGAGCTCATCCCACTGTTCCATGCTGAGGTCTAGTTTAGAGGTAATATATTCGATGAGCTGCTTTTTATACTCGTAAGGCTCTTCTACCATTTTAATGGCTTCTTCTCTAGAGATTTGTTTGGTTCGGACTAGAGCGGACAACTCAGTTTTTCGCTTGTCAATATTGAATTTATGCGGCAGGAGATATGACTGAATAAATTCAGTATAGGTTGATTCATGGTGGTGGCCACCGTAATACTCCCAGTTGAGCTCTTTGGTAATGAGCTCTGATATTTCTGCTTGGTTGTAGGGGCGATAATTTAAGATAGGTATGACCTTGATCCCTTTAACAAATGAGTAGTAGAACAGATCTTTGATGGTAAAGTTATGGAAGTCAGCAAGTTTTTTGTTGCCAAAAAGGTGTTGAATGCTACGAATATATTTACCATCTATGTAGGTCCATCCGCGAGGTGAAATACCCTCTGTTCGGAAAGAATGCCCATTTAAGATATATTTAACCCCTTCTTTTGCTGCAACTTTATGAAGTACACTGTGAATGGCTACATCAGTGGGGACCTCAACATCGGGTACGGAAGCTTTGAGGAAGGCGACTTGAATATCTTTAAACTCATCCCAGTCGGCAACAACGGTTTCTAAATCAATTTGCAGGATATTTGTGGCGTTACGGAGGTTTTTGACAGCAATCTCTGAGTTCCAGCCATTGTCGAAGTGCACTGCGAGCGGCCTAAGTCCCAGTTGTTTCGCCATGTAAAGTGTCCATGTACTGTCTCTGCCGCCACTGGCACCACAAATGCAATCGTATGGTTTTCCTTTTCCAGCTTTCTTAATTTTTTGTACTAAGGTGTTAAGCTTTTCTTCGCCTTGTGTGCCGAGCGGATATTTGGATTCTAACAGGTTATGAATTTTGCAAAACTGGCAAACCCCATCGGCATCAAATCTGATTTCAGGGACACAAGTATCCATAATGCATTGGGTGCATCGTGTGGGAGATGACTGATTCACATTAGATTCCTTCTACAAATTGTTTAAAAAGTTTTAATCCAAATTTATGACTTTTTTCTGGATGAAACTGCACACCGTATATGTTCTCATGATTTAAGGCAACTGCATATTCGAAGCCATACTTAGCAGTCGCAACGATGTTATCACGATTTTGGCATTGCACATAATATGAATGAACAAAATAAAATCGTTTTTCTTCTGTCCCAGGTAAAAGCAGGCTAGGCTTGGTTGGATGGACGATATTCCAACCAACGCAGGGAACACGATAAGGCGTTTTAAGGTGAGAAAAGTCAAACTTTTTGACTTCGGCATCAAACCATCCTAACCCCGGCTTACTCCCTTCTTCACTGCTTTTAGCCATAAGCTGCATGCCAATGCAAATGCCAAGTATTGGGGTTTTTCTTTCTATGACCTGATGATGCAGCCCTTCAAGTAAGTCGAGTTTTTCAAGATTGTGAATCCCTGTATCAAAGGCACCAACGCCCGGTAGTATGAGCTTATCTGCTTGCTCGATGTCAGATACCTTGTCAGAAACGATAGCATCCTGTCCCATTTTTCTTAAAATATTCAGAATGGAATAGATATTTCCCATTTTATAATCGATGACAACTATCATGACAGTTCTCGGATGGTAATGTTTAGTGTGATGGGGTTATTTTTGGAGTGAATCATTAAGCTGAGTTTATCTCCTATCTCTTTTTTGATATCGGCGGTTGAAAATAAAAACTCACTTGCTCCATCGTACGTATAGTATGCAATAGGTTGGTAGATTGTGCGCGCAGAGATCTGATAGAAAGTACCTTCTTGTTCAGGAACAATTTTGATTACGAACTGCTTTTTCTCAGCTAGGTCCAGTTCCAGCATTTGGCTGCTTCCAGCTCCTAGCGAGCTGGTGAGCTTTTTGACAGGTTTTGTTGCGTTTTCTTTTTGGGGAGCATGGTTGAGCCGGTAGAATAAGTAGTTGCCTTTGTGTACGGCTAAGGTGACGTATTTGGGATCTGCAAGTAGTTTTGAGAATTGAGACTGCATCAAAATACTTGGGCGATAATACGAAACAAAAATGCCTTCAATTTGTTGTTTTTTTAAGGCGTGATATAAATCGTCCGGAGTCTCGAATTGATACAGCGATAGCAGCCTATCATCTAGGTGAGTATAAATTTTTAAACTAGGAAAAAACTGATATAGCTGTGCATTATCAAAGGCAAGGATACTTTGTGGGGGGCTGATATTTTGACTGATATAGTGGACTACATCCCCCATACCTGGCATTAAATGGTTTAAATTTTGATTTTTATTTTGTGCTTGAAAGGTACTCGGGGTAAAAGAGTAGACGCCGTAGCTGACTCTCATATACTTGAATAAAAGTCCGGATAGCCCGATTCCAAGCCCTAAAAAAATAAAATGTGTGTACGGAACGCTTTTTCCCCATAAAAGGATTCTATTGTATAAATGTGAGACCAATAGGAGGCTTTTATTTTTCCAGTGTAGTAGTTTTTTAATAGTGAAGCGCTCTAGTGCCGCATAGACAAATAGAATAATAGAAGGGTAGACGGTAAATAAGTACCGGAAGTTTTTAACGATTAACTCCTGGTTGGCAAAGATAGAGATTAAGACGACCGAATAAAAGCCGAGGATGAACAGGAAGTGTTCTGAGTAGGCTTGTAGAGGTTTTTGTTTGATTGCTAAGCAGTTTAAAAATGCCTGTTTTAACTCTAGAAAATAGCTTTTAATATTAAGCACCCCAAGGCAGAGTGCTAAGAAGAAAAGATAGCCATAGGTGGATTTATCAAAGGCAAAAAACTGGTTGAAAATGACGTGAAGCATGTGCTCGATTGAAAATAAGTTTCTTTCGAAGCGCATATAATGTTGATAGTTAAAGTTATCCCATATGGGCAGAGTGTCTGAAATGGGTTTACCAATGTGATATAAGTTTACTGCGTATTGAATACCTCCGAGAGCGAAAGCAATCAATGCAATCGTGAGGACGTTCATGTACTTCTTGGCAATACTGTGCTCAACGTAGCTTGCTAGGTAAATAATGAGTATTAAAAGTGTAAATAATAAGCCGGAAGAATGAACCGCGAGACAAGTGGCAAGTGATAGTGCAAATAAAATGAGTGTATTAGTCGTCCGGGCTTTGATGCGCGTATTTAAGAGCGCAAACGCCAATAGAAAATAACTGAAGCGAAAGGGATCTAGTCCATTGGGAAGTATAAAAACGGTGCAAGCATACACGCTGGTTAATAAGCTAAATATCAGCACACAGAAACCAAGCAGATATTTTTTTCGCATCAAGACGAGCATCATGGATAAAAACAGCACGGAGTAATACGCAGAGATATAATTGTTGACGCGAAAATAATCGGCAGAGCCTTGGATAATATGTCCTAAGCTTAAGACGAGTGTGTAAAAGGGTGGATGGAATACGTGTGCACTAAATGCATTGTTTTCATTGACAATCATACCCTGGTAGATAAGCGCCTTTTTTTGGTATAAAAGTTTACCTATTTGATAATAGTCCATGAGGTCACTACCAAAAGGTCTGATGAGTATTATGGTATAAGCTAATGCCAGTATGCTGAATACAATAGGGAGTTTCAGCAGTCCATTCCTTTTAATTTCTGTTAAAATTGACTGTTTGAAACTTGAGTAGCTGGAGAAAGAAAACAAGAAAAATATGAGGGCATTCATACTAATAATACTGGTTAAATAAACGCTATCGCTATATTTTGGCAATAAAGCGTATTCTCCGGCCAATAAGAGGCAATTGACTGCAACTGTTAGTAAACAACTGTAGATGTAGACGGCTGTGGGAGAGTCATTTGCTTTTAATATTTTTTGATGCAAGCCTGAAGCGTGGCCAAAAGGGAAGACTATAAATAGAAGGGTAAATAAAAACAGCTCCATCAACATAAAAAAACCTTCACTGAATAAATTGGCTTCATCATATTTTTTTTATTTCTTTTCAGCAAGTATGTTGGAAAAATACCTAAGGGATAGAGGATAGCGTTTAATTTATATGTATTATATGATTGGCTGAAAATTTAATGATGCAGAGTTAAAGTTAATGTCTAATTCTTCTAGCAGGATACTAGGTATTTCAGCGAGCCTGAGAAACTCTAGAATAAATAATAAAACTAATCAGTTCTGTGATGAAATCAAATCTATTTTATCTGAAGAGCAACTTATTCAGTATTTAAAAAAGCAAGGTTCCTTGTTACTAGATGCTTTTGAAAAGGCAGGTCGTGCAGATAAGCTTTCGTACGATGAAATCTATAAAACCTTTCTTAAACATAAAACTGGAAATGGACTGAGCAATTCTGAAGTTGCCTTAGCTGCAGGTCTTTGGGGGGCATATCAGGAGGGCTCTGATATTTCTCATATTGCACTCAGTGATTTTTTTCCTGCTTCTGGAGAAGCCAGGAATCTTGGTGTTTTGCGTGAAACCATACGGTCGGCAGATGCTATTTTGCTTTCTGGTCCAGTTTATTTTGGTGATCGAGGCTCGCTTGCGCATGAGTTTATTGAGTTTTTAAGGTGTGATGAAGTTTGTCGAGCACATGTAAAAAATAAACTTTACGCAGGCATCAGTGTTGGTGCTAAGCGAAATGGTGGCCAAGAAACAACTTTGATTTACCAAATGATGGATATGTGTAATATCAATATGTTATCACTAGGAAATAGTAGTGAAACAACTTCTCAATATGGTGGTACGGTTGTTGCCGGGGATATTGGCATGGCAGCTGATGACACATATGGGCTTAAAACCTCTATCGGCACAGGGCGTCGTATTGCAAAAGTTAGTCAGATGATGCTTGCTGGTGGTCAAAAGCAAATAAAAGATAAAGTAAATATTTCTATTTGGCTTTTGCAGGATAATCATACAGAACGTGGCCTGGAGCTTGTTCAAAATTTCTGTCATGATATTGAAAGTAAGATGAGCCGGGTGCAGTTTACGATTTATGATTTTACCGAGCGTGAAGTCAGGCGTTGTATTGCCTGTGATATTTGTCCAACCCATATTGATGTCTCGGAGAAATATCGCTGTATTATAAAGTCGAAGAGAGATTTATTTAGTGTACAGCATGAAGAGCTTATTAACCAAGATGCTATCATTTTAGCTGCTTATAGTCCGACAGATACACGATCGCTGAAGTCTGTTTATCAAAAATTTATAGAGCGTACGCGATACTTAAGGCGCGATCATTATGTGCTTGGAAATGTATTGACCGCCCCCCTTGTTTTGAGTGAAGTGAATGCAAACCAAAACCTTCATATCCGTATGCTGACCTCGATGATAAGACATCACACAATCTTACATCACCCGCTACTGGGCTTTGAATATCAACAAGAGATTATTAACTGGGATTTTTTGATTAAGCAGGGCATCAGTTTTGTCGAAAATACTGTGCAGTTGACCTCTGGAAAGTTGCAAATGGAAGCTTCTAAAGTCACGGACACTTTATACAATCCTCTCGGTTATGTGTACTCTGCAGCTGAAGCGAAGCATGAAGAAAAACAGGCGAGGCAAGCTCGGATGTTTGAGAAAAGAAAAGAAAACTTTGCCAAAGCCAAAGAGCGTATTTCATGAAACAATTAAGGAAAATGAAAAGAATACTGTTTTTTTTTGCTGAGATGCTTATTCAATTTGTTCAGTTCTCTTTTTGGACCGCCATTCTTGCTGCAACGCTATATGTGCTTGTTTTTACTGGCTCAGATCTAAGTCAATTTAGGTATACAGGTTTCTAATGTTTGATAGGCTCAAGAAAGCATTGGTTGTGACTGTATTTCGACCTAGGCTGTTGCCAATACTGTTTTCTGTTCTACTTGTGTTGAGCGTGTGTTTTTATGCAAATTACGCTATGCAACAGCCGAAGCAGCTATTTATGCCAGATGATTATGGCTATGTTCAATACGTAGTTAAGCACTTGTTCAAAAAAAACAAACGCGCGGTTGTTGTGCTTGGTGGCTCGTCAGGGCGGGAGGCCATCATGCCTCCAGAAGACGTGACACAAGCATTATCGAAAAAGCTACAGCGGGAAACGCCGTTTTTTAATTTATCTTCGAGCTCTCAAACTTTGGCGGAAAGTTTGGGGCTACTGTCCAGCTTAGCGTT
The DNA here is from genome assembly GCA_030147635.1 of Gammaproteobacteria bacterium. GTDB lineage: Bacteria > Pseudomonadota > Gammaproteobacteria > Legionellales > Legionellaceae > JAALKW01. The sequence goes on from JASBUZ010000036.1 coordinate 121,231, forward strand.
TGGACCTGACTCGTTAGTTATTTTAATTATTAATGCCCACGGCCTAAGCCAGAGCACTGAAGAAACAATTAAGCAATACTATAATCCAAGATTACCGTTTCTTGACTACTCTGAAGTGAAGACGTTTTTAGATAAAATGGGCGCCCCGGTTTCACCGCTGTATTTTTGGTCTAAAAATAAAATTTGGTTGGATAGGATGTTTGAAGTTGCTTCACGCCGTTTAGATGTACAAGTACCATCTCAAAAGGTGTACAACCTACAACACATGAAAGCCGTTCTTCATGAAATATTTTTTGTTGGCATGATGGGCGACTACTATCCTTATACTTATGTATATCAAGATACAAATAGGCAAGTATTAAACTCACCTAAAACACAAGATGAAAAGCAACAGTTAGTTGATACTCTAGCAGCTAATCTTAGAGGCACGTATCTTCAAAATAAATCCCTGAATATGCAGCTAATGATGCATATTTTAAATGTGGCCAAGAGAAAAAAAGCTCGTGTTGTTTTCCTCTTATTGCCGCGAGATCCCATAGCACGTACGGTAGAAGATAGTTTGTTCAGCACCTTCAAGTTAGACTTAGAGCAACTTAAATTGCCAGATTATACTTTAATTGATTATTCATCTTTATCTACATTTAATTCAGAGGATTTCTATGATTTACATCATATGATGCCAAGTGGCAGGGAGAAGTTTAATCCCATATTTCTTAATTTAGTCACCACTCAGTTGGAGAAAACCGCATGAGTCATGAAGCTTCAGAACAAATTTTTTTGTATTTATCTCAAGAGTGTGGTTTAGATGTCCAGCAAATAACACCCAATACATCTTTATTTCTTTCTGGACGCTTAGATTCGATTGATGTGATACAGCTGATAGTTTTTTTAGAAAAAAAATTCGCCATTAAAATTAATGCATTTGATGTCAGCTTAGAGCGCTTAGATAGCGTGAGCAAGATACTTGCCTTTTTAGAAACCAAGGGTATAACAACATGCGCTTTAAGCGATTGATTTCTCAAAATACATTCAGTCCGTCGGTTCGCCTTGCACTGCTTTTAGCTTTCACTGGTGTTTTGCTGCTTATGAAGGGGAGTATCGAGCAGCAAAAATTACCTTATGTGGTGAGTTTTACAGGGATTTCTGATTCACCAGGGGCGCGTTCTAGTACTTACTTACTAGAGCGCGATGAAAAAATGATGCTCCAGCTGATTCCCTCAGGCCACAGCAAAAAAAAATTATTGGTTCAAATGACTAGTAATTATCCTCTGAGATTACAGACCTCCTCAACCAATAACACTATTTTTGATAAATATGAACTGAGCGCGAGTGCACCGGCTTGTAAGCCTACTTTGCATGGCTATACCTGTGATTTATTTGAATCTACCTCAAATATTGAGAATAAAAGCATTACTTTTATTGCACAAAAAGATGGAACAACCATTCATCTTAATCAAGTACAGCACTTAACAACTTCCCATATTACCAAGTTTGGCTCAAACCATTATTTGTTTCTTCTTGCCTTATTGATACTGCCGCTACCTATTCTGTGGCTTATTCATCATCGGTCTAAAATAGTTAGCCAATGGCTGATTATAAGCGTTGCAACCGCGAGTCTTAGCCTGATTCAACCCGTATTTACGATTGTTTTACTCGGCTTTCTTTATGGCATGTTTTCGTTCGGGAAATATTTTTTTGCACGTGAGACCAGCTATCTTGGCTTTACTTGGCTTGCAATTGGCCTCTCACTCTTTTTCCTAATTCAGGGCAAGTATAGCAGCCATATGCTACATACTTTATTTCCTCAATATGGAAATACAAATATTGGTATACCACTTGGTATATCTTATTTTGTGATTAGGTTGATTGATACGCTGTTGTCTTGGCGTCGAGGTGAGAATCAAAATATCTCTTTTAGAGAGTTTTTATGTTACATCATTTTTCCACCTACTGTGCCTGCGGGGCCCATTGATACTTTATCCGACTTTCAGGCAAACCGCCTAGAAAAGTTTACCAAAGAGGATTTTGTAGCGGGTGTTGGAAGAATTATCATTGGTATTTTTAAAAAGGTTGTGATTGCAAGTTATATGATTGCACCTTTAGTGAGTCAGTTATTTGGCGAGGTTGTCACACATTCAGTTGTTTTAACGCCAAGTTATCAGACAGTACTCTTTTTGTTTTTTAGTTTTCTGTATGCATATATTGATTTTTCGGCATATTCAGACATTGCAATTGGTGCGAGTAGACTCTACGGTTATCGTATGATCGAAAATTTCACTTGGCCTATTCTTGCTCATAATCTGCACGAGTATTGGCGCTCATGGCATCGCTCTTTATCCTTGTGGTGTTTTCGAAATGTTTATTTTCCACTCACCATTAAAACAAGAAATACATATATTCCGCTGTATGTCACAATGGCAACTGTTGGACTGTGGCATGTCTTTGGATTGCCTTGGTTTACTTGGGCGCTGTATCACGCCTCGGGTTTAAGCTTATTGACCTTCTTGCAGCGTAAAAAGATAAAGCTTATATCTCGTCCGTTGCTACGTATTCTGGCTCATCCATTGAAGATATTGTTTACGCTTATTTTTGTGGCAGGTGGTTACAGTTTTGTTGTTTTCGATAATTTTTATCTTGCAGGTAGGGTGTTTTTAATCTACTGGGCAACACTTTTTTCTTTTGGGGCAGCTTGATGAATATACAAATAGGGGGTATTGCTGCTCAGATTATCGAAGTGCTGCAATGCACAGTAGATAAGCCTATTTTAATTTGTGATGAACACTCACTCACAATCAAAGCTTTTCTCCAGAAAATAAACAGGCGCTGTGATGAGCTTGTTTCACAAGGTGTTAAGCCCAAACAAAAAGTATTTATTTCGACGCAAAGGGGGCTTGCATACTGGATTGATTTACTTGCGGTGTGGCGACTTGGAGCTATCGTTATTCCCCTAGATGCATCGTTAGGCTCGCTTGAGCTTGACGTTTTATTTGAGGTTGTTCCCCCTGATTATTTGATATCGACTGATGGTTCTATTGTTTGCCAAGCGAACAATAGAGCATCCGTGGATAAGCAAGAAAAGCTTGCGGCCATTTTATTTACCAGTGGCTCAACAGGGCGGCCTAAAGGTGTCATGTTGACACATGGTGCTGTATTGAACAATGCAATGGCGGTACTGGAGGAAATTAACTTATCTGATAAAGATACTTTAAGCATTGCAACCAACTTCCATTTTACGAGTGCTATTTGTCACTTTTTATCTGCTATGCTCACAGGAGCAACTTTTGTATCGACAGAACAAAAACTTTTGCACCTCGATTTGGTAACCTATTTAAAAGAAAGCAATAGCACTTGTTTTGGAGGCTCCCCCATACAAGTCAGCTGGATAGTCGAGTGCGCACCCAAAGTGCCTCTGAACTTGAGGTGGATTATGTCGTCGGGTGATCATCTGAATGCGGCCATTAGAAAGCAACTTTCGGCCGTGATGCCAAAAACAGTACTTTATGTCGTATATGGTCTTACAGAGGTGGGTGGGCGTCTTTGTCTGTTTGAACATCATACGGCATGTTCTGAAGAGCAGACGGGAGCTGTTGGCAAGCCAATTCGTAATATGTGTATCGAAGTATTGTCGGAAGATATGACGCCTTGTCAGGCAGGAGACGTCGGAGAGATTTATGTGTCTGGTGCCTACATTTTCTCTGGATATTACCACCTTCATTCTGAAGACTTAGTGGACGGTCGATTCAAAACAGGGGATTTTGGGTATTTAACGCAGTCAGGGGATTTATGTTTGATGGGGCGCCGAGACCAAGTCTTCAAATGTGCAGGAAAAAAAGTAAGTACTTACCCCATTTATAATGCACTACAGGCTGTTTCGTGTTTTGAAGATGTGGTTGTGATGCCTATTGCGGATAGCCTATTAGGGCATGTTCCTTGTGTGGTATATAGCTTAAAAGCAGGACATGTGTTTGAAAAAGGGGCTGTGCTCTCATTGCTTAGAAAAACATTGCCTTCTAATCATATTCCAAGAACGTATATTGAAATAGATAAGCTCCCACGAACTGGCTCGGGTAAACCTAAGTACCAAGAAATTAGGAAGCTATTGACTAGGGCTATTGTCCCATAAACTCAACACATACCCGCCTTGTCCTGAGCCTGTTGGTTTAACTGCGAGTGCACCTGCTGCAAGCAGTTCGTCCATATGCTTTCTGAGTGGTTGATTAATCAGTCCCCAGGATTCAAAGCATTGAGACGCTGATTGAATTGCTTCTATAAGGCTTGTTTGATGCTTAGGATCTCGAAGCGCTGCATGTGCTTGCGTTACACTTTTTGCCATTGCGTCATCAATGCACTCTGCTTGTCGCCTGTTTTGCTTCCACAGTTTCTCAACTTGCTGAATACACTCAGAGGTAACTCCGGACTCACCTGAAAATGAAAGTTGCCAATGCGGCTCCCAGGTTTGTGTTACAGGCTGCATTTCGCCTGCTTGAAAATAGATACCATGCTCAGTTGCGGCACTGCCTGCAATATCGAGCCCACTGCTTTGGCCGTGTAGTGTATCTTCAAGTGACTTAGCAAATTTAAATAAATTTATTGCTGCATTAAAATCTGTTTTAAACCAGCGTGTGATGGCGACACAAAGTGCAGCAGACGCGCCGAGTCCTGCGCCAATCGGAATTTGATTAATAAGATGCAATTCACCTTGGAGTTGGTCTGAGTCTAGTCCAAGTTTTTCAAAGCCTGCATGCAGTAGCTTCCAAATCGCAGGGAGACAGGTATCCGCATTTTCACCTTGATATTTCAGGGTGAGTGGTGTGTTTGATTTTTTGTAAGTTAAGCGTAGCGCTTTGTCTTTGAGCGGAAACACCAGGGCCGGATGTCCTCTGAGTACCGCATGCTCTCCCGCTAAAATCCATTTACCATAACTTGTGGTTTCAAAATCATATGACATGAAGGTTGTTCTCCATGGCTTCTGATTTAAAGCGTAGCGCTTCTGCACTTTGGTCTTCTCTATACAAGAGATGAATATTGGGGCCTGCATCCATTGTGACGAGTGGCCCATCGCCTTGGTTTTGCCATGCTTCTTGCAAAGAGGCAAGCAGTGTCAGCGTTTTATCGGTCATATAGCTAAACGGTGGCTTGGAGGCACTAAATAAGGCATGCATATCTTGAAATTCACGCCAGCAAATTTGATATGCCTCGTCCCAAGCTTGTGCTTGCATGGCTTTAAGGAGTTGTTCTAAATTTTCTTCTGCACGTATTTTACGTGCTGGATATTCAGCGAGTTGACTGACCCGTCGGTGCGCTTCACTCGATGAGACTTTTTTCTCATCCTGATGAATTAAAATAACCTGATGAATGAGCTTTGGGTAAGGGAGCTCGATAGCGCCCACTTGCTCTTGATTCCAAATCGACCAAGGCTCAAAGAAGGAGCGGCAAGATGAGCCGGAGCCAAGGCGGCTTAAGCGTGCTTGCTCTTCAATGCTTGGAGGCGAGGTATGGGTACACATAGCGCATGCCTGAGTGGCGGCCTTAGTGAGAGCCGCAAAGCTTGAGGCAGAACTTGCAAGGCCCGTGCCATGCGGAAAGTTATTAGCTGAGCGTATGATAAAATGCTCGCTGCAGCCGAGGGCTTGCTTAATCAATTGTAGGTGGTTTAAAAAACGCTGCTGTGCTTTTTCAGAAAAAACATGGGGCACAAAATCTGCTTGTTGTTCGAGTGGCTCCCAAGTATCTCTGCCTTCGCTACTTTTCTCTAATTCAACGCGTGTTACCAGGTGTGGCAAAGTATAGGAGAGTGAGGTATTCAGCGGAATATTGCGATTGCCTGGAGCTTTGCCCATATATTTGATGAGGGCGATATTAGAAGGAGCGTCAGTAGACCATTTCATGTTTTTTTATCCTGGGATACTTTAGTGACCGGGGATGTCACCCCACAGCAGTTTGTGAAGTTGCATCTGGAAACGCACCGAGAGTTTATCTTCTAAGATCCATTCTGCCAAGACTTTGGGAGAAAGCTCGTCCGCACTGGGTGAAAAGAGGACTTCTGTGCGTGCACTGAGCCTATGGGTTTGTATCATTTCACAAGCCCAGTCATAATCTTCTCGGCTGCACACGACAAATTTAATGCTGTCTGTTGGCTTGATATAGTCTAAGTTCTCGAGTTTGTTTTTTGCTTCTTCTTTAGAGCCTGGTGTTTTTAAATCCAGTACTATCATCACGCGTTTGTCGACTTGTGAGATATCAAGAGAGCCACTGGTTTCAAGTGATACAGAGAAGCCCTCATCGCAAAGCTTTTTTAAAAGAGGTATGCAGCCAATTTGTGCCAAAGGCTCACCGCCGGTGACACACACATGCTTGCAGCTAAAGCTCTGGATTTGTGACAGAATCTCATCAAGGCTTAGGTTTTTGCCGCCATGAAATGCATAAGCGCTGTCACAGTACTGACAACGCAGGGGGCATCCAGTCAGGCGCACAAAAACAGTCGGTATGCCGACTGTTTTTGATTCTCCTTGAAGCGAATGAAATATTTCCGTAATACGAAGTTGGTTTAACAAACGACTCATGATAGTTAACTACGAATGGACTCCAGCTTAGAGGCTGCGAGCTGGGCAGCGCGGGTGTCTGGGTAATTTCGAATTACGGCTTTTAAGTGCTCACGAGCAGAATCTTTTTGTCCAGATTCAGCCAAGGCATAACCAAGCTTGAGTGAGGAAGCTGCTGATTTGCTTGAGCTTGGGAAAGAGCTCAATACTGTTTCAAACTGCTGGATGGCATCGGGGTAAGCTTTTTTGGTCATGTAGAGCTCGCCAAGCCAGTAGTGTGCGTTTGCGGTGTAGCCACCTCGTGGGTAGTGATTGATGAAGCTTTTCATAGCCATTAATGCTTTATCAAACTCTTTATTTTTAATGAGTTCATAAGCAGCAAGGTAGCTCACTTGCTCATCAGCAGGGTTACCTCGTGGAACAGTGCTCTCAGGTAAGCTGTCAATAGGTTGTTGTGTGTTCTTTGCCTGCTTGTTGGCGATAGGCGTAGGGGCATTATTGCTGTTACCACTTTCACGCAGTCTTGCATCTAAATCTTTATAGAAGTCGAGTTGCTGTTGTTTGAGTGATTGTAAAGCATGGGTTTGGACTTCGAGTTGTCCACGCAGTTCACTAAGCTCTTGCTGTAAGCTTTGCATTTTGCTGAACATATCGGTGGCGTCTTGATGGGTGTCACTCGAGTTATCTTCTCGAGCAAGTGCCACGTGACTGTTGTCCTCGTCAGCGGAAGCTAAATCTATTTCTTCTTGCATAAAAGCCACTGGCTGCTGCTCTGCAGCAGCCAGTTGTTCATCAAAGAGCGCGAAGTTTTCACTCTCATCCACCACTGGGGCATCGGCAAAAGCGGTCCAGGCTAAACTACTTCCCAGGCAAGCTGCTAAGATGTGATGAACTGTTTTTTTCATAGCTGTACCTCTTATTTGGCTTCGTAGCTAAGTTCTACGCGTCTGTTTTGAGCTCGGTCTTCATCACTATGCCCCATGCGCACAGGTTTTTCTTTACCATAGCTCACAACGCGCATTTGCTGCTTGCCAACACCTGCCATACGTATCATGTGTGCTACAGAACGTGCACGACGCTCACCAAGCGCTACGTTATATTCTCGGCTACCACGCTCATCGGTGTGTCCTGCCAATAAAATACGTGCTGATGGATGTGATTTTAGGTATTTTGCTTGAGCATTTACAGATGCAACATACTTAGAAGCAACTGTGCTACTGTCATAACCGAATAAATACACTTGGTTGTGAGGGGCATCTGTTGTATACATCTCACCCGCCATTTGGCCTGGGAAATGGGTTAAATTTCCTAAACCATTAAAGTCTAACCCTGTTCCATCGAGTAAGTTTCCTGATTTAGAACACGATGCGACGAACAATGCAGCAGCTGCAATGCTCCCAACTTTTAGAAAGGCTTTGATACTCATCCGAAATCTCCTTGTTGATGAAAAGTGAAGGTTGTTTTTATTTTTAAATATATGCCTAATCATCTTACGGCTATGGCAGCTCATTGTACAGCATCTTAGGTTTTATGACCACCTCTGTCATTCTGTACTTGTCTGATTACAAAATCCAGTGCCTGATTCACAAAAAGCGTGGCAGCATGATTTGCGGCAATCACACCGCCATAGGGGGTGTTGGTTTTGCAAGGGATACGCTCTTTCACAAGATGGGAGGCAAGGACTCGATTATCTGAGATACGAGTTACTGTAATTTTGGCCGTGAACTGAATCGCACTTTGCTTGGATAGAAAATCTTGCTGCAGTTCAAGCAGCTGAGTATCCAAGCGATAATCTGCTTTGTCTGCGTAAGGGCTTGAGGTAATGGCCCGGAATGCATGGCTTTCTTGAAAGCGTTGCACAAGCAGTGGATAGAGCATATCAGCAGGTGGACTTGACCAGGCATTTTTTGCAAACGGTTCGAGCGTAAAAGGTTTTTTGACATAGAGCATCTGATTGGTTCTGTATCCTGCCAGTGCCTCAGGTTTTGAGATGAGTAGTGCATAAGGCATGTGTCTTTGCTGTGGAGCCTTGGTGTGTTTTAGGGTGAGGGTGTATTGATTAGTAATTTGTTTGTTCACGGGGCCACAACCGGCGCTTAGCAACAGCGCACCGAGAATGAGCGTGCCGAAACATTTGGGAAAGAAGGCATAATTCACTGATGTTCTCCTGGGCCGAGTTTCTGAGGTGCACTACCACGGATGATAACCGCCGGGTTTTGGCGCATCTCAGCACTTACTTTTTCAAGGTTTGCAGCAATGTCATTGAGGCGCCGCATCAGTAACGTAATCGGCGGTAGGGTTTGCTGTGAAATTTGGTCAATGCTGTTTTTGCCCGCTTTCATGGTGACGGTGAACTGCTTACCTGATTCAGAGACATCGTCTGCCATGGTATCAAATTTCTGAGCGCTGACTTTCAGGCTTTTGGCCAGCTTGGGTAGCTCCTTGAGCGTTTCATTAATATTTTTATTATTTTTAGTGAACACAGCAGAGAGTTCTTCAAGGTTCTTGAGGGTTCTCTCGATGTTATCTGCATTTTCTTTATTGAAGAAGCGCTTTAAATCAGCGGTTAACGTATTTACGTTACTTTCTAGCTGATTGAAAAAAGAGGGTTTAGATGGAATGATTGGGTAAGGGGCATTTGGCGCTTTTTTTAGAGGCACTAGAGATGGGGTGCTCGCAGTAAGGCCTAAGTAGGTGGTCCCGGTGATGCCTTGGAACACAAGCGTTGCTTCGGTACTTTCTGTGATGGGTACATCATCTTCAATGTTGAGCACTAAAATCACTTGCTCGGGATTTTCATGGTTGAGCTCGATAGAGTTAATAAACCCAACTCGAACGCCGTTATACTTGATGGGAGAATCTTCTGAAAGTCCGGAGACGGATTCATTGAGGTAAGTGAGGTAAGTTTTGTAGGTTTTTCTGTCAAAGCCGACAGAAAGCCAGAGGCTTGCCGATAAGAGGCCTGCACCCAGGAGTAAGACAATGAATCCAACCAGCGTGTAATTGGTTTTTGCTTCCAAGCGTCCGGCTCCTATTTGACTCGTTTTTTCTAGGATGTGTTGACAATTCACCTACCGCCTACGTTCCGCGACTTGTTCGCGGAACCCATGGACCCCGTGGACAAGCCACGGGGCGTAGGGCTTTGGAGGTGGTGTGGTGAATTGTCAACACACCTTACTTTTAGAACTAGTTTAGATCTTACTAAAGTAATCGGCAATCAAAGGGTGCTTATTTTCCATTAATTTTTCAATGGGGTCGATGGCCAAAATTTTCCCATCTCCAATAAACGCGACTCTGTCAGTCGTGCGTTTTAGGGAATCAATGTCGTGACTGACAATGACAACCGTTAAATTGAGTGCGCGTCTCAAAAATAGAATGAGTTGGTCGAACTGTTTCGCACTGAGTGGGTCGAGTCCCGAGGTTGGCTCATCTAAAAATAAAAGTTCTGGATCCATTGCAATGGCGCGCGCAGCGGCAGCACGTCTTTGCATGCCGCCACTTAATTCAGATGGATATTTGGTGGCGGCATGTAGTGGTAGGCCAACTAGAAGCAATTTCAGTTCAGCCAAGCGTGCCATGAAAGCTTCACCAAGATGTGCCAATTCTTGCATCGGAAACATGATATTTTCAAGCACCGTCATTCCAGAGAACAGAGCACTGTGTTGGAATAGCACCCCCCACCTTCGACAAAGATGCTGTGCTTCGTGCTCATCCAGGTGACCAATTTCTTCACCAAATACACGAATGGAACCAGATGTTGGTTTTAGTAACATTAAAATGCTTCGTAGAACGGTTGTCTTGCCGCTACCACTACCCCCGATAATGGCAAATACTTCACCTTTGTTCACCGAAAAGTTTACATCGGTATGGACCCATTGGTTGCCCAGATGGTTTTGTAAGTCTTGAACTGTGAGAATAGGCTCAGACATTAGAGATCCATCCACTGGTAGATGACGGAATAAATGGCATCAGTAATAATAATTAAAAAGAGGGCTTGCACCACACTTTTTGTGGTTTGGCTACCAATGCTGTTGGCATTGGTTTGTACTTGAAAGCCTTGAAAACAACCAACTAATGCAATCAGGATTGCAAAGGCCGGTGCTTTATATAAACCAAGCATCAGTTGGTCTGCGCCGACTTCTGTTTGTAGTTTCACCAGAAAGTCGTAGTACCCAACGTCGAGCATACCTTTAGACATAACCATAGCGCCTAAAATACTAAATACATCAGCCCAGAAAATGACAAAAGGTAAAATAAATAATAGTCCAATGACTTTGGGCAACACTAAGAGCTCGGTGGGGGAGAGCCCCATGGTGCGAAGGGCATCAATTTCTTCATTGATCTTCATACTTCCTATTTGGGCGGTAAAGGCAGAGCTCGTTCGCCCGGCAACAATAATAGCGGTAATGAGTGGTGCGAACTCCCTAAAAATGGCCATCCCTGAGATGTAAGCTATAAAGCTGGTAGCGCCATAGGCTTCCAGCTGCACGCCCATCTGATAAGCCAGTACAACCCCAATTAAAAAAGACAGGAGTCCAATAATAGGCAGTGCTTTTAGGCCTGCTGAATTAACGTTGGAAATTACATTTGGCCACTGAAAGCGTTTCCAGTTGGCGCAAGCCATAAAAATTTTGTCGGTTAAATCACCTACTAAAAGAATCAAGCCATCACATTGATGAAGTTTGTGAATAGCTTCGCGACCTAAAAACTCAAGGAAGTCTTCTTTTTTTTCAGATCTTGGCAAAGCATCTTTTGCATCAGATGCTTCCACGCCTTTAGATTCAACCAATGTGATGAGTTCACGCTGTGCCTCTGTAAAATGAATGAGCGTGACTTCTTGATATTGTTTTTTGAGCGTTTCCATGCATTGAAGTAGGGTCAGTGCTCCTGCACTATCCATTGCTTCTAGGTGCTCACCACTGATGGTTATTTTATCCGTGCCTTCTGTTGCTTCTGGGCTAAATCCAAGACTGAGCGCTTCAAGGTGGAGTACCGACCAGTTGCCCATACAATGGTAGCGACCTTGCTTGGTATCGAGCGTGAGGCGCGCATTTTCAAAAGCGCTGGCTTCCTCTGATGGGAGTGTTGCTGTTGCGTCACGCATCGCTGTCACCGCTTAGGAACATAGATTTAGGATAATACGAAAGTGAGGGTGTGTCATGTATTCTGGTTGTCTTGGAGTGAACATGTTAGAATTCAACCCATTTTTATTCGTGGATGCAGGAGAAGCATGTCAGACGATTACAAACAGTTTGAAGCACGCAAAGCCTCACACATCACACTTGCGCTTATGCATCAAAATCAAGCTTCAGAGTTTAATCGGCTGGATTCAGTGTGTCTGACTCATGAGGCTCTCCCTGATTTAGATTTTGCGTCACTCGATATTTCAAGCACACGTTTTGGTAAGCGAGTTGAGAAGCCATTTCTGGTTTCTTCGATGACAGCCGGGCATGAGCAGGCATTAACTCTGAATCGTTATCTCATGGCCGCATGCGCTGAGCAAGGCTGGGCTATGGGCGTTGGCTCACAGCGCAGAGAGTTGACTGACTCGAGTGCCTCGAAAGAGTGGGCCATACTTCGCAGAGATTATCCAGAGGTAGACCTGTATGGTAATTTAGGCATTGCTCAGCTGATAACTAGTCCAGTCGATGAGGTATTAAAGCTCGTAGATAATCTTCAGGCATCTGCATTTATTATTCATTGCAATGCATTACAAGAATGCATTCAGCCCGAAGGTACGCCACAGTTTCAAGGTGGCTTGGAAGCTTTAGAGCTATTCACTAAAGCGTCTTCTGTACCCGTTATCGTCAAAGAAACAGGTTGTGGTTTTTCTAAAGAGACACTAAAGCGTTTGAATCAGATTGGGATTGCTGCAGTTGATGTTAGTGGTTTGGGTGGCACACACTGGGGGCGTATTGAAGGACACCGTGCGGCAGATGTACCCGTGCGTCAGCAAGCAGCCGAGACCTTCCGAAACTGGGGCATTGACACGGTACAGAGCGTACAAAATGCAGTAGAAGTTTCAAGAAGCTTCGAAGTTTGGGGCTCAGGCGGTGTGCGCCATGGCTTAGATGCTGCCAAATTATTTGCACTGGGTGCGACGACAGTAGGGTTTGCGAAACCTATGCTTAAGGCTGCTCTTGGTTCTATCGAAGAAGTTGTATACGTGATGGAAACCATCGAATATGAGTTACGTGTTGCTTTGTTTTGCACAGGAAGTGCTCATTTACACGAATTGAAGGAGAAAATCTGTTGCTGAACGAATATGCTAAAAAAGGGTTTGAAGGTTTCTCCAAACTGACACGTGAGGAGCGGTTTGAGCGTCTAATTGAGATGGGTGCACTCACGTATGAGGATATGCAATATTTGTCCGAAGGTGGGCTACGCTCAACAGAGCTGGGTGAGCACCTGATTGAAAACGTGATTGGCTATTTTCAATTGCCGCTGGGTGTTGCCACCAATTTTTGCATTGATGGGAAGGATTATGCGATTCCAATGGCGGTGGAAGAAACCTCTATCATTGCAGCGCTTTCTAAAACGGCCAGGTGGATTCGAAGAAATGGCTCGATTACCACCGAAATCCTTGGTGACGCTATTTTAGGTCAAATTAATATTCCCAAAGTAGAGAATTTTGATAATTTATCTACCCTGTTTCATGAGCACCGTGCTGATTGGATTGCCGAGGTAAATCGAGAAGTTGCCTCGAGTATGGTTGAGCGTGGCGGTGGTGTAACTGATATGATTTTACGTCGCCTGGAGCGTCCCGAAGGCGGGGATATGGCAGTGATTCATTTGAGTATGAATAGCTGTGATGCGATGGGTGCCAATATCATCAACCAGGTGCTTGAATATTTAAAAGAGCCAATAGAAAGGGTAACAGGCGAGACCGTTGGGATTTGTATTCTCTCCAATTTGAACGACCAAAAATTAGCGCGAGCCCGCGTGACCATCAACGATGTTGATGAGGCACTTGGCATGCGCCTTGAAGAAGCTTCATTATTTGCCGAAATTGACCCATACCGTGCAGCGACCCATAACAAGGGGGTGATGAATGGTATCGACCCGATTTTAATTGCAACAGGTAACGATTGGCGTGCAGTTGAAGCGGGTATGCATGCGTATGCAGCGCGATCAGGACGTTATCAAGCTATTTCAACCTGGCGTTATAGAGATGGCGTGTTAACAGGCGAGCTTACAGCACCTTTGGTTGCAGGAACGGTTGGTGGCGTTACAGCTTTGCATCCAACGGCCCGGATGTGTCTAAAGATGCTGGGAGTCGAGTCAGCAGCAGAGCTCTCTTGTATTTTGGCAGCCGTTGGCCTGGTGCAAAACTTAGGGGCCATGAATGCATTATGCACCGAAGGTATTATTCAAGGTCATATGAAGTTACATATCGATAACTTAATGATGGTGGCAGGTGCGAAGGAAGCAGAACTGCCAGCTCTAAAAGCACGCTTAAAGCATTGGTTGCGTGTGCATCGCCGTGTTAGTGTTCAGCAAGCAAAGACTTTGCTCGCCGAGCTTCGTCGTGCGCCACAAGTGGCTCATGAAGCGCCATGAAGCTTCGATTTCCAGCGAAAACGTTTTTATTGGGTGAATATGTCGCTTTAGAAGATGGTCCTGCCATTTTACTCACGACAGAGCCCTGCTTTGAGGCAACTGTAACAACTGATTCAGCGAGTTCTGATATACATCCTGAATCTCCCGCAGGTTTGTTTTGGTCAAGTTCAGAAATGTCAGGCACGCTCACTTGGTTTGATCCATACAAGGGCATAGGCGGCCTTGGTGCATCGAGTGCACAGTTTCTAGCGGCTTATTTTACAAAATATCCTGGCGCTCTCGATATGCAGGTTTTACTCCAAGCCTATTGGGATGTCAGTTGTCAAACGGGCGTGCGTCCTAGTGGTTATGATGTGCTTGCTCAGGCTCAGCAAGGCTGTGTTTATCTGAATCGTGCACAGTCAGAAAATACAATATACGAGTGGCCTTTTGCCGATATCGCCTTTGTGCTTATCCATACAGGGGAGAAACTTGCAACGCATCATCACTTGCAAACCCTTCAGCTTACTCAGGCAGTGAATCAGCTTACTCCTATTGTGTATCAAGGCAAAGAAGCTTTTGATACAGGTAATAGTGCGTTGTTGGTTGAGGCTGTGAATGCGTATTATCAGCAACTTTTAGCACTTGATCTCGTTTCCCTTAAAACCCAGGCATATATTGAGCTATTGTCAAAATTTCCAGATGTACTTGCATTGAAAGGCTGTGGTGCGATGGGTGCTGATATTATGCTTGCATTAGTGCCAAGTGCTCGATTGGAGCAGGCTATGCACTATTTTTTTGCAGAGGATTTTTCAGTGCTTGCCAGTACGCGTCATCTTTATCAGCGAAAGAATTCACAGAGAATACAGGAAACCTCTTGATATTCTGGCATAATCGGGTATGATCTCAGCCTCTTTGGGGCCGTTAGCTCAGTTGGTAGAGCAGGAGGCTTTTAACCTCTGTGTCATAGGTTCGAATCCTATACGGCCCACCATTCCAAAGAGACGTCATAATTAAAGTTATTTTGAAGGGCCGTTAGCTCAGTTGGTAGAGCAGGAGGCTTTTAACCTCTGTGTCATAGGTTCGAATCCTATACGGCCCACCATATTTCACGCGCTCGTAGCTCAGCTGGATAGAGTACTTGGCTTCGAACCAAGGTGTCGGGGGTTCGAGTCCCTCCGAGCGCGCCATTTAATTGGGGTAGACCCTGAAAAGGCCTATTACAATGTTATGCATCCACTCTGATTTTGAAAAGCAAATTGTTCTGATCCTGCCCTGATTTGTCGGACACCCTGCTAAGAGAGTAAAATCTTGAGCAGAGGTGAGAAATGCACAACAATAATTCAGATCAAAAAGTAATCAGGAAGAAATATAGCCCCCAGTTTAAAGACCAAACTTTAGAGCGAGCAGATAAGGAAGGTGTTCCTCAAGTAGCCAAAGATCTTGGGCTTGCAGAATCGCTTATTTATTCATGGCGTGCTCAACGAAAACGATGTGGTAGTACACTTGAAAACCAAAAGCTTCAACAAGCCGAGTTGGCCCGTTTAAAGCGTGAAAATGCGAAGTTATCAGAGGAAAATGCCTTCTTAAAAAAAGCGGCAGCGTACTTCGCCAAGGGGTCCAAGTGAGGTACGCCATGATTAAAGAAGAATCAACCAAGTTTTCAGTAAGCCTCATGTGTCGCATGCTTTCTGTTTCGATGAGTGGTTATTATGCCTGGTTGCATCGTAAGCCCTCGAAGCGTAAGCAAAGAAACACGGAGCTAACGAAGAAAATAAAAACTATTTTTGACGATGAGAAGGGGCGTGCAGGCGCCCCACGTATTGCTCGGAGATTAAAACAAGAAGGAGAATCAGCTAGCAAGCATCGCGTTGCTCGCATTATGCGGGAAAATGGATGGCGTGCAAAAGCGGCTAAGAAATTCAAAGCTACGACAAATAGCAACCATCACTTGCCTTTTGCCCCTAACTTGTTACAGCAAAATTTTATTGCGCATAAGCCCAATGAAAAATGGGTAAGTGATATCACCTACTGCTGGACGGAAGAAGGTTGGCTCTACCTAGCTGTTGTTATGGACTTATACTCACGTAAAGTCGTTGGGTGGGCTATGTCTGAGCGTGTGACAAAAAAGCTTGTCTTAGACGCCCTACAGATGGCCATATGGAGCCGAAAGCCACCCCGTGGCTTAATCGTACATTCCGATCGTGGTAGCCAATACTGTTCACATGCGTATCAAAAACTTTTGAGGCTGCATGGCCTTATTTGCAGTATGAGCAAGCGAGGCGACTGTTATGATAACGCTGCCATGGAAAGTTGGAATCATAGCTTTAAAGTCGAGGCTATCCATGGTGAACGGTTTGCAACACGCGAGTGCGCTAACAAACATGTGTTCGAATACATTGAAATTTATTACAATCGGAAACGCCTTCACACGACAATTGGTTATAAAACACCTGAGTCGTTTGAGGCTAAAATGGTCGCTTAGTAAGGTGTCCGTTTTTTCGGGGTAAGATCATTTTTTACCTGAGACTCAAACCATACACTGTGCTATTAAACTGATATTTCTGATTGAGCCTTCTCATAATGAAAAATACAGTGGTATGCACAGCCCATATGCCGAGGCTTGCAAGGATGGGTACACCCATAAACTGATAAGGCCAATGATAGGTCCAAACGCCCATATAAATTGGGATATATTCGCCAACGGTTGGCAGGACGAGTGAGACGAGCGCGATTGCAATGAGGCTTGCGTATGGGTGTGCTGTGAGCTCACACACGCACTTCTCAAATAAATGAAATGCAAAGTAGGTGAAGCCCCAGGCAATCGGGATCCAGACGGGAATAAGTTGGCTGGCCGGTATATCATGGTAAGTCCAATATTGGTTGTAAGTGCCCCAGAGTTCACAGCTAGTTCCGAGTAGGAGTGTGAGTGTAAAACCTGTGAGCTCAGCGATGCCGCTTGTTTTATCGCGCAAGAACTTTCGATATAGCCAGAGAAAACCGATAGTGATCAGAACTGTGAAGAGTACCCACTGGACTTTGTGTAGGGCACCAAGTACCCATCCTGCAAATAACAGTTTTAGAAATAAAGTTAAGAAACGGCGAAGAGCTTTCTGGTGTTTGGAAGTGTTCATAGATAGAGTTGATTTGTTTTTTAATGCGAGTATAAGATTTTGCTTTTAGAGCTGCAACTCGATAACATGACGAGGATGAATCAGCTGAACCATTATTATTTACAAGAAATAGGGATTGAGCCCTGGGTGCTACGTCAAGAGGTACCAAGCGGGGGTAGTCTCGATGTGCTATCAACTACAGTTTCTAGTTGTACCGATTGCCTATTATATCAATCCAGAACCCAAACCGTTTTTTCTCGGGGTAGTGCCAATGCTCGCATGTTCGTGCTTGGGGAGGCACCTGGATTTTATGAGGATAAACAAGGCTTGCCATTTGTAGGGGAGGCAGGGCAGTTGTTGGATAAAATGCTCCAAAGCATTGGCTTGTCAGAGGAGACAGTTTACATTACCAATGTACTAAAGTGCCGCCCGCCTGAAAACCGAGATCCAAAACCCGATGAAGTGGCTTCTTGCAGTCGGCACCTGAGCGAGCAAATCAACTTAATAGCACCTCGTTTAATACTTGCTTTGGGTCGTTTTGCTGGTCAGTTTTTGTTAAAGGATACAAAGCCTTTAGGTAAAATGCGTAATCAAGTCCATCAGTATGGTGAGATTCCGGTGATTGTGACGTATCACCCCGCTTATTTACTGAGAAACCCAGCCGATAAAGGCAAAGCGTATCAGGATTTGTTGCGGACCCGTCAACTGATGAATAGCATGGGGTTGCTCTAAATATGACAGACTTTAAAGTGTTTCAGTATCAACTTGTGATTAAAGAGCATCATCTCGATACGTTTGGACATGTGAACAATGCCACTTATTTAGCGCTACTTGAAGAGGCACGCTGGGAGCTTTTAACTGAACATGGTTTCGGTTTACATCAAATTCAAGCACGAAAAATGGGACCTGTAGTACTTGAGTGTGATATTAAGTTTTTACGAGAGTTAACATTAAGACAAACGATTACGATTGAGTCTCAGGTGCTTTCTTACGAAAAGAAAGTGGCTGTAATGAAACAAGATATTGTCAATGAAGCAGGTGAGCTTTGCAGTCGGGCGAAGCTCATGTTTGGCTTTTTTGATTTAGAAGCGCGTAAATTGATTTTACCTTCGGAGGAATGGCTCGAGGCCATAGGGCGTTGTAAATAGTATTTAGGGAGATGAAAGCAATGAAGAAACTTATAAGTACATTAATTTTTTCTCTTGGATTTTCTGTAATACCTACATTGAGTCTGGCAAGTGCTGCTGATCATTTATCAGCTGATGAAAAAAACACTATCTCTATTTTTAAATCGGCCTCTCCTAAAGTGGTATATGTTCACCGAATCAACCGTTTTCAAACGCCTTTTGCCGAGCAATTTGAAGTTTCTTCAGGGACAGGTTCTGGCATTGTTTGGGATAAAAAAGGTCATATTATCACCAATTATCATGTGGTGCATGGTGCAGACCAGCTGATGGTGAGCTTTGGCAAAAAAACGGTACCTGCTAAATTGGTGGGCGCTGAGCCTCGTAAAGATATTGCGGTTTTAAAACTTCGCTCAGTGTCTGACTTTCCTACTTTTGATGCTTTTACGCCTTTTGAACTTTGTCCAACCGACACCTTGGTGGTCGGGCAAAAAACCATTGCGATTGGTAACCCATTTGGTTTGGATCACAGCTTAACGACTGGTGTGATTTCAGCGCTTGATAGAGAGGTGCCTGGAGTGGGGGGGGTCAACATACGAGATATGATTCAAACGGACGCTTCGATTAACCCTGGAAACTCAGGCGGGCCTCTATTAGATAGTCAAGGCTGCCTAATTGGTTTAAACACGATGATTTACTCAAGAAGTGGTGCGGCATCAGGGGTCGGCTTTGCAGTACCTGCTGAAACCATTTCACGGGTCGTACCACAATTGATTCAATATGGTCGCGTTAAAATGTCAGGGATTGGCATTGTGCCTTTAGAGCAGAAAATCGCGAGCCATTTTGCGAAAGATGGAGGCGTATTTGTTTCTCGCGTATTAAACAATAGTTCTGCTGCGAAAGCAGGACTCAGAGGCGTGCAAGTTGATTCATACGGTAGGCTTATCCTTGGGGATGCGATTGTGGCAATTAATGGCGAGAAAGTTTCTAACTACAATGACTTGTACAATATTCTGAATGACATTCCCATTGGCAAAAAAATTGAAGTCAGTATCAATCGTTCTGGTAGGGTGAGTAATATTTCGATGAAAACCATGGATTTGTCGGAAGATTTTTAGAAGCTCTCCATATTTATGTGGAAATAAAACTATCGTAGTTGTCACGGTTAATGACTGTGTGTGTGGCATTGGTATAGGTTTCTGCCCAACTAATGCTCCATTCATGTTTGAAGGACACTGTAATACAGCGGTTTTCGAACTTTACGTTGATCAGATATTAGCGCCAAATTTAGAAGAAGGCATGGTCGTTGTAATTGACAATGCAAGTTTTCATAAGTCGAAAAAGATAAGCTGTTAATTGAGAAGGCTGGTGCCAAATTCATTTTTTTACCACCATACCCACCTGATTTAAACCCCATTGAGAAATGGTGGCATAAAATTAAGACAGCTATCAGAAAACTTATGAGAGATACAGATGTGATGCTGGATCAGGCTATGGGAAATACCTTAAAAACATGTTTGCATGTTAATGGGTGGAGCTATAAGTCGATTAACTTTATCCCTTAATCTATACTTTTAACGTTGATGGGACAACAAGGAGCTTGAGTCCAATGAGAATGCAAAAAGGTTTTACCATGATTGAGTTGGTAATGGTGATTGTGATTTTAGGTATTCTGGCTGCAGTCGCTATTCCTCGTTTTATTGATTTACAAGCCAATGCACAGCAAGCAGCAGTTGATGGCGTTGCAGGTTCGCTTGGAACGGCAAGTTCAATTAACTATGCTGGATGTTCGGCCGTTGGACATACCGTAACTGCTGGTAAATGTATTGCTGTTGCTAAGTGTTCTGATGTGGCTGCTGCCATTACACCGGCTTTGACGCTGGGTACAGCGGGTGCTGCAATTGCAGATACTTATAATTTGGCAGCAGATACAGCTGCAACCGGTAATGGTACTGAGGCGAGTTGTACTTTACAAATTAGTAAAGATGGAACGACTTATACCTCTACTTATACTGTTACTGGTGCGGGTCAATAAGTTTAGACCCGTAATTAATAAAAAAAGCCCCTAAGGGGCTAATGCCAGTCAGTTAAGCTGACTGGCATTTTTATTTTCTCTTTTAATGGGGTATTTTTAATGGGGTATTTTTGAGGCCTTCTCTTTACAACCCTTGGATAATTTCTCTCTCGCTTATCAGGTAAAACAAAGGCTTTTGCCATGCTCACCATATCACTCAATACTTTTGGTATTTTTCCTGGTGAAACGCTTGGTAATACAGTTAATTCTTTGATTATATATGCTGCCGCTTGATTAAAACTAAGCTGATTAGGCTCTATTCCATCAAGAGAATATGCCATTCTTGCCATTTGGAAGCGAATGAGATTATATGCCAAAAGAACGCCCCAAAGTTCTTGGCGTATCATATCAGGCTTTTTACTTCTTAACGTTAAGCGGTTCTGTAATAAATACTGCTTCATTTCTCTATATCCAAGCTCTATTTCCCATCGCTGGCTATACAAACTAATGATATC
This sequence comes from Gammaproteobacteria bacterium, assembly GCA_030147635.1. Lineage (GTDB taxonomy): Bacteria > Pseudomonadota > Gammaproteobacteria > Legionellales > Legionellaceae > JAALKW01. The sequence goes on from JASBUZ010000036.1 coordinate 142,078, forward strand.
CATTGCTGGAAAGCGCATCGGGTCAATCATCGAGGTTAGTATTTGAATATTTTTTCCATTAACAGATTTTGTTAGCAGTCGAGCCGTAATTGTAGCTGGTAAATCTGGCCATTTTTTTCTTGCCTGTGGGCAGGGAGTTAACTCAATAATCTCTTGGCCTTTACCAAGCTGCCGGATTACTTTGTACTGCCGGTTTTTCTTTAATGGGAGCAGCCAGTGTCGCTGTATTCCACTGATGTGCCATCGGTGAAGTAACCCGAGAGAGTAAAAACCTTTATCAAATATTGTTAGTGAGTGGTCGGGTGTTTTGTCAATAAGGTTTGCTGCAAGTTGCATTTCATTAACTTCCACACTTGCAAATGAAGATCCTGTAAGTAAATGGCTTGTCAGCTCCATCTGACAAACCATACGTACCTGAGGATAATCTGATTCGCTCACTTCGTTACGAGTTCTTGAAAATGCCTTTTGATTTTCAGGTGAGTCAGGTGTGCGCCAAACAATTCCATCAACACCTAACAATTTTAGGCCGCACCAGTTTGGATGGGGAGTTTGACTATTCTACAAAGCTTGAGTTTGTTCAAACACTTCTTTAACTGGTTCTTCTCCAAGGCGTTGTCTAGCTTGAACAACAGCACTTGGAGCAACAAAAGGCCAATTTTCTGGAAGAACAATATCTAATTGGTTAACAATTTGACTCATTGGTATATGCCGAAAAAGGGCCATACCTACTACACTCCAAATCATCATTTCTAGAGGTAAACGTCTTTTTCTAATTGTGGCTGTCCCACTTCGTTCTAAACTGGATTTTATTAAATCAGGAGATAAGTATTCGGATAAACTTTGAAACTGCTCTGAGGAAAATGATTGAATGCTATCTAAAGCTTGACTTAAAAACATAAAAAAATCCGGTGAGCTTACAATCACCAGATTTTGATCTGATTTGCCAATTTTGCAAGTAGTTTGTACTTAACTGATCGGCATTAGGGCCTAGGCCCTCTTTTTATTAAGGTGTACAGTACGGCCCTCCCCAAGAACAATATCCGTCGGGGTGATCAGATGACGGGGCGGCCCAAGCACATTGTTGGCCATAAGTTGTATTATTAATCTTGGTTTGTACAGTACTCAACACTTGAGGGTTTGTTGTCGGAGGATTCGATGTTGTTCCGACTACGACACCACATTTGGAAGGCGAGTTGGTTGAGTTACCACTATTAGAGCAATTAGCAGATGAGCCACCACAAGAAGCGGCTGAAAGAGGATTGGGAGTAGCACAGGTAGAACCGTACCAGCAAACCCCAGAGCTGCTGTCCCATGCACATTGTACACCGACGGTACCGAAGTATGAGGAACATGTATCCTTCGTAATCCCTTCTAAATTACATATTCCCAGTGGTGTGCCCGTACATGGGGAGGTAGTCGATGAGTCAGGAGTTGCTGCCATACTATCAGCTGAGCTTGTTTGTGAGCGCTGAGACGATGGGGTGCCATGTAGACTTTGGTTAGAGATGCTAGTATCTGGATTAACTGCTGCTACGATGACAGGTTGAGAAGTAGCGCCGGTTCTTGCGAGTATTCTACCATCGATTAGGATGTGGGCGATACATTGTTCTTTAGGTTGCAACTGAGTGATTTTAGAGCAAGGTTTTAAATCAAAACGGCGATAAGGGTTGCGTTCAGGCTCTGTCGAAAGCGTGATAGCAGATGTTTTGAAGTCAAGAATTTGCAGACTGACGGGGGTGGACAGGGCCTACGCATGAAAAATTTTTTTGACGCAAATTAAAAGGTGTTTAACCGACATGGAGTTTTTCCTCATTAGGCTTTTGATTGATTGGCCTGGTTTTTGTTTGCATTTCTGAAGGCCATTCAAAGCCCACTTTCTTA
>JASBUZ010000037.1 GCA_030147635.1 Gammaproteobacteria bacterium
TTTTCAAGGGATCAGCGTCTTAATTATCAATGCGCAGGCACAAGTGGTTACAAATATTATTGATAGACAAAAAATTATCCTTAATTGCCTGGGAAAATCCTACTGGGAGTTTTATTCATGACTTTATTGCGGAACATGGGACCGATAGAAAGTTTTGTCGGTTTTATGGTATTCGATTTAATCACATCGGGCGTTTTATTTTAATTTGTGCTTTGTTACTGGGCTGGATATGCTCGGTGATTTTTGACCCGGTGAATGTATTAGTTTCAGCATTTATGCTGGCATTTTTATCGGGCTCGGTACTGCTTAATGTATTTCGAGAAGAGCTGCCGGCAGCAGGTTTAACCAATTATTATTGGTTTGCTTTTGGCAGTCTTTTGGTGACTACTATTTTGCTATTACAAACCTGGTTTTTGAAGCTTTAATTAGATTTCCTGTAATTTCCAAAGGGTTTTATACAGGCTATGTTCTTGCTTGAGTAGGTCATCATGCCGGCCTTCTTCAATAACTTTCCCTTTGTCTAACACAATGATTCTGTCCATGTGTTTCAAAGTAGAGAGGCGGTGTGCGATGGCAATCACTGTTTTTTGTTTATCATTGATGAAGAAGTTTAAACTGTCTTGAATGAGCTGTTCGGTTTGGCTGTCTAGGGCGCTGGTTGCCTCATCTAAGATTAAGAGCGGGGCGTTTTTCAAAATCGCACGGGCAATGGCAATGCGCTGACGCTGTCCGCCAGAGAGCTTGATGCCTCGCTCACCCACGAAGGAATTATATTGCTCTGGAAGGTCCATAATGAATTCGTGAATATGGGCTTTTTTTGCGGCTTCAATCACTTCATCATCTTTCGCATCAGGTCTGCCAAAGCGAATATTTTCCATAAGGGTTCGATGAAACAACAAAGTATCTTGTGGAATAATGGCGATGGACGCTCGTAGTGAGTCTTGTGTTACTTCAGCAATATCTTGGCCATCTACTAAAATACGACCATCTGACAGCTCAAAATATCTGAGCAGTAAATTAACAAGCGTTGATTTACCTGCGCCTGAGTGTCCGACTAATCCGACTTTTTCGCCCGGTTTGATATCAAGGGTTAAGCCGCTGAAAATATGCGATTTATCTTCGTATGAGAAATCAAGGTTTTGAAACTGGATGCTTGGTTGAGTGACGACTAAAGGCTTGGCATGTGCTATATCGCGCCCAGTTTGCGGTACATTGAGAATGGAGAGTGCGCTTTTTAAGTCTCCCATAGCACGAGAGAAGTCTTGTAGTGATACGGTGGCGTGCCAAATATCTTCCGTGACTACAATAGTAATTCCAAATACGAAAGCAAAATCACCAATGGAGACTGCATTACTCATTTTTAAATGAATCATGTAAAACAAAATGAACGTATACATGGTGAAGTAGAGCACGGCACCTACCATCTGTACGATAAAGTCATATTTATACATTTTGACTTGTTTGGGGATAAAGTCGGTTTTAATTTGTTTATCGAGCGAGGCTTTTTCTTTGGGTCTTGCTGCAAATGCAAACAAAGAGATGATGTTGGTGATTTTGTCGGAAATTTGCCCAATTAGCGCATGTCTGCTTTCTGTTTCCGCAAAGGAGAGTTGGTTTAGCTTCTTAGAAAGTTGATACATTAATGGGATATATACAAGGCTCCATAGCAACACAAATAACCCGAGCTTGGCATTCACTAAGGCAAGCGCTGCTAAGTTTACAATACTTTTGAAAAGCCTCGAGAGCAGACCGTGATGCATTTCAGCCCAGAACTTATCATAGCCATCTAACAAGCCCTTGAGTTTACTGCTGATGGCGCCTGTAAAATGATTTTGAAAAAAGGTATAGGAGTGGTGTTGTACATAGTCATAAGACTTCAGCAAAATGGAGCGTCTTACATGGGGTTCTGATTTCCACTCGGCAATGTTACTGATTCGCCACACAAAATCGAGCAAAAACTGTGTCATCAAAAACAAAACAATTGGAAACATGATACTTTTGTAAGTGAGTTCAGTGTTCTGTGTCATCACATCTAAAAAAAGTTTTACCGCATAGTTATAAGCAAATGGGTAAAAAGCGCTGACCATTGGTGCGCTTAACATCACCAGATAAAGCCACTTATAGGGCTTAATATGCTGCCAGAAGAACGAAAGGATGTGTTTGTTGGTCATAGTTTGTAACGCCTGAGTTTTACTCGGTTCGAGTTTAGCACTATAGTGTCACCGGTTAAAATTGAGAGGCTTTATGTTACACGTTGCATTATTTCAACCTGAGATACCACCAAATACTGGTAATATTATTCGCCTGTGCGCGAACAGTGGCGCGCAGCTACATATTATTCATCCGTTAGGCTTTGAGCTTGATGATAAGCGTATGCGTCGCGCGGGGCTGGATTACCATGAGTGGGCGTCGGTTTTACAGTATCAAAATGTGGAAGAGTTTCTCGAGAAGAATAAACATCGACGAATTATTCCATGCTCTACTAAAGCCAAACAAAGCCATACAGACTGCCAGTATCAAGATGACGATATCTTACTGTTTGGTCCGGAAACCAGGGGCCTGCCAATTGAAATTATTCAAAAGTATGAATCGGTTCGTATTCCCATGATGCCGGAGAGCCGAAGTTTAAACCTATCAAATGCCGTGGCTATTATTTTGTTTGAGGCCTGGCGGCAACTTGGATTTGCTGGCTGCTCAGGTTAGCAGCCAAGATAGCTCCAGAAAGAATCACTTTCTTCAGTGGCTTTTTCATTGTCTGCGAATTGGCGTACCTTTGTAGCGAGCAACTCACGGTTTTCCATATCGGTGGTAAAGAAAGAGGGCATTTTGCAAACTCTATTTTCACGCTCTATTTTGGCTATACCCGTGATCATTGAAAATGCTTGCTTTTGTCCTGCTAGAGGATCATGCTATGCAGCATGAAGCGAATACACTTATCATCAAAAGAAAAAGTTGAACTGGAGCGACGACACGCGCAGTGTTCTAACCTGAAAGAAGGTGACCGTATTACAGCTGTGCTCTTGAGGTCAGAAGGTTGGACGGTACCGATGATTGCTCAGGCGCTCAGAAAACATGAGAGCACGATCATACGCCATCTTAATGATTATCGGTCAGGCAAATTAAGCCTTGAAAGTGGCGGCTCAGAAAGTCACCTGACAGCAGAACAAACAGAAGCGTTGGTGGTGCACCTTGAAGCACATACCTATCATTATGTTCACGCTATTATTGCCTATGTTCAGGTACAGTTTGGTATCTTGTATAGTGTTCCTGGGATGAATAAATGGCTACATCGTAACAATTTTAGCTATAAGAAACCTAAAGGCCATCCCCATAAAGCCAACCCAGAGCAGCAAGCTGCTTTTATCGAAAAATATGAGGCACTAAAAACCAGTTTGAAGGCTGAAGATGCACTCTATTTTTCTGACTCAGTTCATCCTACACAGGCAACCAAGCTCACTTATGGTTGGATAAGAAAAGGTAAGAAGAAAAAACTTGAAACAACAGCAAGCCGGACCCGCGTCAATGTAATAGGCGCGCTTCAATTGGGTCATATTCAGCATACAGTTGCAGCACGCTATGACACGATTAATGCTGACGCTATTTCCGAACATCTGTACCTCATTCGGGCACAACATGGCCCAAGGGGTACAATTTATATGATACTTGATCAGGCTCCTTATCACCGGGCAGAGAAAGTAGTCAAAACGGCAAAAATATTGCATATTAAATTACATTATCTTCCAGCCTATAGCCCGAATTTAAATCCAGTAGAGCGCTTATGGAAGGTTATGAATGAGCACGTACGAAACAATCGATTTTTTAAAAGTGCAAAAGACTTTCGACAGACGATTGATCAGTTTTTTACTGAAATATTGCCTGAAATTGGTGTTTCTTTGGATAGCCGTATTAACGATAATTTCCAGGCTTTATAGAACCCGACTTACCTCGCTTCATGCCTGAATCTTCTACACATCTTGCATATGCATTAAAGGCATGATCAAATTGCACTTCAAATTTATTTGGAGTGCAACTCTATGAACCTAGATATACAGAACGCTACAGCATGGTCAGAAGCTATCTTTGGTCAGGTA
>JASBUZ010000038.1 GCA_030147635.1 Gammaproteobacteria bacterium
AGACGGTGTTGAAATGGTTATGCCTGGCGATAACGTGAATGTTGTGGTTTCATTACAAGCACCGATTGCTATGCATGAAGGGCTTCGTTTTGCGATTCGAGAAGGTGGCCGTACTGTAGGTGCGGGTGTTGTTGCAAAAATCATCGAGTAACGAGATATGACTAATAATCAAAATATTAAAATTCGTCTGAAGTCGTTTGATCACCGGATGATTGATACGTCAACACGCGAAATTGTTGAAACAGTCAAAAGAACAGGGGCTCAAATTCGAGGCCCTATTCCACTGCCTGTTCGAAAAGAGAAGTTTTCAGTATTGATTTCGCCTCATGTGAATAAGGATGCGCAAGATCAATATGAACTGCGCACACATCTGAGATTGGTGATTATCGTGAATCCAACTGAGAAAACAGTGGATGCACTTATGAAACTAGATTTGGCCGCAGGCGTTGATGTTCAAATTAGCTTGGATGATTAAGTAGAGCGAAGTTTTTAAGAGGGGTTACGATAATGATCGGTTTATTAGGCCGGAAAGTCGGTATGACAAGGGTGTTTACGCCTGAAGGGCGAGCCATTCCTGTTTCTGTGGTGCATATAGAGCCTAATCGTGTGTCACAGCTGAAAGACGTTTCGCAAGATGGTTATACCGCAGTTCAGTTGACCGGTGGAACAAAAAAAACAAATCGGGTCACGAAGCCCATGGCAGGTCACTTTGCGAAAGCAAATATTGAAGCAGGTGATATGTTGTGTGAGTTTCGAGTTGATTCTGTAGAAGAATATACCTTAGGCCAAGAGCTTAAAGTGGCTGACGTATTCTCTGAAGGCCAATTTGTTGATGTTGCAGGACACAGTAAAGGTAAAGGTTTTGCTGGTGCTGTTAAGCGTCACAACTTCAGCATGCAAGATGCGACACACGGTAACTCTTTGTCTCACAGAGCGCCTGGTTCTATTGGCCAAAACCAAACACCAGGGCGTGTATTCAAAGGTAAGAAAATGCCAGGGCAAATGGGTAACAAGCGTTGCACCGTTCAAAGCCTTGAAGTGGTTCGTGTAGATGCTGAGCGTCACCTTCTCTTAATCAAAGGGGCTATTCCTGGTGCACCTGGTGCGCGGATTGAAATTAAGCCTGCAGTTAAGGTTCGTGAAGGGGGCAAGAAGTAATGGAACTGATGACAAAAGACACACAAGCAAAAGTTGAAGTGAGCGATTCTGTATTTTCTTGTGACTACAACGAAGGCTTAGTGCATCAAGCAGTTGTTGCTTATATGAATAAAGCACGAAGTGGTAATAGCGCACAGAAAACACGTTCTGAAGTGCGTGGCGGAGGCAGAAAGCCTTGGTCGCAAAAAGGAACAGGTCGTGCGCGTGCTGGAACCATCCGCAGTCCTATCTGGCGTTCTGGTGGTGTGACCTTTGCTTCTAAAAAACGAGATTACTCTCAAAAGATTAATCGCAAAATGTATCAAGGCGCAATGAGAAGTATTGTGTCTGAACTGCAACGAAAAGGGCACCTGATTGTACTGAGTGATTTTCAATGTAGCACTCCAAAAACTAAAGATTTCTTGGCTAAAATGAATGGCTTAGATATCAAAGGAGCGCTGATCATCGTGCAAGAACTAGGTGAGTATGAATACTTGGCTTCACGTAATTTGCCTGCTTTTGATTTGAGAGATGTTGTATCTATCGATCCGGTGAGCTTACTTCGTTACGAAAATGTTTTAATTACGGAAGAAGCGCTTAAAACACTAGAGGAGCAGTTACGATGAATCTTGAACGCCTGTTGATGGTTCTGATTGAGCCCATCACTTCCGAAAAAACGACACGAATTGCGGAGAAGTCGAATCAGGTTGCTTTTCGTGTGTTAAAAACAGCAACAAAAGATGAAATTAAGCATGCAGTTGAGCACTTGTTTAAAGTAAGTGTTAAATCTGTTTCTGTTGTGAATATGGCTGGAAAAACCAAGCGCTTTAGACAAACTGAAGGCAAACGTTCAGATTGGAAAAAAGCGTATGTGTCTCTCATGCCAGGACAGCAAATTGATTTCACCGTGACTGAATAAGGCAGAATGAGATGGCATTATTAAAATCAAAACCAACCTCTCCCGGAAAGCGGGGTGAAACTCGGGTTGTTCACCGCAATATTCATAAGGGCAAGCCATTTGCTGGCCTTTTAGATGCAAAAAGCAAATCAGGTGGACGAAATAACCAAGGGCGTATTACTGTGCGTCATATTGGAGGCGGAAGTCGTAATAAGTACCGTATCATCGACTTTAAGCGACGTAAGGATGGTGTCCCAGGTCGTGTTGAAAGAATCGAATATGATCCAAACCGTTCAGCATTAATTGCTTTGATTCTTTACAAAGATGGTGAACGGCGTTACATTATTGCACCTCAAGGCCTAGCGAAGGGTGATGTCGTCGTAAGTGGTGACGATGCACCTGTTAGCGTAGGGAACAGTTTGCCCCTTAAAAATATTCCATTGGGTACAACGATTCACTGCGTGGAACTGAAGCCTGGTCGTGGCGCACAGATGTTAAGAAGTGCTGGTGTCAGCGGGCAAGTGATTGCAAAGGAAGGCGCTTATGCAATGATTCGTTTGCGTTCAACAGAAGTTCGCAAAGTATTATTAACTTGTCGTGCGGTAATTGGTGAAGTAGGAAACAGTGAAAACAACCTACGTTCTTTAGGTAAAGCTGGTGCTAAAAGATGGCGTGGCGTTCGACCAACAGTTCGAGGGGTTGCTATGAACCCGGTTGACCATCCACATGGTGGTGGTGAAGGGCGCACATCTGGTGGCCGTCACCCTGTATCACCTTGGGGTGTGCCAACCAAAGGTTATAAAACGCGTAAGAACAAGCGTACCGACAGGTTTATTGTTAGAAAGCGTAAGAAAAAATAATTATTTGAGAGGGTATTAATGTGGCTCGTTCCGTAAGAAAAGGTCCTTTTGTTGACCAGCACCTCCTAAGCAAAGTAGAGGCGGCTGTATCTACAAAGTCGAAAAAGCCGATTAAGACGTGGTCTAGACGTTCAACCATCATTCCAGACATGATTGGCTTGACGATCGCGGTACACAATGGGAAAGACCATGTTCCAGTATATATCACAGATAATATGGTGGGACATAAATTGGGTGAGTTTGCCATGACTCGTACGTTTAAAGGCCATTCTGGTGATAGAAAGGCTAAAGGTAAGTAGAGGCAAGTGATGGAAGTAACAGCAAAATTAAGGCATGCTCCTCTGTCTGCACAAAAAGCTCGCTTAGTTGCAGATATGGTTCGCCAAATGAGTGTTTCAAATGCAGTGAATGTGCTTCAGTTTACCCCTAAAAAAGGGGCTGGAATGATGCTCAAGCTGCTTGAGTCTGCCATTGCAAACGCAGAGAACAATTTTGGGGCTGATGTGGATGCTTTAAAAATTGGGGTCGTGTTCGTAGATGAGGCGCGTGCGCTAAAGCGTATGAGTGCTCGAGCAAAAGGGCGCGCGAATCGAATCACGAAGCGTACGTGTCACATCACGCTTAAAGTATCTGACGAGGAATAACCATGGGACAAAAAGTAAATCCAATTGGTATCCGCCTTGGGATTGTTAAATCATGGAATTCCAACTGGTATGCCACCAAAAAGAACTATGCCACCCTGTTGAACCAAGATATTAATCTCAGGAAGCAGTTGAAGAAAAAGCTTGCAGCGGCGGCTGTTAGCCAAATTCAAATTGACAGGCCGGCTAATAATGCTGTGATTACAATTCATACAGCGCGTCCAGGTGTGTTAATTGGCAAGAAAGGCGGTGGTATTGAGTCACTTCGTGCAGACATCTCTAAGCAGTTGGGTGTACCTGTACACTTGAATATTCAAGAAGTGCGTAAGCCAGAACTCGATGCAACTTTGGTCGCAGAAAGTGTTGCTCAACAATTAGAGCAGCGTGTGATGTTCAGACGTGCGATGAAGCGAGCTGTGAACGCTGCTATGAAGGCAGGCGCCAAAGGTATCAAAATTACAGTTGGTGGGCGTTTAGGTGGTGCTGAAATTGCAAGAAGCGAGTCTTATCGTGAAGGCCGTGTTCCACTGCATACTTTCCGCGCAAATATTGATTATGGAACCGCTGAGTCCAAAACAGCTTATGGAATCATCGGTGTCAAAGTCTGGATTTTTAAAGGTGAAAGCTCACCTCAAAAAAATCGCCAAGACGATGGCAGTAAGTAAGCGAGGGTGAAGCGAAATGTTACAACCAAAACGAACAAAATTTCGAAAGCAAATGAAGGGCCGAAACCGCGGGCTTGCTCAGCGTGGTTCCAAAGTTAGCTTTGGCCAATTTGGATTGAAAGCCGTTGGGCGTGGTCGTATCACGGCAAGGCAAATTGAAGCCGCACGACGTGCTTTGACGCGTCATATTAAGCGGGGCGGAAAAGTATGGATTCGTGTTTTTCCTGATAAGCCAATCACTCAAAAACCACTACAAGTTAGACAAGGTGGAGGTAAAGGGAGTGTAGAGTATTGGGTAGCCCAAATTCAACCAGGTAGAATGTTGTTTGAAATCGAAGGTGTTTCTCGAGAACTTGCTATGGAAGCATTTGATCTTGCGAAAGCGAAGCTTCCGTTCAAAGTGGCATTTGCCGAGCGGGAGGTAATGTGATGAGCAAAGTAGCCACACAATTGCAAGACTTGAGAGCTATGAGCTTGGAAGAGTTAGAAACCGAGCTTCTTACCCTCAGAAAAAAACAGTTTCTACTTCGTTTGCAAAGAAGAAACGAAGGTACATTAGAGCAACCACATCAATTGACTGAAGCGCGTAAAAAAATCGCTCGAGTTAAAACATTGATGACTGAGAAAGCAGGTGAAACACATGTCGACTAAAGAAACAAAAGCGCCAACTTGCGTTGGAAAAGTCGTGAGCACCAAAATGGACAAGACAGCGGTCGTCTCTGTTGAGCGTCTTGTTAAGCATCCTAAATATGGAAAGCTCTTGAGACGTCAAACCAAGTTGCATGTGCATGATGAAGCAGGCGTTTGCCAACTAGGTAACACTGTTAGAATCCAAGAATCAAAGCCTATTTCAAAGCTAAAAAACTGGGTGTTGGTCGAGGTTTTATCCTAGGTTACGAAATTAACTTTTAAAATGCCTGAGGGGCTGGTATAATCGACAGCCCTTTTCTGGTCGACTGTTAGAGCTGGAGAGTAAAATGATACAAATGCAGACAGTGCTCGATGTCGCCGATAACAGCGGTGCGCGTAAAGTAATGTGCATCAAAGTATTGGGTGGTTCTCATCGCCGTTATGCACGGGTAGGTGATGTGATTAAGGTCAGCGTGAAAGATGCAATCCCTAGAAGTAAAGTGAAAAAAGGGGTCGTGATGAACGCGGTTGTGGTTCGAACAGCAACAGCTGTGCGTCGTAAGGACGGATCAGTAATTCGCTTTGATGGGAATGCTGCTGTTTTGTTGAATGCTCAACATGACCCAGTAGGAACACGTATTTTTGGCCCGGTGACCAGAGAGTTAAGAGAGAGATTTATGAAAATCATTTCTTTGGCTCCTGAAGTCTTGTAAAGGGATATGTCATGAAACGTATTAGAAAAAATGATACAGCCATTGTGATTGCCGGCAAAAGTAAGGGTCACGTTGGGAAAGTACTTCAAGTGATTGGAGATAAAGTGTTGCTAGAGGGTGCTAATTTGGTGAAGAAGCACATGAAGCCAAATCCTCATAGACAACAAAAAGGTGAGATTCGCACACAAGAGGCACCCTTGCATTGTTCGAATGTTGCCCTGTATAATCCGGCCACTAAAAAAGCAGATAAGGTTGGTTTTCGACTGACTGAAGAAAATGGCAAAACCAAAAGGGTGCGTTATTTTAAATCCAACGATGAGTTGGTCAGTCAGGAGTAATGGGGTAATTAAGATGACTAGGTTAAAAAAACTATACCAAGAAGAGATTGTGTCCTCATTGATGAAAGCATTCAACTACACCAATGTGATGCAAGTGCCAAAGCTTGAGAAAATCACGCTAAATATGGGGGTGGGTGAAGCAGTCAATGACAAAAAAGTCATGAAGTTTGCCTTAGACGATATGACACGTATTGCTGGGCAAAAACCCGTTACAACCGTTGCTAGACGTTCTCTTGCTGGGTTTAAAATTCGAGAAGGTTGGCCAATTGGATGCAAGGTTACCTTGCGTGGCGCGCGTATGTATGAATTTCTTGAGCGCCTGATTACAATTGCCTTACCACGAGTTCGTGACTTTAGAGGGTTGAATCCTAAGTCGTTTGACGGCACAGGAAACTACTCCATGGGAATTCAAGAACAAATCGTTTTCCCTGAAATCGATTTTGACAAGATCGATTGTATTCGAGGCCTCGATATTTGTATTTCAACGAGTGCTAAGACAAACGAAGAAGCGCGAGCCTTGTTGGAAGCGTTTAATTTTCCATTGAAGAAAGATAGTTAACGATAACAAAAGGTATCATTGTGGCTAGAAAAGCAATTGTTGAACGTGAGCTTAAAAAAGCGAAGTTGGTTGAGAAATACCGAGCACGTCGTATTGGATTGAAAAAAGTAATCAAGTCCTCTACAGATATGGACGAAGTAAGAGCTGCGCAAGCAGCATTACATAAGCTGCCGCTTAATTCGAGCGCATCTAGATTAACCACCCGTTGTCAGCAGTGCGGAAGACAGCATGGTGTATATCGTAAATTTGGATTGTGCCGAATTTGTTTGCGTCAAAATTTAATGGTTGGTAATGTCACCGGCGCTCGGAAGTCAAGCTGGTAAATTTTTAATTGGAGAACTGCCGTGAGTATGCAAGATCCTATAGCGGATATGCTAACAAGAATCCGTAATGGACAACAGGCGAATCATCAGTATGTGGTGCTGGTTTCATCTAACCTGAAAGAAGAGATTGCTCGTGTCCTAAAAGAAGAAGGTTATATTGCAGATTATAAAGTTGAAGCATCTGCAAGTAACTTGAAGTCGTTGACCTTGAAGTTGAAGTACTATCATGGGCGTCCGGTCATTGAGCGCATTAAGCGAATCAGCCGACCTGGTCTTCGTGTATATAAAGCTGTTAAAGACTTATCTTCAATTCCAGGTTTTGGTGTGGCTATCTTATCAACGTCACAAGGGGTCATGAGTCATTTGCGTGCCCAGAAGACTGGAGTAGGTGGCGAAGTAATTTGTGAAGTGGCTTAATACGAGCGAGGATAGACATGTCAAGAATAGCCAAAGCGCCAGTGGTTTTACCTTCAAACGTTGAATTGACTGTTGAACCAGGCAGCGTGATTGTTAAAGGCCCTAAAGGCGTTGTGAAGACACATTGCCATCATATGGTTTCGGTTACACGAACAGACGAAGCGCCTAATGAAGTGGTGTTTGCACCTGCTTCAGCTGATCCAAAAGGATGGGCATTTGCAGGAACCGTTCGTGCATTAGTTAATAATGCTGTTCATGGTGTAACAGAAGGGTTTAGCGTCACCTTAGAACTGGTAGGTGTGGGATATCGTGCTCAAGCTCAAGGAAAAAGCTTAGCCTTATCGCTTGGGTTTTCTCATCCGGTCTCTTATCTCTTACCAGATGATGTGACGGCTGAAATTCCTAACAACACAACGATTGTGCTGAAAAGTTCAGACAAGCAACGTGTTGGTCAGGTGGCTGCAGAAATTCGTGCAATCAGACCACCAGAGCCATACAAAGGCAAGGGAATTCGTCGCGCAGGTGAAGTGATTATTTCTAAAGAAGCGAAGAAAAAATAGGGTGTAACTGATGATAACGAAAGAGCAATCTAGAATCCGACGTGGTTCAAAAACAAAAGCGGTGATTCGCCGTTCCGGACGACCACGGTTGGTTGTGCACCGTAGTTCTTGTCACATTTACGCGCAAATTGTGGTTCCTGGTGAGACCGGGGATCGTGTTTTGGTGTCTTGCTCAAGCGCTGAAAAAGAGCTCAAGGGACAACTGAAGGGTACAAAGGTAGAACGTGCACTTCAAGTTGGACAATTACTTGGGAAGCGCGCGAAAGAGCAAAATTTACTTGAAGTGGCATTTGATAGATCTGGCTATAAATATCACGGCCGTGTGAAAGCGTTGGCTGATGGTGCGCGCGAGATGTTGACTTTTTAAGGAACAACTATGGCATTTGATGATTCAAAAACGGATGGTTACCAAGAAAAATTGGTTTCTGTTTCGCGGACAGCAAAAGTTGTAAAAGGGGGTCGTGTTTTTGGCTTCTCAGCTTTGGTTGTAGTAGGTGATGGTAAAGGAAAAATCGGCTATGGCCGCGGGAAAGCAAGAGAAGTACCTGTTGCCATCCAAAAAGCGATGGACCAAGCACGTAAAAATATGGTTTACATTCCTTTAGCAGGAAAAACCATTCACCACACAATTGTTTCAAATTTTGGGGCTTCAAAAGTATTTATGAAGCCAGCTAGCGAAGGAACAGGTGTAATCGCTGGTGGCGCAATGCGTGCGGTACTTGAAGTGCTAGGTGTGCAAGATATCCTTGCGAAAAGCATGGGCTCAACGAACCCAACTAACGTGGTTCGTGCAACCATTGGTGCTTTGCGACGTATTGGTACGCCTGATTACGTAGCAGCCAAGCGCGGTAAAACTGTACAAGAAGTAGTGGAAGGCTAACGATGAATAAGAAAGCTGATACTCAAATTAAAATTACTTTAGTAAAAAGCCTGATTGGTCGTTTACCAAAGCACATCATGATTGTGAAGCAACTTGGACTGAAGCGAATCAACAGCAGTGTTGTACACCGTGATATTCCAGCGATTCGTGGCTTGGTGAATCAGGTTCATTATTTGGTGCGTGTTGAGGAGAATGTTTGATGAAGTTGAATACTATTGCGCCAATACCTGGTTCAAGACCATCAAAAGCTCGAGTTGGGCGTGGTATTGGTTCCGGACTTGGTAAAACTTGCGGTCGGGGACACAAAGGTCAAAAAGCGCGTTCAGGTGGCTACCACAAAATTAATTTTGAGGGTGGTCAAATGCCGATTCAGCGTCGACTCCCTAAAATTGGTTTTACGTCGCGTGTGGGCAGAACAGTTGATCAAATTACACTGTCTGAGCTTTCCAAAGTAACGGCTGATGTTGTGACCTTAGAAGCCATTCGCGAAGCAGGTTTGATTCACGCTAATATCCGTGATGTTAAAATTATTTTATCAGGCGAGCTGACAAAGAAAGTTGTGGTCAAAGGAGTGCGTGTGACCAAAGGCGCTCGTGCAGCAATCGAAGCACAAGGTGGTAGTGTCGAAGCATGAGTACTAAGCATTCAAAGCATAAAGGTTCTACTGGTGGACTAGCCGAGCTGAAAGTTCGGCTTCTCTTTGTTTTGGGTGCTATCTTAGTGTACCGCCTTGGCGCACATATTCCAGTACCAGGCCTTGATCCGCAAAAGCTTGCGAACTTTTTTTCTGAGCAACAAAACACAATTTTTGGGTTGTTCAACATGTTCTCGGGTGGTGCGATGTCTCGTGTGACGGTTTTTGCGATTGGAATTATGCCCTACATTACCGCATCTATCGTTATGCAGCTTTTCTCTATGGTTGTTCCATCGCTTGAACAACTTAAAAAAGAGGGCGAGTCTGGTCGACGAAAAATCAATCAGTACACCAGGTACTTTACGCTTATTTTAGCCATGTTCCAGTCATTTGGCATGGCAAGATGGCTCGCAGGTCAGCATATTGCGCTGAGCTCCGATATCTCTTTTTATATTACAGCGGTCGTTACCTTGGTGACTGGTACCATGTTTTTGATGTGGCTGGGTGAGCAAATTACTGAGAAAGGGGTTGGGAATGGTATTTCCATGATTATTTTCTCAGGGATTGTCTCTAATTTGCCACACGCGATTGCATCTGTGTTTCAGCAAGTTCGTGAAGGACAAATGCAAGCGTTAAGCTTGATTATTATTGCAGCAATTGTAGTTGTGGTTACTGGGTTTGTGGTGTTTGTTGAGCGGGGTCAGCGGCGTATTCGTGTGAATTATGCTCAGCGTACACAAGGCAAGCGGGTTTATGCAGCACAAACCAGTCATTTGCCATTAAAAATTAATATGGCAAGTGTAATTCCACCTATTTTTGCATCGAGTATTATTTTAATTCCTGCCACGGTGTCTCAATTTTTTGGGCGCGGAAAGGGATTGGATTGGCTTGCTGATGTGGGGCTTGCATTGTCACCTGGCCAGCCGTTGTACTTAATTGTGTATGCTGCAGCGATTATCTTCTTTGCCTTTTTCTATACGGCATTGGTGTTTAATCCGAAAGATACAGCAGACAATTTGAAAAAATCTGGCGCTTATATTCCAGGAATTCGACCCGGTGAGCAGACAACGCGTTATATTGATGGTATCATGACGCGCTTAACTTTGGTCGGGGCATTATATTTGGTGTTGGTGTGCTTGCTTCCCCAAATATTAATGTACACCTGGCATGTGCCGTTTTATTTTGGTGGCACCTCTCTGTTGATTATTGTTGTGGTAATCATGGATTTTGTGGCACAAGTTCAGGCGCACCTAATGGCTGGGCAGTATGACTCTTTGATGAAGAAAGGTAATGTCAAGGGGAGCGGATTGCCAGGCTTATTGTGATTAATAGTGGAGTAGTTCAATGAAAGTGAGAGCATCGGTAAAGCCTATGTGCCGTAATTGTAAAGTGATTAAAAGACATGGTTCTATTCGTGTGATTTGTAAAGAACCAAGACATAAGCAACGGCAAGGGTAATTGTACGACTTGATTTTAAGGTGTGAAACGAGTATCTTCTGTTCCCTTCCAACAGAAGTGACATAGTGTTCGGAGAAATGAATGGCACGTATAGCGGGTGTAAATATTGCAGATCACAAGCATGTAGTGATTGCACTGACTTCAGTTTATGGCATTGGAAACTCAACAGCCAAGAAACTGTGTCAAGAAACAAAGATTGAACCTTCAACCAAGGTTTCTCAATTGACAGATGCTGAGCTCGAGAGCTTGCGTTCTGAAATTGCAAAAATGACTGTTGAAGGTGATTTGCGTCGTACAGTAACGATGAATATTAAGCGATTGATGGACCTTGGTTGTTATCGTGGTCTCAGGCATCGGCGTGGTTTGCCGCTGCGTGGACAGCGAACAAAAACCAATGCGCGTACGCGGAAGGGTCGTCGTAAATAACATAACACTGTTTGATTTTTTATGTAGGAAAGAGTGATGGCAACCAATAAGGCAAAACAAAAGAAGACGCGTAAAAAAATTAAGCGCGTCGTATCAGACGGGATTGTTCATGTGCACGCCTCGTTCAACAACACGATCGTGACATTTACAGATCGTCAAGGCAATGCTTTATGTTGGGCAACATCTGGTGGGTCAGGCTTCCGTGGTTCGCGGAAAAGCACACCCTATGCGGCACAGATTGCAACAGAACGCGCCTCAGCAACTGCAAAAGAGTACGGCATGAAGTCAGTTGCTGTATTTGTTCATGGGCCAGGACCCGGTCGTGAGTCTACGATTCGAGAACTGATATCCCAGGAATTTAAGATTGTAGAAATTACAGATGTGACGGGTATTCCTCATAACGGCTGTAAGCCACCTAAAAAACGTCGCGTTTAAGTTTCAGGAGTTATTTCATGGCAAGGTATCTTGGTCCAAAATGTAGGCTCTCTCGTCGAGAGGGTGTTGATTTGTTACTGAAGAGTGGCGTTCGCGATCACAAATCTAAGTGCAAATCAGAAAAGCAACCAGGACAGCACGGAGACAAGCGTGCTCGTGCGGCTGACTATGGGTTGCAATTGCGGGAGAAGCAAAAAATCAGACGTTACTATGGCGTCTTAGAAAAGCAATTCCGAAATTATTATAAGAAAGCAGCGTCCAGAAAGGGATCAACCGGTGAAAATATGATGGCCCTCCTCGAGAGTCGTCTGGATAACGTAGTTTATCGCATGGGCTTTG
The DNA here is from genome assembly GCA_030147635.1 of Gammaproteobacteria bacterium. Classification (GTDB taxonomy): domain Bacteria; phylum Pseudomonadota; class Gammaproteobacteria; order Legionellales; family Legionellaceae; genus JAALKW01. Next base: position 11,914 of record JASBUZ010000038.1, read on the forward strand.
CAAGTACTCGTGCAGAAGCGCGCCAACTGGTTTCTCATAAAGCCATTCTCGTGAATGACCAGGTCGTGAATATTGCTTCTTTCTTAGTGAGACCTGGTGATGTGGTTTCTGTTCGTCAAAAGGCTCGCGAGCAAGGGCGAATTCAAGCAGCGCTTGGCTTGTCTGAGCAGCGTGCGCCATGCACTTGGATTACAGTAGAATCAGCAACGTTCAAAGGCACGTTTGTTGCTTTGCCAACTTTGGCTGACTTGTCTGCTGATTTTAATATTAGCTTAGTAGTCGAATTTTACTCTAAGTAAACGTGGAGGCCGAAAGCCCAATGTATACAGACATTAACGACATGTTGACGCCAAAGGCGCTGAAAGTGCAGTTTGACTCTCCAAATCATAGCCGTATCGTGCTTGAGCCATTGGAGCGGGGATTTGGACACACCTTAGGGAACGCATTGAGAAGAATTTTAATTTCTTCCATGCCTGGTGCTGCAATTACTGAGGTGACCATCGACGGTGTTTTACATGAGTACAGCACAATTGAAGGTGTGCAAGAAGACGTCGTCAATATCTTACTGAATTTGAAAGAAGTGGCGTTAAAAATGCCTGTTGGTGAGACAGCGACCTTAACTTTAAGCAAGAAAGGGCCATGTCAAGTCACAGCAGGTGACATTCAGGTCACCAATGACATTGAAGTCGTTAATCCTGAGCTTGTGATTGCGAACCTGAATGAGCATGGCAGCTTAAATATGACTTTAACGGTCGAAAAGGGCATTGGTTTTCATACTACAGATACATTTGTTCGCTATCTTGAAGATGATTTGCCTAAGAAAGCTGTTGGTAGCTTGAAGGTTGATAATACCTACTCGCCTGTTAAAAAAGTGGCATACTCTGTTGACAATGCGCGAGTTGAGAACCGAACTGACTTAGATAAGTTGACCATTGAATTGCAAACCAATGGAACATTAGATCCAGAAGAAGCAATTCGTTTGTCAGCGAGCATTTTACAACGTCAGTTGATGGCTTTTGTGGACATCAGTCTTGAAGAAGCAGCTTCTGATGGTAAGGAGCAGCATGGGTTTGATCCTCTGTTGTTGCGTTCGGTTGATGATTTAGAGCTTACTGTTCGTTCAGCAAACTGCTTGAAGGCAGAAAATATTTATTTCATTGGTGATTTGGTTCAGAAGACCGAAAATGAACTATTGAAAACCCCTAACTTAGGTAAAAAGTCTCTCACGGAAATTAAAGACGTGTTGGCTTCTAGATCTTTGTCTTTGGGTATGGAATTAGAGAATTGGCCGCCTGAAAATCTTGGCGAGAGTAATTAGTAGGAGTTTTATCATGCGTCACCGTCATACTGGACGTGGTTTTGGTCGAACGAGTAGTCATCGAAAGGCGATGTTCTCGAACATGTGCAACTCATTGGTTGAGCATGAAATGATTAAAACAACGCTTGCAAAAGCAAAAGAGTTACGGCGTTATATTGAGCCGTTGATTACAGCAAGTAAATCAGACTCAGTGGCATCTCGCCGTTACGTCTTTGATAGACTTCGCTCAAAAAGCTCTGTTGGTAAGTTATTTACTGAACTTGGCCCACGCTACAAAGAGCGCCCTGGTGGTTATGTGCGTGTTTTGAAGTGCGGTTTTCGTCATGGTGATAGTGCACCAATGGCCATTGTTGAATTAGTGGACCGACCTGAAGTGTCTGATGAAGCTGACGAAGAAGTGGTTGTTGAGAAAAAAGCAGCACCTAAAGCCAAAAAAGAAGACGAGAAAGCTGAAAAAGCAACGAAGTCTACACAAGTGGCAAAAGAAAAAGTGGAAGAGCCGAAAGAACCTAAGAAAGCTGCTGAGTAGAGCTTTTGTATGTTTTTTGGTTTCTGCGGCGTATTTGACCTATGAATCGTCAGATGCGCCGTATATTTTTTGAGCGCTTGTCCAAGGCGAATCCCAATCCAACCACTGAACTAATTTACCATTCCGATTTTGAGTTACTGATTGCAGTCATGCTCTCAGCACAAACGACAGATGTTCGTGTGAATCTTGAAACCCCGGCACTTTTTGCAGTCGCCAATACTCCTCAACTAATCTATGAGTTAGGCGAGACCAAGCTTAAGCACTATATTAAACGCATTGGATTATTTAATAGTAAAGCAGCCAACATCATTAAAACGTGTAAAATCTTAGTTGAAGAGCACGAGGGACAAGTTCCCCGCACACGAAAAGCGCTCGAAGCTTTACCTGGTGTTGGCCGAAAAACTGCTAATGTTGTATTAAATACCGCTTTTGGCGAGCCCACCATGGCGGTTGATACCCATATTTTTCGTGTGGCGAATCGAACTGGCCTTGCTCGTGGTAAAACGCCACTTGCGGTCGAAGAGGGCTTACTCAAAAACATTCCCAAAGAATTCCTAAAAGATGCACATCACTGGCTGATTTTGCATGGCCGTTATGTGTGTACAGCACGAAAACCTCACTGCGCGACCTGTCCTGTTCGCGATTTATGCGATTACCGAGATAAAACAGACTAAATTGTTAAAACTCATTAGAAGTGTCACATCTTACAAACCTTAAAATTGTACTACAATAATACAAATTAATGAATAAAATATCCAGCTTTGCATATTTTGTTAGGAGTATATTATGCCTTCTTTGAATCTAGAACAATTCAAGCAACACCTATTCAACGTCTATGACAATACGTGGCGTGTGACAGCCGAGACTTTAAAAAAAGAAGGGAAGATCTCAGAATCACTGACAGGGGATGCCTTACGATCTGTTCGAGTCATGAGACAGGCATTTGTGCAAAAGCTTGAGCAGCATTTAAGTAAAATAGAGCGAAAGGGGGGCGGAGTATATTCGTTACATCAACCGGATGTTGCTTTAAGCTTACTGGAAGTACAGGGCCGGTTAGGGCAAGCTGTGATTGATTTTCAAAAGCTGCACTCTCCTAGTTCTGCTGCGAGTGAAACGGCTGATGATATTAATCGATTGGATGTTCATTGTGCTTCTGCTGATGATTATAAGGCTGCTATTGCAAGGGCGGAAGGTCCTGCTGTTCCTTCTACTGCCGCTGCCACTTTTTCTTCTGATGCTGATAAGAACACATTAATAGAACAATTACGTCAAAAAAATCATATGGGGATGCCTCGGATGCATCATGCATTGTATGAGGGAGATGCTGATTTCGTAGAGCGAAACCTAGGCTTGTTGCCTCGAGAAGAACGGCTACAGATTTTAATGGAAGGAAATGCTATTAGATTGCCCGTTTTAAGCACAGCTCCTCGTCCTGGGGTGAATTAAGACAAGATATATAGCGCAGTTATTAAGCATTTAGACCCTGATCAAATTTTTAAGCTCCTGGCACAAAAGCTTTTGCCTCATGCAGCACATGAAAGACATACAGTCAATTGGCTTGCTTTCTATCAAGCCGCAGCGCTAAATTCTATGCTAACGCGCTTGCCTATGGAAAAGCGTGCAGAAGTTGTAATGTTAAAAAACGATGAAAACAGAAACGTGCTTTTGTGTATGCTAAAAGGAATGAGTGATGATAGTAGTAATAATGATAAGAAGGGAAAGGATATAATCAACCTTTTTGAGGTACTACCTGCAAATACAATTATAGAGACACTACTGAGTAAAGATAAAGAAAATAATAATGCGATCAATATACTATGTGACAAAAGGATGCTGGAAACTTTTCTGGTAATTTTTAAGAAAGTACAAGATGGAACTGTATCTAAACAAAATTTAGAGGCTTTTCTGAAAGAAATTCCCGAAAGGGCGCTAGTGGAGATTATTCTGGACCAAGAGCGTTCAGGGGAGTTAGTAAATTTCTTAAAGTGGCTACCAGAAGAGCAGCGTGCGATGATGCTAGATAGGACGGTAGAGAGGGGAGGCGATACTCTTTGGGATTTTGTAAAGGTTTTAGATGGTACCGAAGAGCTGGGTACTTATGAAGCTGCCACTGCACCTGACAATGACAATCGGCAACAAGCTGCCGCTGCAGCTAATAATAACAACTCAGCATCTGGTGAATTTAGGCACAAATTAGGTAAATTGAAATCTGATGGGCAGGGTGCAACACCAAAAGATGCATTCATTAATGCGGTGAATGAGCTTAAAACAGCACTGGAAAAGAATATTCCCTATGCACCTATGATAGCAACGCTTCCAGGCAGGGTAAATGAACTGCTGCAAGAGATTGATACATATACAAAAAGTGATGTTCATCTCTGTCCCAGTGAATTAGAGGCGTGCAAACGAAGCTATCAATCCAGAGTGTATGATGAAAATGAACAAGATGTAGATGTTCTGTCTAAATTTGATAATGCTATATCCAAGGCGAAAGAGTTTGAAGTTTATGTACAAAACAATGGTACGCCTGCTCCAGGTATGCGGTAATTGTTCTGGTCTAATTGAATTGGACACTTTTGTTAGAGAAAATGAACATACTAACAGAGGTGCTTATGATAGAGAAAAAACGTGCATACAAACGATACCCAGAAGAGTTTAAGAAGGATGCTGTCTCACTGGTTCTAGAGCAGCAATATACCCCTCATCAAGCAGCTGAGGCCGTTGGAGTTGATGTTAAACTTATCTACAACTGGAAGCAGAAGTTTGAGGCTCAAAATGCGCCTGGGGTCTTGAGTGAAGAGGAGCGTTCTGAGCTATTAGCGCTACGCAAAGAAGTTAAAAACCTGCGTATGGAGAAAGAAATACTAAAAAAGGCGTCAGCCTTCTTCGCCAAGGAAATGAAGTAGCTAAGGGTAAACAAACAATGCAGCAACTCCATAGAGGCTTGGAAGGCCAATATCCAGTGACACGTATTTGCAGTGCTCTTAGCTTATCACGCAGCAGCTGGTATCACCGCAGTAAACGTAAAGCCAAGGTGATTACACAAGAAGAGTTTAGAGTGCACCGGCGCATAAAAGAACTATACCCAATAAACTTCAAAATGCGAACTTCAAGATTTATTAACTATGCCTACTTGGCTCGCTTTATGCGAGCCATCCAGAGTTTTTAATGAACAAACTTAACTGGGTACCTCGCATGAAGCGAGGTAAGTCGGGTTGTGCGCCGGGCATGGCGTAGATGTAGGAGGTGAAAGTCCTCTGTGGGCTGACTCAAACTGGTCCACTAGCCGCGAGCAAGGGTGTTCATCGTGAGATGAAATCTGAAGGAAGCTTAAGGCAAAGTAAGGCTGTAACGAACAGGAACTGAATTGTAGGCTGTTATGACTGGGTAACCTGGCAACAGACAGAATAACCCGCGTTTGAGCGAAAGTGCACG
>JASBUZ010000039.1 GCA_030147635.1 Gammaproteobacteria bacterium
GGGGCCCGGTTTTCGGTCCCGGGTGCCTGGTCTTTATTTTTTAATCTGTTATAAAAAAAAAACCCCCTGACCCGGGGAAGCTAAGCCCTGACCCCGAAACTAAGTCGCCTAATTAAGCGGGGTAAATCATGACGTTTCTTGTAACAGAGCAATGTATCAAATGTAAGTACACGGATTGTGTCGAAGTCTGTCCAGTCGATTGTTTTTATGAAGGACCTAACTTTTTGGTGATTCATCCAGATGAATGTATTGATTGTGCACTTTGTGAGCCAGAGTGTCCGGTTGAAGCAATTGTCTCTGAAGATGACTTGACCGATGAGCAGCGCCCATTCCTTGAGTTGAATGCAGAGCTTGCTGAGAAGTGGCCGAATATTACGGTACAAAAAGATGGCCCACCCGATGCGAAAGAGTGGGAAAACAAGCCTGACAAACTGCAGCACTTAGAACGAGACTGGCCTGAGGGATGAACCTGCTTGCAATTGAGACTTCGACCTCACGTGCGTCAGTAGCTCTTTTATTTCGGGGGAAGCTATTTGTCGAAGAAGAAGTGAAGTTTCGTGAACATGCTCGTGTTCTGCTTGTAATGATTGAAGCCTTACTCCGAGAAGCAAACACAAATATTGAAGCGCTCGACGGCATTATATTTGGGGAAGGTCCAGGCAGTTTTACCGGGATTCGAATTGCCTGCAGCGTGGCCAAAGGCTTAGCCTATGCACACGATTTGCCACTTTATCCGGTGAATGGTTTACGTGCGATTGCGTTTCAGGTGTGTGGACTGGCGTTACCGGTGCTTACGATGCTTGATGCACGTATGCACGAGGTATACTGGGCATTTCGGCCAGAGCTCGGAGGAGAAGCGTTTGTGAGCCCCCCTGAGGCAGTACAGCTGCCTGAGGGGGGAGAGATTGCTTTAGCAGGTGCAGGTCTTGCACCTTACCTTGAGGCGCTACCTATCGAGGTCAAAGAGCGGATAGTGAGTCAGCACGATGTATCTCCAGATGCACGTGCAATGATAAGGATTGTCGAAGCGGGTGGGATTCAACCCGTGACGGCAGAGCAAGCAATGCCTGCCTATGTGCGGCAGCAAGTTACAGGGGGTGGACGTGGATAAAAAATTATTAGTAATGCTTGCCTGTCCTTTATGTCAGGGTGAGTTGGTGCAAAAACAAAAAGAATTGATTTGTCGCTTTGATAGGCTTGCCTATCCAATTCGAGATGGAATCCCCGTGATGCTTGAGCAAGAAGCACGTGCTTTGACCCTCGAAGAAAAAGAAGCATTGTGAATTGAATCGATTTAGGTAAACTGTTTTTATATGTACAGTTGAAAAACGAATGGATATTGTGGGCACGAGTGGCCAGGCTGAACACTGATTTGAATAGGCCGCTTGGGTTTAACATATGGAGAGCAACATGGTTGCTTATGCAGACAGGAGTGCTGCCCAATGTCGCACCCTAGCACGGCTTTAAGTTATTGGAAGTGGTTGTTATTGTTGATTAGTCCGGGCTTATTTTTTGCGGCCTGGATAACCTTTGTGAAGCCATATGAGGCGAAGCGCCTGAAAGTTGAGGCGACGCAAACGGCCGATCGATTAATCAGTGCTTTTTCAACGCACTCCATGGAAAACCTCGACTCCATTGAACAAATTTTCTCCCATATTGAGCGCGTGCCCAATGAAGAGCGCTCAATTTTTATTAATAACTTGAATGCTTATTTTGAGCGTATTCACGGGCTTGAGTCATTTATCTTACCTTCCGCAGGCACCGACGATGGGGCATTGGTTTTATTTAATCCTTATGTGATGTATCCCCAGGCACTCAGCGCAAAAGAAGCGTGTACACAAGCTTTGCTTCAGTACCCTGAGCAATTAACAACTTACAAAAATATGTCAGTGCTGCCACTCGATAATGCTTTGTGTGTTTACTCGCCGCTGTTGCATACGTATGCGGTATTGAATTTAAAAACAACTTTGGATGAGCATTTACAACAAGAGAGCATGAAAGGGTATTTCTTAGCGCTTTTGGAGGAGCAGTTGCCGGAGCTGATTGCAAACAGTGAACTTGCTTGGGTTCATTCTAGAATATTCTCTTTTTTAGGGACTGAGTGGAAAATACATGTTTATCCAAGTGGTGCTTACGTTGAAGCGAGTATGCGGCGTGTATTTCGAGTGTTTGGTACTTCAGTTTTGGGATGTCTTGGACTTTTGGGCTGGTGGTCTTTGCGGCGCCGAGTGAATGCTCATATACTCGATCCGCATTATATCGCGCACTTAAAACAATTGGCTTTATTTGACGGCGTAACAAATCTGCCGAATCGTCGGTATTTGATGGAGCATTTAGAGACCGTATTAAAACGTGCGACGCGTGAAAAAACACACTTTTCCGTATGTTTTATGGATTGTGATGGATTTAAAACCATTAATGATTCTTATGGCCACCCTGTTGGCGATTTGGTGTTACGGCATATTGCAGGTGAGGTGTCTCAAGTGATACGGAAGAATGATTTTTTTGCGCGTTTTTCGGGCGATGAATTTTGCTTGATTCTCGAAGGGGTTGCTTCTGAAGAAGCATTAAAAATCACTTTAGATAAAATTTTACAAGCTATTGCGAGGCCCGTAGAGGTGGGTGATAAATACATTTCAGTGACTATGAGTGTAGGTGTTGCGATATATCCGAGTGCTGGCGATTCGGTTGAGGCTTTGCTCAAACATGCTGACGAAGCGATGTATATTACAAAACGGTATCAAAAAAATACATATTCTATTTATCAGGGGTAATTTCTTCGAGTTTTGCCTGTGCGCGTGCTTGAAGAAAACGATCTTTTGGCGCGAGCGTTTGCGCGAGTTTGAAAAGCCTGCGTGCTTCTTTCGGGTTGCCTTGTAGTAGCTGGCACTCTGCATAGGTAAAGTAGGCATAAGCTTTATCATCATTATCTGACTTAGCTCGGGCAAGTGCGTAGCAGACGGGTAAATCCTTAGGGTAGGTGCGGTGTGCCTGAAGTAAGACGTAAGCGGCATTATTGTATTTTCCAGCGGCAGAGTAAGTTTGTGCAAGTGCCATAGTCAGCGCATAGTTCTCGGGATAGTCGCATAGCAGTTGTTTGAGTCTTTGAATGGCCTCGTCATATTTTTTGAGTTTTGTCTCAGCGTTTGCAAGCGAGATATTGTAATACAGATTATCACTGGTCTCAGCGGCTAGCACTTTGAGTATGTCATAAGCTTTTTCCGCTTGGTTTGAGTATAGGAGTGCTAGTGCATGTCCGTACAGACATGGGTCATCATGGGTTTCAAGGCTACTGCAGTGCGCTTTGTAGTAGTCGAGTAATTTTTTGTGTTGCCCGGAGGTCAAATTACGAATACGCTCTTTGGTGAGCTGGTAATTTAGACTATCAGGTCGTGTCTTCTGGGTAATGTTTTCAGTGCGGTGTTCTGCCTCGGAAATTCGGTCATCATCGAGTGGGTGAGTCCGTAAAATTGTAGGGACTTTGGCTGAATAGTAGCGCGCATTTTCTTGCATCCGCTTGAAGAAGTTAATCATGCCATGCGGGTCGAATCCTGCGCGTTTTAGCATATCGATGCCAATACGGTCGGCTTCTTTTTCATTGGCTCGAATAAAGTTGATGCTGTCTTGAGCAAAGCCTCCCATGGCAGCCATAATGGCACCTTGTCCAATGCCCGGCACAATGGCACCAAGTGCAATGCCTGCCAAAAGCGAGGCAAGCATGGGGACTTTCAAACGCTTTTGGTGTTCAAACATATTATATAAGTGGTGCTGTCTCACGTGTGCGATTTCATGGGCCATTACAGCAGCAAGTTCACTCTCATGCTCACTGATTAGAAATAAAGTGCTGTTAATACCAATATGGCCTCCAGGTCCTGCAAAAGCGTTAATTTCATCGGATTTGACGATAAAAAAACTCGGTGTTGGAGAGACATCGGTTTGCGCGCTTAGTGTTTGTCCTAAGCGGTTGATGTACTGCTCTGAGAGAGGGTCGCGCAAGACACTATCGGAGCCATTGATTTGAGCAACAAATTCTTTTTCGAGTTCATCGAGCTCCTGGTTGGAGTAAGGAGAGAAGGCAAGGCTTGTTTGTGTGACAAAAAGTAGACAAAAAACAACGGAAAAAATGCGTGAGAGAATAGGTTTTAGCAGGCTTTGACCGTTTATTTGTTGTGTCATGAGGCTACTCAAAAATTGAATAATTTGTTATCATACACACACTTTTTCGACAGTGACCGAATTATGCACGAACCATTCCTGCAGGCAGCTTTGAAGCAAGCATGGCTTTATCGCGGTTTCACGGCCCCCAATCCGGCGGTCGGTGCTGTCGCGGTGCTTGATGGAGCCATTGTAGCACAAGCAGCCCATCCTGGCATGGGGGAGCCGCATGCAGAGCAGTTGCTGGTTAGGCATTTGCCTGAAGATTGTTCTAATATCACGGTCTATGTCACGCTTGAGCCATGCAACCACTGGGGTCGAACGCCCCCGTGTGTGGATGGGTTAATTGCAAAAAAAGTAAAGCAAGTGGTCTATGCTTATCGAGACCCAAATCCCACTGTTGTTGCGAATGACACCCCTGCTATTTTGGCGCGACATGGCATTGAAGCGATGCATTATCCATTGCCGGAAATCGATGCCTTTTATGAAAGTTATGCTTTTTGGGTGAAAACAGGTCAGCCATTTGTCACAGTGAAAGCAGCACAAAGCTTTGATGGTAAAATTGCGGGCCCAGGAGGCGTGCGTGTACAACTCTCAAATGCCGCTTGTGCGCGTGCCACGCATCAAGCGCGCTTGCACACCGATGTGATTTTAACGACAGCAAGAACCATCGAGCAAGACAATCCTTTGCTGAATGCACGTGTGGACAATGCGGTGATTGCAAAGCCGGTTGCTATTTTGGATAGACAAAAGCGTCTAGACCCCAAGGCAAAGATTCATCAAACGGCGCAAAAGCTTCACGTTTATCATACCGATGTAAAAGATGCTTTGGAGGATTTAGGACGTTTGGGGTATCACGATGTGTGGGTTGAAGCTGGAGGTGCTCTGTTTAGTGCACTGCATCAGGAGAAACTGGTACAACGAACACTACTTTATTTGGTTCCCCAGGCTTTAGGTAATGATGCAACGCCGTTATATCACGAGGCCAATGTATTAGATGGGGCAAAGCAGGTGCGCTGGGAGGCCATGGAAGATAACCTCAAAGTAACCCTGGATTGGAAGGAGACAATATGTTTACAGGATTAGTGGAGTCGTGTGGCGTACTAAAAGCACGAACACCGAATGCTTCAGGCATGCGCTTGGTGATTACATCAGACTTCGAAGATTTAGTGATTGGAGAAAGTATCGCCGTTAATGGGGTGTGTTTGACAGTGCTTGAAAGTGCACCGGGTGAGCTTGCTTTCGATATTTCACCAGAAACCGAATCTTTAACCAGTTTAGGGCAGCTCAATATAGGTGATAAAGTGCATCTTGAGCGTGCCCTATGCATGCAGGACAGACTAGGCGGGCACTATGTCACAGGGCATGTGGATACAACGGCGACAGTTGCGAGTATAGTTGCACATGGTGACTGTATTGAGATGGAGATTGCAGGATTTAACGCATCTGAGATGCGTTACCTTTGCCCAAAAGGGAGTGTGACGCTCGATGGAGTAAGCCTCACAATTAATGCCGTCCATGATACATCGATTACCGTGATGTTGATTCCGCATACGCTCAAGAAGACCACGCTTGGTACCTGGAAGTTGGGCACTGCTATGAACGTTGAGTTTGATTATATTGCTCGAGTTGTCGTTCACCAATTGGGTTCTTTGACAGATTCGACTATAATATCGCCTTTCAAATGCCCGGATGAGGGTAAAGAGGTTTTGGTATGACATGCTTTTTTTCCTCGGTAGAGGATGCGCTTTCAAGGCTTCGCGCCGGTCAAATGGTCATTTTGACTGACGATGAGTCACGCGAAAATGAGGGCGACTTAATTATTGCGGCAGAGCACACGACGCCTGAAGCCATTAACTTTATGACGCTATTTGGCCGTGGGCTTATTTGCATGCCAATGGCGGAACACTTAATTGATAAGCTTGAGCTGCCCATGATGACTAGTCGTAATCGCTCGCCTTATGGTACGGGATTTACCGTCTCAATTGAGGCGGCATCAGGCGTTTCTACTGGTATTTCAGCAAGTGATAGAGCACATACAATTCAAGTGGCTATTGCTGATGAGACAACGCCTAAAGATATTATTTCGCCAGGCCACGTGTTTCCATTGCGCGCGCGCTCAGGTGGCGTGTTTGAGCGTCGAGGCCAAACCGAGGGTAGTATCGATCTCATGAAACTTGCTGGACTCAAGCCTGCGAGTGTCATTTGTGAGATTATCAATGAAGATGGCACCATGAGCCGTCGGGATGATTTGGTTGAGTTTTCCAAAAAGCATGATATTCCAGTAATCAGTGTCCAAGATGTGATGAACTACCGCATTCGACATGATAATCTTGTTGAGGCCGTTGCAACTAGTCGTATTCCACTGAAGTCTCACGGTGATTTCACCATGACCGTGTTTCAAAACCAAATCGACTCAGCCGAACACTTTATTTTGGTCAAAAGCCCATTTGATGTGAATGCAAGTCCATTGGTACGCATACATTCGGAATGTATTACTGGCGACTTATTTGGTTCAACCAAATGTGATTGTGGGGGACAGCTAGAAGCGTCTCTCACCCAAATTGCCAAAGAGGGGGGCGTGTTGGTTTACTTGCGCCAGGAAGGGCGTGGCATAGGGCTTGCCAATAAATTAAAAGCTTACGCACTGCAAGAAACAGGACTGGATACGGTTGAAGCCAATGTCCATTTGGGTTTACCTATAGATAGCCGTGATTATGCGGTTGCTTTTCAGTTGCTGCGAGATTTAGGCTTAAAACAAGTCCGTTTACTCACCAATAACCCAACGAAGGTTGCGGCAATGGAGCGGTATGGCATGATGGTTACTGAGCGTTTACCTTTGAGAACATCAGAAACGGCTGAAAACCGAAACTATTTAAAAACCAAGCGTGAAAAGTTAGGACACTTTTTAGAGCTGGATGTGGATGCATAAATTAGTAATAAGGCATACAGCATGACAAAATTTTTATTTACAACCGGGGGCGTGGTTTCATCTCTTGGTAAAGGAATTACAGCGGCATCACTTGCTGCAATTCTGGAAGCGCGTGGACTTCGTGTCACACTGCTCAAACTCGACCCCTACATCAATGTTGATCCAGGTACCATGAGCCCGTTTCAACATGGTGAAGTATTTGTCACACAAGATGGTGCCGAAACCGATTTAGACTTAGGTCATTATGAGCGTTTTGTACGAACCACGATGACCAAGCGCAATAACTTTACCTCGGGTAAAGTGTATGAAAACGTCATTAAAAAAGAGCGTCGTGGTGATTATTTAGGAGGAACGGTACAAGTTATTCCTCATATTACCAACGAAATTAAACGTCTGGTTTATGCTGGAGCCGATGGCTTTGATGTCGCGATGATTGAAGTGGGGGGCACAGTTGGTGATATTGAATCTTTGCCTTTCTTAGAAGCCATTCGACAAATGCGTATAGAGCTTGGCTCTGAAAATGCTTTATTTATCCACCTGACTTTGGTGCCTTACATTGCAACGGCTGGTGAGACCAAAACCAAGCCGACTCAACACTCGGTGAAAGAGCTGCGTTCCATCGGGATTCAGCCTGATGTTTTAATTTGTCGCTCTGAAAATCCACTCTCAGAAGCCGATTGCTCAAAGATTGCCTTATTTACCAACGTGGAAAAAGAAGGTGTGATTTCACTGCCAGATGCAAAAAGTATTTATCAAATTCCAATGATTTTACATGAGCAAGGTTTAGATGAGTTGTTGGTGAAAAAATTGCGTCTTGGCGAACTCAAGCCTGCTGATTTACATGAGTGGGAAGCAGTTGTTGATGCGGAAGCCTCTCCTAGCCTGACTGTTAAAATCGGTATGGTTGGCAAATACAATGAATTAAGTGATGCTTATAAGTCATTGAACGAAGCATTATTGCACGCGGGTATTCATACTAAAACGCGCGTTGAAATTGTTTCCATCGATGCAGAACTTATCGAAGAGCAAGGTCCGAAAGCCCTTGATCAAGTGGATGCGATTTTAATTCCTGGTGGCTTTGGTGAGCGAGGTGTCGAAGGTAAAATCAAAGCAGCTCAATATGCACGAGAAAAGCGTCGTCCATTTTTAGGGATTTGTCTGGGTATGCAAGTGGCAGTGATTGAGTTTGCGCGCAATATTGCAGGCTTAAGCGATGCCAACTCTTCTGAGTTTGATAAAAGTAGTAAACATCCAGTGGTGGGATTAATTACTGAGTGGCTTGATGAAGCAGGCCAGGTGAATCTACGTGATGAGAGCAGTGACTTAGGTGGCACCATGCGACTGGGTGCGCAAAAATCTGTACTCACTCCAGACTCTTTTGCACGGGAAGTTTATGGCGAAGACTGTGTCATTGAGCGACACAGACACCGATATGAAGTCAATAATCATTATGTGGATGCTCTGGTTGAAAAAGGATTAGTGGTTGGTGGACGCTCAGCCGATAATGAATTGGTTGAAATGGTTGAGCTGACCGATCACCCTTGGTTTTTAGGATGTCAATTCCATCCAGAATTTACCTCAACCCCACGAGATAGCCATCCTTTGTTTAAATCATTTATTCTTGCAGCGCGTGCAGCACACAAAGAAAGGGAGTAATGCATGAAGCTATGTGGATTTGAAGTGGGGCTTGATGCCCCTTTATTTTTGATTGCAGGGCCTTGTGTCATTGAAAGTGAGACACTTGCTTTAGAAACAGCTGGTTTTTTAAAAGCTTTATGCGAGCGTTTGCATATTCCCTTTATTTATAAATCTTCTTTTGATAAAGCCAACCGCTCATCCGGGACCAGTTATCGTGGACCAGGCATTGAAAAAGGCCTCGCGATTCTTGAAAAAGTCAAAAAAGAGCTTGGTGTTTCAATACTCACTGATGTGCACGAAGATACACCGCTTGATGAAGTGGCAAGTGTGGTCGATGTGCTACAAACCCCAGCTTTCTTGTGTCGTCAAACCAACTTTATTCAAAATGTTGCTAAAACTGGGAAGCCGGTCAACCTTAAAAAAGGTCAGTTTTTATCCCCTTGGGAAATGAAGCATGTGGTGAATAAAGCCAAAGCAACTGGCAACGACAACATTATGGTCTGCGAGCGAGGCGTGAGTTTTGGTTATAACAATCTGGTGTCTGACATGCGCTCTTTGCACATTATGCGTGAAACAGGTTGCCCGGTTGTTTTTGATGCCACCCACTCAGTACAACTCCCTGGGGGAAAAGATGGTGCTTCTGGTGGTCAGCGCGAATTTGTCCCAGTGCTTGCTCGAGCTGCAGTCGCCGCAGGCATTTCAGGTTTGTTCATGGAAACCCATCCGAATCCAGACCAAGCATTAAGCGATGGCCCAAACAACTGGCCATTAGACAAAATGGAAGCCTTGCTTGAGCAGCTGATGGCGATTGATGCTGTGTTTAAAGAGGCTGGGGAGCTGGAATAACACGCCATTTTATTGCGCCCCGAATGTCATTCGGGGTGCAGGAATGGCACCGGGAGGCTGGAATAACCTCGGGTGCATTAAGGAAGCAAAATTGAACACTGTGAAGTAAGTCATGCGGAGAGACAGGGATTCGAACCCTGGGAAGGTTTCCCTTCAACGGTTTTCAAGACCGCCGCAATCGACCACTCTGCCATCTCTCCGGGCCCTGCATAATAGCGTAATGGCATAGTGCATGCAACAGTACAATGAGGAATTTCATAGGTTTTAGCTACCCTTTGGTGGGTGAGGGCGAACTACTCTCTAAGTCATCATTTGAACGACCGGTTATGATTCTGATTTTTTGTCTCATCACAATCGTTCTTTCTTGTTCTACCCCGACATTTTCCAACCTACTTTGTGCTTCCTTTGTGAATTTTTCGAGGTCTTGGTCTTTAAGTTCATACTCATTTAACGCATTCACACAGGTTTTAATACCCAAAAAGGCATCGTGGTCAGAATTATTTTCTTCTGTGGGTAGCCAGCACTCACCATTGGTTTTAGCTTCTTGGTGAGCTATTTGAAAGCATTCTATAGCCGCCCCTAGCTTGGTAAGCAGATCCTTTGCATGCTCATACTGCCGTTGTTTTTGTCCCCGCACTAAAGGCGAGTGTATTTTTGCTTCTAGCTGCTCTTTTAAGAGCATGGCTTCTTGCAACAATGCGTTAATAGAAGCTTCTGCTTGTTGTCCTTGGCGAATTTTTAGAGGGTGGTTTGACGCATCTGTGAGCTGGGTAATGGTGAGGATAAACGTTCTTGCTTTGGCTTGTGCCTCATCCGTTAAGTTTGGAGCTGTATCTAGTAAGGTTTGGACACGACTTGCAAGCAGTGAACTTCTACGTGCAAATTCGAGTCTATCTTCTAAAAAATTTGCATCAGTTAACAAGTCGATGGCTGCTTGTAGCAACTCCATTGCATCCTTTTTTTCGGTCAGTTTTTTTAAATGCCTGATTAAAAACCTCTGATGTCATAGGGATTATCGCAGCCATGATGATTTAATCTCCTATCGGTTGTCTAAGTGGATGGAATCCCCTATGTTAGTATCCCTATCTGGTCGACCTGATTGAACCTGTGTTTTAATTCCACTTGAGCGGTCTATGGTTTCGAGGCTTAGGTTGCTTTGTACTTCCTCGATGATAGGAGCAAGTTGTTTATCATATTTTGCCACTATGTCCATTTGACGTTGCATAGCATGGCTAGGAAGCTGCATCCAAGAAGCATCATGCTTTGCTCTTGATTCTCTAAGATTGCTCTGTAGTAGTTTGCCGAATGCAATCAAAATCAGCATGCCTCCATTTAATTGTGCAGGCTGAGAATAAGCACTTGCTTTCAGAGCTTTTGGTTGCAGCTTTCCCTGTGCTTGTTTCACTTGTCGTAACATCTCTGTGAGGCTCTCATCAAGGCGTCTGGCGGCGAGGATATCTGTTGGATATGCTTGTGCGCTGCTTTTCTTATCAATTGCTTCGAAGCAAGACTGCATATGCTCATCCAAGCCCTCAACTGGTAGAGCTTCGGTATAGAAGTAATGATATGCCAGTTGGCTGCCTGCGGTTCGCAGCGTCTCTGGTGTGTTTGCCTTCGAAACTTCTTCAAAAAGAGTTTGAAGGCCTTGGAGGCGGGTCAGTCTCATTTCTGCAGCAGCTTTTGCAGTTCGTGCTTTGTTTCTGATTGAGCTAGAGTTTTGCTCTATTTCTAATGTATGCTCCGCATCTTCAATAATCGCATGCAGCCCTTTAATTTCTTGCTTAAAGAATTGTTCTAAAAGTTTGAACTCGTCTGGTGAAGATGTTGTAGTTTCTATATCTTGTCGTACGTCTGCTTGTTTTAAACCCTGCACGCGCTCTTTTATGTCTTTTAAAATAACTCGGCTTTCAGTTTGCAGCGGTTTAAGGCCGATAAGGCTTCGGAAACAGTTGATTGCATAACGCAATCCTCTTAGACAGCTTTTAGCGATACTATCGCCATCAATTCGTTTTTGGACTTCTGCATTTTGCATGAAATGATTAAATTCGTCATATGCAGCGATGAGCTTTTGGTTTGCGGCATTTTTATCTTTGAGCGTGATTGCTTGTGCATGCTCTTGCTGCCAATCTTTCACAGCCGCCTCAAATGTTGAGACACGGCTGGTGATGTTTGATTTTAGCTCGAGTAATTTGAATCGCGCTTTGAGCTGTTCGATATTCATTACAATATCTTGAACGGTTGCTCGCAAGTAAGTATTTTGCTTGATATGTGTTGGAATAGAGGTATTTGCTGTTAAAGCATCGAGGGTGTCGAAGAAGTCATGAGTATGCTCAGTAAGCTGACCAACCAAAGCTTCATCTGCTTCAGTCCTGATGCCTCTTCGTGCCCTAGCAAGTAATTCAGCAAGCTGATTTGTGTATTGGTAGACTGCTTCTGGCTGTTTTTTAGCATAGGCTTCTACACATGAATCAAGTAGGTTTTGTGCTGATTCAACGAGATGATATTGTCTTAGACGTTCAGAGAGAGGTGCTTTCTGAACGACTGCTCGTTGTCGCTTGAGTTGTTCGTTCAAGTTTCTAACCGCAATGCTGAAGTCTTCAATTGAATCAGAGGCATCTTTTTCTGAGATGACGTTGAGATGCTCTAAAAGAAGCCAGTCATTGTGCTTTCGCAAGGCTTTACCATATTCTGTTTCACCGGTTTGATACTCGACAAAGAAGTCATCTAAGTTGCTGACCACGTTAATGGTTTTTTCGATGGCTGTTCGAGTCGGTGAGCGGAGTGTGAAGGCATCAATTCGTTCAAGTACACGGGGGTATTTTCTACATGCGTGCAAAAAGTTTTGTTGTGCTTCATCAATGTCAGTAACAGATACAGAGGTAAGAGGCTCTTGAAGAAGCAAGGCACCGATTTCTATAGCGTACTCCTCACTGGCATCACGCATAGCTTCTCGTTCAACGGCTGGAAGCAGTGTAAAGCTTGTTTCTGCAAGCGCACTCATACGCTGATGAATCACATCGGCTTGTTCTTTTAATACTGTTAGATCTTGCTTTAATCTTTCAGTATATTGCTTTTCACTCGCTTCAGTAGTGCTTTGTCTGAGCTCATCAAGATTAGTTACGGGGCTTCGGCTGACATTTATCGGCTCTGCTGTATCTACGTCTGCTTCAGAAACTTGAGAAGGACGAGGAGGAGGATAGTTTGGTTTAGGTAGACGAAACTCATGGCCCGGGTCAATAACATGTTGAGTGTCAGTAGAGTTTGCATATTTTGAAAATTGCTTCAAGTCGTCTTTAAGTGCCTCAGGACAGTTTACATTTTTTTGCAAGCGCTCGACTTGCTGCCTGAAGTTTATAAAGGCTGCAAAAGCGAAGCTGCCAGGCTTTGGTATCCATAAACCACCATGCTTTTTAGCATATTCATTTGCAGTCAGAAAAACTCGCGCTTGTCTGTTTAGTGCTTGCAGTTGCAGGATCAATTGAGTGTCTCTCTCTTTTGATGAATCGAGTAGGTACCACTTGCCTCCTAACCGTTCTATCTCACGCTCTGTTTTTAGGACGAGGTTTTCCATGACACGGTCAAGTCTGTAACCGTCCAATAAGCGAGTCGGATGTTCAGTATTTTCTGAGTACTGGTCGATAGCTTTGAGTAAACTGACCATACGATTTTTTAGAGCTTCGGGATGAGGTCTTTCCGAGAGATATCGATATGCAAACAGAGCGCTTGCTCGACGAAAGTCATCAGAGTTTGAGCTGGGGGTTTGTTCAAGTTGATATAGTTCGTGATCAATGAGTTGCAGCTTGTGTAATTCATCACGTGCTTTGATTTCTTCTGCGCGAGCATCAGCTTTCGCTACTTTTGAATCAGTGACATTACTAGACTGGGTGACTCGTGCATCTATAATGACTTGATTTAACTGCTGCATTCTTTCGTCAATGAAGACACGGAATCTTTGTAGCTCCTGATCAACAGAAGCTGTCGTATTTCCGGGTGTGCTGATATCATCTTCTTGTTCCAGGTTTTCTACATGCTCACCAATATGCTGGATGGCTCTTTTTTGTCTTTGGAATGGCAGTTCGAATGGCCCCACGCCACAGAGTTCAAGGAAATAATTCATAGATTCGGTAATACCGTTGATGGCTGATTTTATCCATCCATAACGGTGAATGTATTCTTGTGCATGAGCGTTATTGACCATCGCATTGAATCTTTCATGCGCCCACATGAAGGTTTTATTACTTTCAAGACGTTGTTGTGGTGTTGCATTGACGCGTGCTTGTTGCCATTCGATGGCTGCATTTCTGAAGAATTGAGCTTGTTTAATTAAATCAGAGGGGGCCTCATGTTTAATAAGCTTCTTAATCAACCTATCGGTATCGTCAATGATTTTCTGATTGGCTGTACGTAGACGCTGCTCGTGTTTAATTTGCGTTGAAAACTCATTCTTTTCTTGGGCTTTAGAATATGCATCTACTTTGTGGAAAAAAGCATCGGCTTTGGCTGCGAGTGGCTCTAGGAAAGTTTTACCTTGTGCTTTAGTTCTTGCAATAAGTTCGCCAAGTTCGGTGGCATGTGTGTAACCTGCTTCTGAGTCACCTTCTGCATACGCTTTTGTCAGCGCATCTAGCTCTTCTTGTATGCGCTCTACTAATCGATAAGGCTCCCAGCGTGCTTCTAGTGAGAATTTGGCAAGTTCTGCACGACTTTCTTTAAGTTGTTGATTGAGTGCAATAATTGCCGCACTAAGTTCACTTGCTTCTGATATAGGAGTTTTAATTTGATTAGCAAAGTCTCTTAGTTGCTGTGTTTTTTCCTCTCTTGCCGCTTTTTTCTCATCAGTTTGTTCGGTTTCCCATTCAATAAAGGATAGCTTTAATTCATGTTTGCTTTTGAAAGCTTTTCTGGTAGCTTGCTTTGTGGGCTCAAATACCGTGAATGTGTCACTGCGTTCCAGAACACGATGATGCTGAGTGCATTGTTCATGAAAGGCGTGAAATGCGTTGAGTAACTCGTTTATTATATCTTTAGCATCACTGATTTTTTTGAGCTTCTGCATTTTTTCTTTGATTTCCTCAAGCTTCTTAAGAAGTTCAGCACTCATTTGGTGCATTTCTTCTCTTTCTTTTTCGGGTATTAGGGAGAGCCTGGTGTCTTTAACGTTTGCTAGAGCTTTTTCAATGGTTTGAATTTCTTTTTCAAGCGCTGAGAGTTGTTTGCTCATATCATTTTTAAATTCTTCTAATCGAGCATTATGAGAGGTTTCAGAGTAAGAACCCGTAGTTATAGGGGCTACTACTAGCTCATCATCTTCAGTGCCAGATAGCTCAGGAGTTAAGGGGGGAGTAACAACTTGTTTCTCAGCCTGGGCTCGCGCTAGGGCTGTTTGAGCTTTTAGTTCAGCAGCTGTATCTTTAAATGCTTCCATGAGAGGAGATGCCTCCTGAACTAAAGCTCTAGGTAGGCCTTCTGCTTGGATCAATAAGTCATTTAATAGCGCCAGGTGCCCGGTATAAAGCTCTTGTTCTGTATCTAAGGCGAGATGGTCAACAAACCACTTTACGTTTTTTACGTATACCTGAAGTTGAGCTGTATATTCAGAAACTCCTTTTGCCTCAGAATCAAGATCTTGATAAATTTCAGGTATTCTGTGCTCAATGAAATTCTTCAATGCTTCGAGTTTTTGTAACACCTCTTCTTTTGTTGTTTCTGGCATGACATTCACCCAATAGTCTATTAGATATTTCTATATATTTAGTTTAGATAAAAATAACCATATTGCTAATTAATCAAATATAAAAAATTTGTTTTGTTTCCTGTTCGCAAAAAAATGCCTAAACGGTATAATGAGCGCCTTTAGAGAATTATTTTGATAAATTGCTTGTTTGGCTGGATGAACGGATTGATGAAATCAATAAAAAATTTGATAGTGCTGGGCCTTTTTTTGAGTTTGGTTGGGTGTAAAACACTGGGTGGTCTGTGGAAAGAGTTAAAAGCGGATGATGAAGATGACGGGCCTTTCAAGGGGCAGTCAGCAAAGCAGCTGTATCAAGATGCGAGCAAAGCGATTGATAAGAAAGACTACACTGGGGCTATTAAGCGACTTGAGGCGATGGAAACTATGTATCCGTTTCATGACAATGCCGAAAAAGCAGAGCTGAAGCTGATTTACGCTTATTACGAAAAAGAAGATTATGTCTCAGCTGGGGCTGCATCTGAGCGCTTTATTCATTTATATCCTCGCTCAAAGCAAGTTGACTATGCCTATTACATTAAAGCCATGTCAAACTTTCACCAGTTGCGTGGGCCGGTTGCAACACTTCTTCCGATGGACCAGTCCTACCGTGACCCAGGCACTCAATCTCAGGCGTACTCTGATTTTGCGACTTTAGTGCAGCTTTTCCCAAATAGTAAGTACAAGGAAAACTCTGAGCAGCACATGATTTATTTACGGAATATGTTTGCGAAGTCTGAGTTGAACGTTTCAAAGTATTATTATGAACGTAGACGCTACGTGGCTTCTGCAGAACGTGCCAGCTATTTAATTCAGACTTATCCGCAAGCGCCGAGTGCGAAAGAAGCGTTGACGGTTTTATATCACGCCAACAAAGCGTTGGGACTGAATGATGCGGCGAATGACGCACTGAAAGTATATCAAGAAACCTATGGAGGCAAGCCACCTGAGGTGAGTTTGTCTTAATTAAGAAGGAGTTTGAGATGACGGCGCCCTATATTTTAGTGTTGTACTACTCAAGAAATGGCTCGGTTGCAAAGCTTGCTCAGCAAGTAGCAAGAGGGGTGTCGCAAGTGGATGGAATTGAAGCTCGGCTGCGTACAGTGCCTCCTGTCTCCACAACTTGTGAAGCGGTCGATGCAGCTGTGCCTGATGAAGGTGCGCCTTATGCATCCATCGAAGATTTAGAAGGCTGTGCCGGATTAGCACTGGGTAGCCCCACGCGATTTGGTAACATGGCAGCGCCCATGAAGTATTTTTTAGATGGTACCTCTTCTCTGTGGTTGTCGGGTGCTTTAGTCAATAAACCTGCCTCTGTATTTTCATCGACTTCTTCTATGCACGGTGGGCAAGAGACAACACTTGTGAGCATGATGTTACCTTTAATACATCATGGCATGCTGCTGCTCGGTCTTCCATATACGGAGCCTGCACTAAGTAATACCGAACAGGGCGGCACACCTTATGGGGCTACGCATGTGGCGGG
Source organism: Gammaproteobacteria bacterium (assembly GCA_030147635.1). Classification (GTDB taxonomy): domain Bacteria; phylum Pseudomonadota; class Gammaproteobacteria; order Legionellales; family Legionellaceae; genus JAALKW01. The sequence goes on from JASBUZ010000039.1 coordinate 16,789, forward strand.
GCTTTCGGGTGATAAACCGCTGACGCCCGAAGAAATTGAACTGGCTAAGGCACAAGGTGCAAGACTTGCGCGGGTTGCTTTGCAAGTGATGGCGAAGGATTAAGACTGATGCGCGTAATTAGTTTTAACGCCAATGGCATTCGTTCAGCCGCCCGTAAAGGCTTTTTTGAGTGGTTGCGGGAACAAAACGCTGATTTTATCTGTGTTCAAGAAACCAAAGCACAGCGTGCGCAGCTGGAAGAGGATGCCACTTTTTTTCCAGAGCAGTACACCTGTGAGTACATTGATGCGGTTAAAAAAGGCTACAGTGGCGTTGCTATTTATGCGCGAGAAAAGCCAACTTCTGTGGTGAAGGGCCTTGGGTTTGAGGTGAGCGATGAAGAGGGGCGATATTTACAGTTTGATTATCCTTATTTGAGCGTTGCCTCTATTTATTTACCTTCAGGCACATCGGGGGATATACGCCAAGCGGTGAAGTATGAATTTTTAGATCAATTTCAAGCGTATTTAGATGAACTGAAGGCATCAGGGCGCCCGTGCATTATATGTGGTGACTATAATATTGCGCACAAAAATATCGACATTAAAAACTGGCGTAGCAATCAAAAGCATTCGGGGTTTTTGCCTGAAGAGCGTGCTTGGCTGGATGTGCTCTTTGGCGAGAAGGGCTTTGTTGATGCTTTTCGTGTGGTGAATCAAGAGCCTGAACAATACACCTGGTGGTCGAACCGCGGGCAAGCACGTGCTAAAAATGTCGGTTGGCGCATTGATTATCAAGTGATTACGCCTGAGCTTGAGCCTTTTTTATTGGATGCGCGTGTTGCCCCTGAGCCGTTTTTCTCAGATCATGCCCCCTTAATTATTGATTATGATGAGGCCTATCGTGCTTAAAGTAGCCAGCTGGAATGTAAATTCAATTAATGTGCGACTGGATGCGGTCTTAGCGTGGCTTAAAACTTCAGAAGTAGACGTATTGGCCCTACAAGAAACTAAAGTGCCCGATGAGCGTTTTCCTAAAGACGCTTTTTTAGAGCTTGGCTACCATGTCTCGTTTTCGGGGCAAAAAACTTATAATGGTGTGGCAATTATCAGTCGCTTTCCGATAGATGAGGTTGTGACTGATATTCCGGCTCTTGACGACCCACAGCGCCGTATTTTAGCGGCAACCATTCAAGGCGTGCGCGTGATTAACCTGTATGTGCCGAATGGTTCATCGGTCGGGAGCGAGAAGTATGCCTATAAACTCGATTGGCTTGCTAGAGTCACGGCTTTTGTCAAAGAAGAGTTACAAAACCACGCTAAGCTCTTAGTGCTTGGTGACTTTAACATTGCGCCAGAAGACGCTGATGTCCATGACCCAGCCGCCTGGGCAGGCTCTGTACTGGTGAGTCCGCCAGAGCGAGCAGCCTATCAAACCTTACTTGAGACAGGGCTTGTCGATAGCTTTAGGCTATTTGAGCAGGAAGAGAAAGCCTTCAGCTGGTGGGATTATCGCGCCGCAGGTTTTCGTCGTAATCATGGATTGCGCATTGATTTAGTACTCTTAAGTGACGTTTTAAAGGCGCTGTGCCTTGAAAGTCAAATTGATGTTGCCCCGCGAAAAGAAGAACGCCCCTCCGATCACGCCCCGGTATGGGTTAGCCTAAAAGTATAAAAAAAGATCAAAACCTCTTGACAGTATGATTATTTCCTGTACAATGAGGCCTAATCAATTTGGTTAATTATTATCCATTTTGGTTTGGTTGTAACTTAAAAGAGGTGTTGATTATGACAAAGATGAAATTAAAAGCAGATCTTGATCAGTTAGTTCGCAATATGGTTGAAGATGCAGCTAAAGCTTTAGAGGTTAAAGTTGAAGCACGTGCTGAAAGCGCGTTGGCATTTAAAAAAGCGCGTGACGAAGCATTTGCAGCGGCAGAAAAGCCTAAGAAAGAAGGTGATGCTCCTGTTGTGTTGACTCAAAAGCAATGTGATGCTCTAGTTGCTAAAGTACTTACTGAAACTAAAGGTTTGAATCCATTGTTTGTATTTGAAAAGCGGCTGGGTCAAATCATTGTTGACTTTACAAAAACAGACGGCGAAGCAAAAGACGTTGCAGCGTTTAAGAAAGCGTTTGCAGCTGCTCAAACTGAGTGTGTAAACCGTTATAAAGCAGAAGGTAACTCAACAGCAGTTGATTACTTGAAAGCTGCTGGTTTGGCTCTTTTAGGTGCTTTGGTTGCGGTTATCACAGCACCAGCATTGTTGTACAAGCCATACCGTGATGGTGTTATGAACACCTTCTTCTCAGGTGTTGACACCGACAGAAGCAAGCTTGCTCAAGCTCAAATGAAAGCAGACGCTGCTGATAGCTTACTAGAAGAAGTTCCTGCTCCAACTAAGTAAGTTAAACGGTATCATCTGATATAGTTTGAAAGCCCCGCAATGGGGCTTTTTTTTTTTGTTGTGCGCCGGGCATGGCGTAGATGTAGGAGGTGAAAGTCCTCTGTGGGCTGACTCAAACTGGTCCACTAGCCGCGAGTAAGGGTGTTCATCGTGAGATGAAATCTGAAGGAAGCTTAAGGCAAAGTAAGGCTGTAACGAACAGGAACTGAATTGTAGGCTGTTATGACTGGGTAACCTGGCAACAGACAGAATAACCCGCGTTTGAGCGAAAGTGCACG
>JASBUZ010000003.1 GCA_030147635.1 Gammaproteobacteria bacterium
TTTCGCTGCGACCTAGGGTCGTCTATATCTGAGAAATATTTTAATGCTTCCTGCACGTCACAAAGCTCCTTTTACAAAAGGAGCTAATATCGCCTATTTTAATGCTTTGTTAAATATTTTTTTCATGCGTAGGCCCTAAGGATACTTATCAAAATCATTGCCTGCACTCTCTAGGTCTGATAAAATAAGTGTTCCTCCATGAGCAAGTGTAAAACCATACTCAAGCTCAAAAATATCAAAAACATAATTCGTTAAACTAAGTGTATAAAAAGACGTCTCAACAAAACGTTGAAAGTAAGGCAGTCTAGAAAATGAATCAATCAGGCCACTCAAAGCACCATGTTCAACCAACACCCCTTTAGGAGCTCCTGTTGTACCTGATGTATACCGAACGTAAGCTAAATGACTCAGCTGAGTAGCACACGATGCATAAGGCGTAAGTGTTTCTTTAGGAATTAGCTCATCATAAACTAAAACATCCAGCGCCAACAAAAACCTACTTTCCTTATTTTCAAACAAACCTGTTAAATGACTTTGAGTAAGAACAAATAAAGTATTTGTATCTTGAAGTATATGCTCTCTCATGGCCTTTGGATAACTAGGATCTATTGGAACATAAGCCCCCCCAGCCTTCTGTACAGCAAGCATCGCGACTAGCATATCTAATGACTTATCACAGCACAGAACAATTAAAATATCAGACTCAACACATCGGCCATGCTGTTGATATAACTTCTGAATATGATTTGCTAAACGATCTGAACGCTCATTTAGCTCACCATAGGTTAAGTGCTGCAACTGATAAATTGCAGCTATCCTTTCTGGACTCTTATTTGCTTGAGTTTCTATGAGAGAAAATAATAGGTTAACTTGTAAACTAGCATTATCGTGAGCTAAAATCTCAGAGTAACCATTTGGCAAATCCATATATTTCCTTACAGGCAAGAAATACAAAAGTTACAAAATCAGGGAGACTCCACCTACAAAGTAGGTGGAGTTTTTTAACTAAGGAACATAATAGCGCAGACCTAACAAAATAGCGTCTAAAGATGGATTCTGTGTTCTAGTAACAGACGAAATATTAATCCCGTTGTTAAAACTAGCTGTTATATTTTCATTTTTATTGGGAGATGACCCAAATGCATGTAAGTAAGTTAAAGTGACGCCCAAGTCGTTACGTATATTGTAGATACCACCGACTCTAATTTCAGGTAGCACTTGTGTTCGACTTTCTCGAGCATGTGACTGACCAGTAACAAGCCCTCCAGCATATCTGCGACTTAAATCGTCTTCATTAATTGTTTGACGCAAGTTTTGTATCATAAACCCGACTTTTACAAACAAATCAAGATACTGTGCTCTATACAAAGCCCCAACCAAAGCATCATAACCATCTATTGATAAACTGGTATTGGCTGCCAAACGAACAATATGCATGCTTGCGGCACCATAATACCCACCACCAATCTCCCCTGTAAATCCTAACGCATCAGTGCTAAAACGAAGCACACCGGCAGAAAATCGACCACCCCAGGGTTGATACTTAGGGTTATTAGATAAATTGTTAAATCTAAGAGAGCCAAGATCGATCCAATTATAAGACACTTCGCCACCAAAATAGGGCATCAATGTATGTACAGGTTTCGTCCCCATATCCCCTGCATGAGCAACAGCACAGGAAAAAAGCCCACCACATAATGCTGGTAACCATTTACTATTCATTAGTTTTTTCATAACAATCCTTTTAAATATAAAAATTTTCAGACGCTAATAATACCCCCTAAAACCTACATTAATCTTCTCTATTAGGCAAATGGTTCTATCATGCTATCTAACGATACGACACCAGCCTTTTGCAAAACAATTAATATATTCTTCAGCATCGGATGATTTGATGTCACTCTAAAGTGACCATACGTATCATCAATTACTTCTTCTGCTTCATATTCCGTTAAACCAAGTTGCAGCAATACACGCTTATCAAATTCCGTTTGCACCACATTTCCCAAATATAACATCAAAAATTCAGGCAAAACCGCAGTAATATTGGACTGATAATCATCGGATAAATTCACCCAAAATCTCTTGAGCAAATGAAAAAAAATACCTGAATGTCTTGACTCATCTGACAAGTGCTCATAAATCAGCTGCTGAAAAAATGGATGCGTTTCTTCTTGATCAAGCATCGTTACAATTTCTTTGGTTAAAGTATTTTCAGCCAAACAAATCGCAATAAACTCAAACTCTCCATGATAACGGGCAGGTAGTTTCTCTTTAATTGCTTGAATCGCAAGCTCTATTTCAATGGTTTTAGGCAAAACCAAAGGCTGAATGCCCGTATGAGTTTGAATCTGTAACATCGCATCAAAAGAAACATAAGCATGATATGCTTCATCTACTGTAATCGTGTATAAATCCAGCTTTTGTTCTGGAGAAAATTGATATACCAACTCATCATTCAAAGCCGTTAAAATCGTCTGATTGACTACTCTCGTCTCTATAATGGCAATATCGTTTGCATATTTATATAACGACTGCACCAATAAATAATGCAACGCATCAGCCCCTAAGTCCTCAACAAGAGGATGCAACGCCAATGGCTGACGCGATATCGGGTAAAAATAACCCGTTTGATTTTCTTCAAAAACAAGGCGCGGCTTTGTTCGAACAATCGCCTTACTTTCCCAGTTCAGCTGCTGTGGAAACTCCATGTAAACTTCCTTGATGACTACCTCTACACAAATTTGCCTGAATAGACGGATAAAATAAACGTGGTAAGCCTTTACCTACGTCACGCTCATTTCGTATCTGAAGGTACTTCTCTTTACTAATACCGTTATGAATCAAAACGTTCTCATTCTTCTGAATCCCTACGGTACTCTCCCAGGATGGAGCACATCCCTCTTCCGGATAATCGTGTCCGATAAACACTTTGGTTGCCTCAGGCAATGCAAAAAGTCTCTGAATGGACGTATAAGATGTTTCAGCACTGCCTCCCGGAAAATCAACCCGTCCAGTACCCATATAAGGCATAAAAATTAAATCTCCCACAAAAATTGCATCATCAATCAGATAACTTACACAAGCCGGAGTATGACCTGGTGTATGAAGCACTTTAACTTCGTTATCACCCAGCTTAAACATAACGTTATCTTCAAATAAACAATCAAACTGAGAACCATCTAATGGAATAGCTTCACTGTTTTCGAGCTTAGGCGCCCAGTACTCTAAAACCTCTAATACACCTGAGCCAATACCAATTTTACCACCTAGTTTTTGCTTTAAGTAATACGCAGCTGTTAAGTGGTCTGCATGCACATGCGTTTCTAAAATCCACTCCAGGGTTAAGCCCATCTTATTGATATAAGCAATCAGCGCGTCAGCTGAATGCGTAGCAGTTTGTTTTGAAATTAAGTCGTAATCAAGAACTGGATCAATCACCGCACAATACTTAGTTGCCTCATCAAATACAATATAACTCACTGTATGAGTTACTTCCTCAAAAAATGCTTGTACACCCAACATAACCACTCCCCTAACCAACTTGTTCTAATGAAAACACTGCATGCAGAAAATCGCCAATTTCTTCTTGTAGAGCTACTTGCTTACCCGTTTGGGGAGGTGTATCCAAATGCTCTTTACATCCGAATAAAAACTTAACCAAAATTACCAAGCCACTTTAGCCCAAAATAAACACCTTGATACATCACATCGGTACTTTCAGCATCTATTCGCTCTACAATTGCTGAAATATAGTCAAACCACATCCATCCAATATCTAACTTAAAGTCACCATGAACGGTCGGATATTTGTAATTAAAACCAGCTCTGATATCAAACTCAGGCACTACTGCAATTTCAACTGTTTTATCAGAAAAGCCATTCAGCAGTGCATTCGGTTGCGCGACAGCAAATACTCTAGAGCGACTTCCCCCTATCAAAACTTCGACCGCAGCATTAGTATAAACACTAAAGCCACTCACCAAATTACACGGGAAATTATAATGTAAATCAACACCAAAACGAGGCCCGCCGCCATTAAAGTTTCCATTATTTGCACCAACGATATCGGTTATACCAGGCACCCTCGAGTTTATGACTGTACGATTTAGAGTTCTCTCTTTATTAATCGATGCAAATTGAAAACCTGCAAAACCTCGAATTCCATCGCCATCTGAAACTGGAATAACTTTGCTTGCTTCCAAATTAATTGCAAGCCACTCATTATGCTGCCTGATATCGCGAAATCCGCTATTTGGAATCTCAGTTTGCGACTTATCTTTCGCATTAAAGTAATAAAGGTTCGCATCAAGCGCTCTGTCATTTCCAATATGGTAAGAGCCTTCAAGGTAAAAACCCCAACCATAACCTCTTAGTCTTACAGGACTTCCATTCTCGCCCGTAATGTTGTTTATCATGGCTTGCTCTGAAACCCAGGGCTCATTGGCATATTTTGGCTGGAGGTAAAGCGCCCTGCCTGCTAAATTCCAGGCAGAAACATTACAAGGCGCTGTATCCGACGTACCACAGCTGGGTCCCATACTGCCAGCAAAGGCTGAAGAAACCGTCAAAGAAAAAATGAAAACGATTAGTCTTTTTATTATCACTTCATTTCCTTTTTTATCGCTTTAGAAATCGCCCTGTCGCATCTATTATATGAGATTCATCATCAACAAGCACCATACGAAGCTTTGGCGCACCCGGCTCAAACTTCAATCGACTCATCTCGACTTTTTGTACAGTTAGGTCTGAGTAACTTCGAAAATAAAGGACATGATGCGTTAAATCTTTCATGACAATCCATTGTGTAAAATCCATAGAGCCTGGAACAGCGCTTCCTTTGGGGCCACGAATGGCACCGTACGGAATATCAACGTTATTTAAAATATGTTCAGCCAAGTTCACAGTTTTTTCTGCATTATCCATACGCATTGCAGTACTCACCAAAAATGCTGTTCTGATAAAGCGTGAAGGCGGCGAGTAGTCCCCAGGTAAACCTAAGGCGCCACCTCCCTGCCCTGTTGCACTATAGCTAATACCATCTTTTACAATAGGTGCTGGAGAATGGGGGGTTAGGCTCACATAATTATTTAAATTGGTATTTTGCCAAGGATAATTTGGCGAGTTCGTAAAAATACCGGTTGCATCGTCATAAATATTGAGCTTGCCTCCCTCATATTCAATCGCAATACTGTTTCCTTTTTTGTCAGTAACAATATAGTGCACCGGGAACACAACCGATTGGCCCGCGTACTGTAAAGGCTGTGCATACACATTCAGCTTCGGGAGGACCTGCTTAATTTCATCCACTGTTGAGAAGTTTCCAAGTAAATAATCTGCGATATGATAATAAGGCATGCTATTGGCCGCCTGATGACTATCATAGGGCTCGTACTGAGCAAGGCCGGGAAAGTACAATAAATCAAAGGATAAGCCTTCTTCATTCATACCGCTGACAGGAAACAAGTGAAAACCATCCAATGCAAGATAGCCATACTTTGCTTTCCAGCTTAAACCCTGCTTACCATCTGGCGTTTTACTGCTGAAAGCAGTTTTACGATTGACGGTATAGATATCGGTTTCAAGGTTTGGTCCAAACTCCATGGAGCGGCCAATGACAACGCTACCGTCTTTGGCAATTAATCTAAAATGCGTACAAGTGAACGCAAAGCTTGCATATAAACAGAAACAAATAAGTAATAATTTTCTCATCCCTGTCCCTTAAAAACATTTCCCTGATACACTTTAATTAATTCTCACTAAAAAAAATACGTCTAATGAAAAAAACCCTTCCCGCATATGAGGGTTATACACTCATCCAAGAGGCATTTGAACCACTATTCCATCAAGCTTCATGTGATATAGAGCTTATTAAGCTTGAAATTGCTCAAGATATTCTCACGGAAGCCTATGAAAATGCCATTGCGAACCATGAGGAAAAAAGTACTCTATTCGAGATTATTGCCTCGATTCCCAAACCTCTCAGCCTCGAAGAAAAAACACAATATTTCTGTGAAAAATTAGAACTCTACTCTGCCAGACCCGTCATTACAGCCCACCCAACCAGAGTACTATCTAATACAAAAGCGGAATTACTTTGCCAAATTACCGACAGCTTACCGCTCAAAAAAAATGTATGTTTAACCCCTAAAGATAAAGCACGAGCTATTCGTCTGGCCCAAAGCTTCCCCAAAGGCCAAATGGTTCCGGAAAAAAATCTTTCTGCTGATGATGAGGCAGCGTTTGCCTTATTTTTATATCAACGTATGCTTTCAAGCTTTCCAGAGTTTTATCAAGAAACTGTGCAAGAGTTCATGCGTGTACATGGTGGAAAATACGCTGAACTCTCCGTCAAATTAAAGCCTGCCCTAATGGAGTCCTATCGCAGAATCTCAAGCTGGTGCATGGCCGATTTTGATGGTAACAAAAATCGCACAAGAGAAACCTTAGAAAAAACGGTGCCTTCTCAACAAAAAGCCATTTTAGAGCTCTACTTAACAAAACTAAAAAGCGTCTTAAAAACGCTAGATATGAGCCAATACATGCTGGAAGTGTCTGCACTACGTAGTACCGAAGACTACTTTAAGCGATGTGTTGAGGCCATTGATGCCGGTATTTTATTTGATGTCGCACAGAGTGAGGCAGCAAAAAAACGCGTCTTAAAAAATCTGAATGAGGTCATTGTATCCTTTGCAAGAAAAAAAACAGCCAGTATGAAGCAAGCTCTAATACGCCAAATCACAGCAATACAAGACTTAGTTGATTTGGCCGGCTTTTTTGGTGGACTCAAAGAATATACACGGCAAACGACTCAACTCAATCACCGCGTACTAGATAACTTACTCTCTATCTTGAAGTTGAAGTATCCTGAGTTTGAGCACTTCATGAAAAAAAATAGCTATGAAACTCTTTCGGCCGAAACACGACACGAGATTTTAACGGCTCTCCGCCAAAAGCCGCGCTACTTTAAGTACTTAAAAGAGCACACCAAAAGTTTTCATAAAGAAACAGTTCAAGAAATCAATCGACTCTCATTCATATTGGAGCACAGCGATATTTTTTCTTCTTACATTTGCTCTGACACGGAAGATAAGGTCAATCTAGAAGAAATGTTACTATTGTTTCATTTTTCAGCATATATGTTTGGACACTTACATATCGGACAAATACGTCAATATCCTGTAAATCCAATGATTTTGTGCGAAACACCTGAGGATATTCGATCGTTCAAAGAAATACTGACCAATGTCTTTGAAGATCCAGCCATTCGCACCATTATGATGAAAGCGGGTCTATTTTCCTATGTTGGTGGCCCTTCTGATTTAGGAAAGCATGGCGGCATACTCACCTACCTTGCACTCCTTCGTGCAACCCTAGATAGTTCCGAAGCCTTGGAAACTTACAAGAAATATGATGAAAGACTATCACACGTCACTTTATGGGTGCTCAATGGATTCGGAGGGGATTTAAAGCGACGAAATGGTGCCTCAGCACAAGAATTGCACGCGACACATCAGGGGTTAGATGCACTGAGAAATTTAGGCGCAACAGGCGCCTACCGAGGATTACTGCATCGCGTCGTTGGCCATCCTCCAGAAAGCTACTTTAGGGCACAAGAACTCTTGCAGTTAAGACAAGAACACCCAAAAGCTTATCATGCACTGGAAAAAATCGAGATGGCTTGTGTTCATAGCTATAAACGCTTCATGATAGGCCCTGAAAATAAAGCACTACTCTCTCTCCTCACCTCATTTGAATTAGAAAAAGCCGCCAACATCAGTTCACGTGCTGGCGCAAAAACAAGCTTAGAAGACCCGACAGATATACGCGCTATAGGCTTATATAACTTATATCTACTCACAGCGATTCCATGGGATGTTTTTATGAGTGCCTCAGGTATCAATGAGCTACCTAAGGCCGTCACCTCACACCTACCCTTATTACTGAACAAACTCACCACACTCAAAGACATTGCCTATAAAATTTGGTTTTCGATTGCAGTGAGTGACTTTGAAGCGGCAGAGCTTAAAGTAAAGCATGAAAGTGATGGACTAAAATCCACATTGGCATATATCGAGTGCACTGCTAAACAGCTCTTAGAACAAGGTATCAAGCTTTTTCCTGAGAACAAACGCAAACATGCAAACTCGCTTTTTAAAGAAAATCAAAACTTACCAGCTAATCAGATTGCACTCGCTTTAATGGATTTATTTGAGGAAGGCGAAGTCAAGCAGCTTACAGAACAAACCTATGCGCTGCTACCACGATTTAAACGTTTACAAAAAACGGTGGAGGCATATCGAGCAAATCCATCCCCTGAAACACAAGAAAATGCAGTACTGGCTTTACGGGGAGGTACATGGGTGACCGGTGGGCCTCGCATGATTGAAGCGTATCGATCACCCCTGCATGTAGAAACAATCCTGGGTAAGAAAACTAAGCAGACTTAGTGGCTTCCTCAAAATTCATCCAAATCTTATTTTCAAAGTCATATAATTTACATTGCTTAAATACACTCCGTGCATAGCCCCATGTAAATTCATACTCATGAATATAAGCACCGTATTCTTTTTTCAAAGCCGCATAAGCTTCTGGCAAGTGATAAAAAGGAATACGAACATCCAAGTGATGCGGCACATGCGTCATAATGTTATGCAATAACATTTGTCCCAGCTTTGAGCATTTTAAAATAGTACTGCAATACAATGCACCAACGACTTGAGACCACTCCGTTTTCACATCAAAAAATGGAATTTCTGGGTGTGTGTGATGCAAGTAGACAGTCATCGCAATAAAGTAGTTAAAGACGATGAAAGGTACAACTACTGCTGCAATCACCCCGATTAAGCCACCTGCAAAGCAAAACGCAATCACAGAGGCAATCAAAGCATAAAGGGATACAAAGTGCTTACCATTACGATAATACTGACGCTGTTTGTCATCTTTACCTGGGTTAAAACCAAGCATTTCCGCCCACCACACACGGCGCAGGTAGTGAAAAGCACAGGTAAAAAAGTTACGCTCAACACGATATAACACACGCTCAACACGTGACAGTGCTTGATATTGTTTCGGGGTCAATGGCCGCCAAATCCAGTCCATCGGCGAGAACGAAGTAAACCCATGATGTACACGGTTGTGTCCATAAGACCACATACGATAGATGTTCAGGGAAGGCAACATCACAATCGTGCCTAAAAACTCCGCGAGCTTGCTATTTTTAAACAATGCTCCGTGTGCTGCATCATGCGCCCATACAAACAACATAGCCGTTGCAACTCCGGACACAATACCACCTGCAAGCTTTATTAAAGCATAAGGACTCATAAAAATCAGTATCATGCCAACAGCAAAAAATAACAGATCGAAACCAAGCCAAAAAAAAGCTTTGCTGGTCGAGCGCTTGTAGCAGCTTTTAGGAACCACTGCTCGTGCATCTGAAGATTTAATTTTCTTAACTTGATCTAACAAGTGACAAGATTGTACTGTAGTCATAGCATCTCTCAAAAATAATTCACCACATTGTATCATATTTGAACTTTGCTGCAAGTTATTTAACTTTTTACACCAAAGTTTTTCGCTTTTTTACATGCCTCTCACAACACCTATGCTATACTGGGGCATCACTTTTGATACAAGCTAATGGACCACATGAAACTACTGTTCGATTTCTTTCCTATTCTTGTCTTTTTTATTTGCTTCAAATTGTTCGGCCTTTATACAGCAACAGCTGTTGCCATTATCCTCTCTATTTTTCAAGTGATTATTTACCGCATCAAATACCAACGCTATGAAAAGCTACACATAATTAGCCTAGCGATGATTGTGGTTCTCGGTGGCGCCACTCTAATTTTCCATAACCCTTGGTTCATTAAATGGAAGCCAACTGCAATTTACTGGCTCTCATCCGTACTTTTTTTAGGTTCAACCTACATTGGCAAAAAGCCGATCATTCAAAAAGTCATGGAAAGCAACATTACACTACCCGAAAAAATTTGGCGCCGACTAAGTATTGCATGGTCTGGATTTCTGGCACTCATGGGATGTGCAAACCTATATATTGCCTATCATTACGATACAAACACTTGGGTCAACTTTAAATTATTTGGTGGTGCAGGCTGCACGCTGCTATTTGTCCTATTACAAGCACTATATCTTGCAAAGCATGCAAAAACACCTGCCACAGCGCCTAAAACCATTAAGGAATAACTAGGGTGTGTTGACATTTGCCCGAAACCTACCTTCATTCTACGTTCCGCGACTTGCTCGCGGAATCCATGGACCACCCGGACAAGCCGGGTGGCGTAGGTTTTGGTTGGTGGTGTGATGAATTGTCAACACACCCTAAAAATCGCCAATATGAATCACTAAAGGAAAGCCATTATGCGATTGCTGCTCGTAGAAGACGATGAACTACTCGGGGATGCAGTTAAAACTGGGCTCACACAATTTGGCTACGTAGTTGACTGGCTAAAAGATGGCGTATCAGCAAAAACCGCCCTCGAGATTGAAGCTTTCGAGCTTGTCATTCTTGACCTATCGCTTCCCAAACTGGCAGGTCTTGCACTACTGAAAAGCATCAGACAAGCTGGCAACACGACCCCTGTTATTATCCTAACGGCTCGTGAGTCTGTTGAAAATCGCATTGAAGGCTTAGATGCCGGTGCAGACGACTACATGGTTAAGCCTTTCGATTTGAATGAACTCAGTGCACGTATTCGAGCCCTTGTTAGGCGTTCTCAAGGACGTGCAGATACAGCCATTCAGTATCGAAATATTACACTAGATCCATCAGCCCATACGGTTCTGTTAGATAATGTCGAAGTCAATATTTCACGCCGAGAGTTCGCTTTACTGCAAAAGTTGCTCGAGAACCAAGGGCATGTATTATCCCGAGAGCAACTCATGCAAAGTATTTATGGCTGGGACGAAGACTTAGATAGCAATGTACTGGAAGTACACATCCATAACTTACGGAAAAAGCTTGATGCAGACTTTATTCGAACTATTCGAGGCATTGGCTACATTGCTGAAAAATCAACCGAGTAGGTACAACCCTTGAAAACTTCAATCCGTAAATTCCTACTCATTAATTTATTGTTTGCCATCGGCATCACCACAACTTTAACAGCGATTGGCAACTACTATCTCGATCAAAAAGACATTGAAGCGCACCTAGACACCTTAATGGCCGTATCTGGTTTGTCTTATGACGCACTACTTGGTGCTAACCCAAACCGTCGAGCTCTTGACAGCATTCAAAGCTCTTTGCAGCATATTCCCCAAAAGATGAATGCTCACCTACCTCCTTTGAATGCTGATCAGCCTTCTATGGAGGAGTATGTGAACCGCTTTGGTTTTCAGGTTTGGTCAGAGCGAGGTCAAGAGCTACTACACTCCCCCAATGCGCCTACTCTCTCGCCTGACACCATACCATCTGGCTTTAGTAGCGCTGTCATTGGTGGTGATAAATGGCGTATTTTCAGTACAACCAATGAAACATCTGGCTCAAAGCTTATTTTGGCAGAACGTTATGATACTCGTAATGAACTCGGGCGACGCATTGCACAAGACGACCTGTACATTATGTTACTCACCTTCCCACTCTCGGGGCTTCTTATTTGGATTATCATTGGCCGAGGCCTTGCAAGCGTAGATAAAGTTGCAAAAGAAGTGGCACATAGAGCTCCAAGCCACCTTGAGCCTGTAAACTTTAATTCAACACCTGACGAAATCAAACCCATGATTGATGAGCTCAATAAGCTCTTTTTCAGGCTACAAGAGGGATTTGACCGCGAAAAACGCTTTGCAGCCGATGCCGCCCATGAACTCAGAACTCCACTTGCAACAATAAAAACTCAGGCACAAATTGCTCTAAACACAACAGACAACCAAGCAAAAAACGCGGCCCTAGAAAAATTAATTACCAGCGTGAACCGAACGACTCATATTGTGCAACAACTCTTGACCATCAGTCGTTTAGTACCAGATACGCCGAATGCGAGTGAATTTGAGCAAGTCAGCTTAGTTCAAGTGACCAAAGATATTCTAACTATGCTTGCCCCCAAAGCCATTGAAAAACAAATTGATTTAGAATTGCACGCAGAGAATAGTACGCCTGGGTTTCTAGGTAATTATACCGCCTTGTGCATTTTAGTCCGTAACCTTGTGGATAATGCCATTCTATATACTCCAGAACATGGGCACATATCTGTACAAGTACGCCCTGAGAAAAATCGTGCTCTCTTAGAAATTATGGATAATGGTCCAGGCATTCCAGAAGAACTTCGCGAGCGTGTATTTGAACGCTTCTTTCGTGTCATTGGCACTCAACAGCCAGGTAGTGGGCTGGGTCTTGCGATTGTTAAACAAATCTCAGCACTGCATCATGCCCATGTTGAACTCGACACCCCAAAAAATCACAGTGGCTTGGTTGTGCGCATTTACTTCCCGTGTTGCCCCAAGCACCGTGATAAATTTATCGCGTAGCAAGGCTCTGTAGCCCTTCCCGAATCAGCTGCTCACAGGTTTTCTGGCCATCATCGAGCGCTTTAACGACCTTGTTTGCTTCTTGTGGTTTATAACCAAGCGCTTGCAGTGCTTTCACCGCTTCATCTGCATATCCCGCAGACCTATTGATATCCGAGGTCGTTGGAAAATACTCTGCATCATCGAGCCTATCTTTCATCTCAACCACTAAGCGCTCTGCGGTTTTCTTACCAATGCCCGGGAGCTTAGTCAGCAGTACGGCATTTTCTTCTCGAATACAGCGCACAAACTCATCAGGTCGAATACTAGATAAAGTTGCAATCGCGAGTTTAGGTCCAACACCATTAACTTTAATTAACGCACGAAAAAGGCTCCGCTCTTCCAGCGTTAAAAAGCCGTATAACATGATGGCATCTTCTCGCACTTGTGTATGAATATGTAAGGCAACCGGGCCTTCTAACACTTCCACTTCAAAAAAAGAAGGCAGTGACGTTTCAACATCATAGCCGACCCCTTGCACATCTAAGACAAGCTTACCTGGCTGCCGCTTATCGACAATGACTCCTTTAAGCCAACCTATCATGTATAAGCACTCCTTAATAAATGACTTTGTCTAACATGGCTATGGCAAATAGCAACGGCTAATGCATCAGATGCATCGGTTTGCGGGGCTTCTGATAAAACTAAAAGACGCATGACCATTTGTTTGACTTGCTCTTTGTCAGCAGCCCCGTAACCTGCGACTGCCTGCTTAATCTGTCGGGGTGAGTATTCTGCAACAGGTCTCTCTGGTGAGGCTGCAGCAACCATTGCAGCTCCGCGCGCATGTCCAAGCTTCAAGGCCGTGCTTGCATTTTGATGCATAAACACTTGCTCCATCGCCACTTCTTCTGGCTTGAAGGCAGTCATGATTTGACGTATGCCGCTAAAAATATCATACAAACGGCCGCTTAGACCTGTGTCTGTCGTTGTTCGAATACATCCACTATCTAGATATTTCAGATGATTACCAGACGCATGAATTAAACCATATCCTGTAATACGTGAACCTGGATCAATGCCTAATATTACTGTCACGAACACGTCCTTGGTTTTTTGAGTGCTCCGGATGAGATTCTTTTAATATAAATATAACTAGCAACAAATTAATTAAATAACTTAATGGCATAATAAGCAAGGCTTTTTGATACCCTTGAAGCCCGTAAACAGAAACTCCGTCAATCACAGATACATCACCAATATGATGTAAAACTACCCCAACCATAGGTTGAAAGAAGGCTGCCCCTATCACCACCGATAAGTTATTAAACCCACAAGCTGTTCCAACTAAACTTGGATCGTTATTATCCTTCACAACAGCAAAGCTAACTGTTTGACCGCTGGCTCCAAGCCCAAAGCAAAATAAAACTAAATACATCCAAGACATTGAAATCCCAGGCACATAAACCACAAGAGAGGTAGCACATAAACCCAAAACTGCACTAGTTCCAAGAATTAAGCGACGGCTTTTAAACTTATCGCTGAGCCAGCCAAAAGTTGGGCTTCCAATTCCAATAGCAAGCCAAATCATACTACACATTACAGATGCGGTTAGTAAGTTAATGCCATATTTCACTTCAAGATATGGAATACCCCAAAGACCTGCAAACACAGCAATTGGTGTCCAGATGGTGCAAGCATATGTCCCTGTTATCCAAGTATATTTTCTGCCACACACAGCTTTGAGGCGTTTCCACTCATCTCGAAAGCGTTGCTTGGGCATCGATTGAGTAGGCTGGTGTGGGTAATCTCGAATAAACAACCAAAATAAAATGGCCAAACAAAATCCAACTCCCCCCAAAATAAAACTTGCATCTCGCCACCCTACTGCATGAATTAACATTGCCAACGGACGCTCTCCAAACATCGCACCAATGGAACTCATAAACTGAGCAATACCTGCGAGAATTGCAAAATGATTTGCAGGAAACCAGCGAGATAAAAGCACCAAAGCGCCAATGAATGAGAACGCTGAACCAAACCCAATCATAAACCGCCCAGCTGCAGCAGCATAAATACTCGTAGTCAATGCAAAAAAGACGGAGCCTGAGGCACACAACAAAATTGCGGCAGTCATCAACTTCCTTGGCCCGTAGCGATCGAATAATAAGCCCGCGGGCAGCTGCATCGGTGCATAGGCATAGAAATAAAAAGCCGAAATCATACCAAACCCAGTCCCTGAAACCCCGAAGGTTTTCATGATAGGAGCGGCCATCACACTTGGAGCTACCTGCAAAATAAACTCATACAAGTAGAACGCTGTTGCAAGAACAAAAATAAAGTAAGCTGTTGATCTTTTATGTGTTTCAGAGAATACGACTTCAGTGCTCAAGACATCACCACAAATTTTCAAAAAGAACCATTACACCCCAATATAAATTTACTTGTCAATAAGAAGGGCAATTTCAAACCAAGCTTTCAATCTCTTTGCAATACAAACCGACGAAGAACCTTGCGGTTTCTTTGGTTTTCATGCAAAATTAGAACATTCTGCGTTTGTATTTTTTTGAGAAACTATTTAAATGGCAAAAGAAGATCACATTGAAATGACAGGTACTGTCATTGACACCCTTCCAAACACCAAGTTCCGTGTTGAACTTGAAAACGGGCACCTCATCACGGCCCATATCTCTGGAAGAATGCGTAAAAACTATATCCGTATTTTAACTGGTGACACCGTCAAAGTTGAACTCACCCCTTATGACCTCACCAAAGGTCGAATTACTTTTCGGGATAAGACTTAAGCTTGTCATTCCTGCGAAGGCAGGAATCCATTTTTCATTCAAAACCAGAGTATTGTTTTCAGGATGGATTCCCGCCTGCGCGGAAATGACAAAAATCAGAGCAGTTCAATACTAAAAAAACTTATTAAGATCACCCACCCGCAACAGTCATTTCTTCGATTAAGATAGAACCACAACGTGTAGCAATCGAAGGCTCTATATCTGTGCCAACTGCCACAATTTTCTGAAACATTTGCTTCAAGTTTCCAGCCACCGTGATCTCGTCCACTGGATATTGAATTTTGCCGTCTTCCACCCAAAAACCTGATGCACCGCGTGAGTAGTCACCGGTAATACCATTCACGCCTTGCCCCATCAGCTCAGTAATCAAAAGACCTCGGCTCATCTGTTTAAGTAAGTCATCCAAGCCTCCAGCTGTCGGGTTCACCGTTAAATTATGCACCCCACTACTATTCGCAGTGGTTTGCAAACCAAGCTTTCGTGCCGAATAACTGCCAAGTACATATTGCTGCAGCACCCCGTCTTTAATAAATACATTAGGACGTGTGATGATTCCCTCTGCATCAAACGGCGAACTGCCGAGTCCGCATAGAAGATGTGGCTCTTCATAGATTGTAATATTTTCAGGGAAAATACTCTCCCCTAAGCTGTCAAGCAAGAACGAGTGCTTACGATACAGACTTGAGCCACTAATTGCTTGAATAAAAGCACTAAGCAAGCTACTTGAAACACGAGATGAAAAAATCACGGGTATTTTTTGGGTATCCAACTTTCGTGGTAAAAGCCTAGAAACTGTTCTTTCAGCCACTAAAGCAGCTAAATCATCAGTATTCATCAAGTTATCAGACAACCTCGCTGTGGTGTATGCATAATCACGCTGCATACCCCCAGCCTCTTCTGCAAGCAAAGAGCAACTTAGGCTATGCCGACTACTTTCAACTACGCCAGAAAAACCTCTGGTATTAGCATAGCCATGACAAAAGTTATAGCTTGATGCACTTGCACCATCCGAGTTATGAATACGTTTATCTAAGCTGAGTGCCTTGGTTTCACAAGCAAGTGCTAATTCACCGGCCTCTTCTGGAGTTAACGCCCAAGGATGATATAAATCAAGTTCAGGATAATCAGACTCAATAAGCTCTTTATCCGGCAAACCAAAACAAGGGTCTTTCGCGCTCACTTTCGCGATATCACAAGCAGCACTCACCATGGCATCTAGCGCTATATCTGATGTATCACTACTGGTTGCACTGCCTTTACGCTGCTCAATATAAACAGCAACAGAGACACCACGCTCCTCACTAAAGGCAACCGTTTCGATACTCCCCATCCGAACCTCGACACCAAACCCATGATCATGATTGACAGAAACTGCAGCATCTGTCGCACCATGAGCCTCTGCACGCTTTAAAACATCATCCATTAATGCCTCTAATGATGCTTTTCGGTTGATCTGTTGCGATAAATTTCGCATGATAGTCCTATATGTTTTATGGGTGAATTGCCTGCAGACAAGGATACAAGATAACCATGCTAAGGCAAACTAAAAAACCAGAACTTTCAGTGATTCACCTCGTTTTTTTGAGTTTTTTATCACTTGCCGGAATCTCCCCTGCACATGCAGCAGCTGGCTGGGAAAAGCTAGCGCCTGGCATCGAGTACCGTGACCTCTCCCCAAACCCACTTATTCCTTGGGCACACGTTCACGTCTTTCGCATTAATTTACGTAAACAAAAACTCGACTTAGTCACAGCGAGCGACTTATCCAGACCGCATGCATCCGTTGAGGAAATGGCACGCCATAGTGATGCCTTGATTGCAGTTAATGGTGGCTTTTTTGATACTGAATATCATCCGCTTGGCCTACGCATTGGCCACCATCATCGCTATAGCGCGATTAAGCCAATTAGCTGGTGGGGAGTGTTTTATACCATCCGAAAAAAAGCACGCTTAGCAAAAGTCTCTCAATATCCAGCAAGCCGCTCCGTAGACTTTGCCATTCAAAGTGGCCCACGACTCATTGTTGGTGGTAAAATCCCTAAACTAAAGCCTGGGGTTGCTGAACGTACGGCGCTTGGTATCACACAAAATAACCAAGTCATTTTGCTTGTCACCGAGCATGCAGCCATGAGCACAACCGCACTCGCCGATATGATGAAAAAATTTCCGCTATATTGTGAAGATGCATTAAATCTTGATGGTGGTAGTTCAACCCAAGTTTATGCAAATGTTGGTCGCCTAAAACTCAATACCCGAGGTGCGCTGGGTGTTAGCGATGCCGTCATTGTTAAAGCACGTGAATAAACACACAACTTATCCACAGCATATACCCTGATTATACCCATAGTTATTCTCTTGTTATTTTCAAACAAACACATTATATTGTAATAATCAGCCCGAAAAACACTATATCTTGTGTTTTACTGATATCTGTAACCCAACTTAATAACTTTTTTAACGCGCCACCGGAGGAACTATGGCCCAAATACTTGAACCTACAGACGAATTAACTTTAGAAAGCCCTGTCGAGTTCACAGTACACGCACCTGGAACCCTAAAAACGATTAAACGAAATGGAAAAGTTGCCCCTTACGATGCAAACAAGATTCAAGTTGCTTTAACGAAAGCATTTATTGCCGTTGAGGGCGGAAGTGCCGCAAGCTCCGATCGTATCCACCGTAACCTTGAGCAACTTACACAGCAAATTACAGATGCTTTTTATCGTCGTCTTCCTAATGGTGGCACCATTCACATTGAAGATATCCAAGACCAGGTTGAACTTGCATTAATGCGCAGTGGTGAATATAAAGTCGCTCGAGCCTACGTCTTATATCGCGAAGAACGTCGCAAAGCACGAGAAGCAGACACAAAAGCAGATACAGCCAAAGGACCTAATACGCCTCTGATTACTATGCCAGACGGTGAAATAAAACCGCTTGATCTTGCACGTATTAAAACCTTGGTTGAAGAGTCCTGTCGCGACTTAAAAGATGTAAGCGCAGAGCCTATTCTCAAAGACGCACTACGTAACTTATATCACCAAGCAAATCTTGAGGATGTGCACAAAGCACTGATTATGGCTGCTCGTGCTTTAGTCGAGAAAGAGCCAAACTACACTTACGTCAGTGCTCGCTTATTATTGAATAGTCTTAGAACCGAAGCACTCAGTAAGCTTGGCATGCAACAGGAAACTACCTGTGATGAAATGGCAAAGCTTTATTCCGCTTATTTCAGAAAGTATCTGGCACACGGCATCAATCAGGGCATTCTTGATACAGGACTTGCTGAGTTTGACTTAGACAAACTAGGTCAAGCACTCTTACCTAAACGAGATATGCAATTTACCTACTTAGGCTTACAAACTTTATACGATCGCTATTTCATTCATGAGCAGGATATCCGCTATGAACTGCCACAAGTTTTCTTTATGCGTGTTGCCATGGGCCTTGCTATGAGAGAGAAAAACCGTGAAGAAAAAGCAATTGAGTTTTACTTACAGCTCTCGTCCTTTGACTACATGTCTTCAACACCAACCCTTTTCAACTCAGGAACCATCAGACCTCAGTTGTCGAGCTGTTACCTTACCACCGTGCCAGATAATCTCGATGGCATTTATGGCGCAATTCGTGATAACGCATTGCTCTCAAAATTTGCTGGCGGACTTGGTAATGATTGGACCTCAGTCCGTGCTATGGGTGCTCACATCAAAGGGACCAATGGCCGATCACAAGGTGTGGTTCCCTTCCTGAATGTTGCTGACGCAACCGCTGTAGCGGTTAACCAGGGTGGAAAACGCAAAGGCGCTGTCTGCGCCTATCTTGAGTGCTGGCACAAAGACGTTGAAGAGTTTCTTGAGTTACGTAAAAACACAGGAGACGATCGCCGCCGTACTCACGACATGAATACTGCACTTTGGATTCCAGATTTATTCATGAAGCGTGTCCACGAAAAAGCAGACTGGACTCTGTTTTCACCGGATGAAGTACCAGGCTTGCACGATACTTATGGTAAAGACTTTGAAAAGCTTTATCTCAAATACGAGAAAAAAGCTGCCGAGGGTAAGCTTAAAAATACAAAAACACTCCCAGCTGTGAAGCTTTGGCGTAAAATGCTCTCTATGCTGTTTGAAACAGGTCACCCGTGGCTCACCTTCAAAGACACCTGTAACCTACGCTCACCACAGCAGCACGCAGGTGTCATTCATAGCTCAAACTTATGTACAGAAATTACACTTAACACCTCTGAAGATGAAATCGCTGTTTGTAACTTAGGTAGCATTAACCTGCCGGCACACATCAAAGATGGCAAACTCGATGAGAAAAAACTCAAGAAAACCATTAAAACAGCGGTGCGCATGTTGGATAATGTCATTGACATTAACTACTACTCAGTGCCACAAGCACGTAATTCAAACTTGAAACACCGTCCTGTTGGTTTAGGTATTATGGGCTTCCAAGATGCTCTGTATGCTCTTGGTATTGATTACGCCTCAGATGCTGCCGTTGCTTTCGCAGATAAATCTATGGAGCTTATTAGCTACTACACCATTGAAGCATCATCTGACTTGGCCAATGAACGAGGTCATTATTCAAGTTATGAGGGCTCACTTTGGAGCCAAGGCATTTTGCCGATTGATTCTATCAATTTACTACAAAAAGCACGTGGTAAATTACTCACACAAAACAAGAATATGACGCTTGACTGGGAAGCGCTGCGCGTTAAAGTGCGTACGCAAGGTATGAGAAACTCAAACTTAATGGCGATTGCGCCTACAGCGACTATTTCCAACATTTGTGGTGTTTCACAATCCATTGAGCCAACGTATCAAAACTTGTTTGTAAAATCCAACTTATCTGGTGAGTTTACTGTCGTTAATCCTTATTTGGTGGCTGATTTGAAAGCACTCAACTTATGGGATGAAGTGATGGTAAATGATCTAAAGTATTTCAACGGCAGCATCCAAGACATTAACCGCATTCCGGCTGAGTTGAAAGCGCGTTATGCCACTGCCTTTGAAATTGAGCCAAAATGGTTGGTTGAAGCAGCCTCTCGTCGTCAAAAGTGGCTTGACCAAGCACAATCGCTCAATATTTACATGGCCAAGCCATCAGGCAAGAAACTTGATGAACTTTATCGGAATGCTTGGGTCTCTGGCTTGAAAACAACCTATTACTTGCGCAGTTTAGGAGCAAGTAATGCCGAAAAATCAACGCTCACGGATGGCGCATTAAACGCAGTCAAAGTTGAAGATGCAGCACCAAAAGCTTGCTCGATTCTCGACCCAGATTGCGAAGCCTGTCAATAATCTTACCCTTTAGGAGAAATTCATGAGCACAACCTTAGATGAGCCGCAAGCAGTACAAAAAAAAGGTGTAGGTGCAACCGGCCTGGAATCCCTTGAAATGGGAGCAGCCCGCGTACAAGTCGATGATAAAAAAATCATTAACTGTCGCGCTGACTTAAACCAACTGGTGCCTTTCAAATATAACTGGGCCTGGGACAAGTATTTAACCGCCTGTGCTAACCACTGGATGCCGAATGAAATCAGCATGAGTGCAGACTTAGCCTTGTGGAATAATCCAAATGGACTGACCGAAGATGAGCGCCTGATTATTTTGCGAAATTTAGGCTTCTTCTCGACAGCAGACTCATTAGTGGCTAATAACTTAGTACTCGCGGTATATCGTCACATCACGAATCCTGAGTGTCGTCAATATCTGCTTCGTCAAGCATTTGAAGAAGCACTGCATACTCATGCTTATCAATACATCATTGAGAGCTTGGGACTGGATGAAGCCGCTGTCTTTAATATGTATCGTGAAATTCCATCGGTATCGAAAAAAGCCGCTTGGGCGTTACCATTCACACAAAGTCTAGGCGATCCAACCTTCCTCACAGGTACTCCTGAAGCAAATCAACGTTTGTTACGAGATTTAATCGCTTTCTATGTGGTATTTGAAGGTATTTTCTTCTACGTTGGCTTTACCCAAATTCTGTCTATGGGGCGACGTAACAAAATGGTTGGCACTTCAGAGCAATTCCAATACATTCTACGTGATGAGTCAATGCACATGAACTTTGGAATTGATGTCATTAACCAAATCAAAATTGAAAATCCAGAACTTTGGACAGACAGTTTTAAAGCAGAAATGACGCAGCTCGTTAAAGAAGGCGTGGCACTGGAGTATCAATATGCGAAAGACACCATGCCACGTGGTATTTTGGGCATGAATGCCAGCATGTTTGAAGAATACTTACACTTCATCGCCAACCGACGCCTCACTCAAATTGGGCTCGCAGAGCTATATCCTGGCGCAGAAAATCCATTCCCATGGATGAGTGAAATGCTTGATTTGAAAAAAGAGAAAAACTTCTTTGAAACTCGGGTCATTGAGTATCAAGCAGGTGGCACACTCAGTTGGGATGATGAAGACTAACCGCTTTTGGCTTCTCCTGTATTGCAGGAGAAGCATGATATGCAACAACTGGTGAAAAAAAGCAATATCCCATAATAGATGCAATACCTGACGCAACCAAAAGCCCAGGGCTCATATAGACGATCCCCAAAATAAGTAACACTCCACCAGATAAAAAACCGAGATTAGCAATACACTTCAGGTAAAAACTCCAATCTAGTTGCTCTTCAGCCTGTTTTTCACTGACATCTTCTAGCTTGCACTGCGTTTTACTCTCAAGCCACATATACCATGCTTGTTCTTCTCTTGTATATGGACAAGAAATTAAAGTATCGAAGTACCCCCCTTGGTACTTAAGATATACTGTCGGCCTATCCGAAATAATGTGATGATTACTTTTAGAGGCTTCTACTTGTTGAGCCTCTAAGATGCGCAGCCGCACACCAAAGTCAAGCATATTTATAGCCTTACGCCCTAAAGGAGGTTGCTCAAAAAAAATGCTCTTATCACCCCGACAAGGCAGATTACGCAAGGCGGGTACTGCTATATCAGCTAAAAAAGCAGATAAATTTATTTCACTTAGATTCGAAGATTGTACAGGATAAGCAAGTAGGCACTTTTCAAAAAAACTTTTAAGATTGCGCTTATCCTCCTTGGTCACATCAGAAATACCACGCAGGTTCAAATGCTTCAGTACACTATCTAAAAATCCATCCGGCTTTTGGAGTGCTTGATCCATGTTATTTTCGGCAGTGATATCTTCTGTAAAAATGCTGTAGATTAAGCCATACAAAAAAGCATAATAAACGCTATTATCATTTCTGGGGCAAGCGAGTACTCGATAAAAGTCAGTGTCTGAGTGCGTAATGATAAATTGCTCGACGCTTTCATCTTCAAATGAAGTGGTAATAAGTAACTGGAAAAAAGTAGCCAACTTATCACGATTTTCTTGATTATCTTTTCCATCAAGATCTATTTCATTGAGCTGCCAACCAAAGATAGTTCTTCCTTTTTTGATAGAGGCATTCAATCTATTGCAAATAAGTTTATGCTTCCCTTGCAAAGCCGGATATGAGGCACACAGAGACCTAATAAGCCTTTCATTGTGCACATTATGAGTGGCTTGTTTCGCCGCCATATAAGGGCTTTCGATTACAGAACTCGACAAATTGCTGTAAACGATTCTCTGGAATAAAGCCATATCAAGCACCAAATTATTTTATCGTCTACTTGCTTGGACCCATCGGTGAGTAAGGTGAGTGTTGGAATGTTTTAGTTTTTTTGCTCGGTGAGTTAGGAGGCGTAAACCGGTTCTTTCTATTCGCCTGATATTGTAAAAGCGCATCAAGAGATAATGGTGAACCAGGCTCAGATGCCCACTTTCCCAAGCGTTGCGAAAAAAAACCCATGCCCAGCAAAAACTGATTTACCTCATTCTGAAAGTCTTTAGTCAACTGAACTGTTTCTGACAGCATTAAATCTTCTATTTTCATACAACCCTCTTGCATAGAGCAAAAAATACACATTATATCCTTTTTATGGTTCCAATGCACCCGGTTTCTTCATTGCGCACTGAAGAATATCCATCTCTTCATCCAGTTCATCCAGTTTTGCTTGTATGAGATCACTTTCGCCTTTAGTTTTTGGCTTTTGAAAGAAAAAAGGGCGACCAAGCACTAATTTTGCTAATCGATTCTCATCATTTGCATCTTTGGTAAAAAGAGACATCACGCAGCTCAGCAAAAAACGAATCCCAGCAATGAGGTTATACCAAGCTTTCTCACACATCCCTCTCTCAGAAGCATCGATTGCATGCTCACCAAGCCCTTCAAACGAGTGTTTACTTAAACGCTTAAGTTGTTTCTCCATTGCTTGAAATTGCTTTCTATCTAAGCAGTTTTGAATAACTTCAATCTCTTTACTAACGGCTGTTCCGGCAGAGTACGTTTTGAGTGCTGAAAGTGCCTCTTTAATAGCACCTGTTAGCATATCACTTATTGCATTGGTTTTTGCAGCACATAAATACTCATTCAATCGATTTAACTCTTCTGGAGAAGACGACATATCCAAAGTCAGTAACGTATTATAAGTCGAAATCTGCGAAACAATTTGCTTCCCGTACTCAATCCAATAATCCTTTAAAAAACCATGAGTCTGTGCGGCTTTACTTTTACTCTTTTTAATCGCGGCTAACAAGCCCTGCTTCTCTTCGTGCCAACGCAGTTTATTTTCATTTAAAATTTGCTCAGACAAGTATTCGGCGGGCGGAAGCTTTGCATCCTGTAAAGCCGGTTTGGCTTCATCAGAAACAAAAACTGGATCGACTTCACTCCAAGCCCTAGCCCCCTTACCAAAACTATTATCGATTTTTGAAACATTGGCTCTTACATGAGCACCACCAATCGTATGGCCATAGACAAAGTGAATTCTGTCCAAAGGAATATCAGCTGAGCCAGCAGATAGGTCTTCGTTTCGATTCCAGATAGCACATTCAACACAATGCTCCTTAGGCACATGGTAATCACTCGGAATCTTGTTTCCGTCGTAAATCAAGCTAAAGTTTCCGTCACGCACACATGAAGTAAACTTTAGATTAATCGCATCAATCGTATGTGCTAATTGCTCAACCGTACTTGCTTGGTAAGTAACACCAAACTTTTTCGCCATGTGGCTAATCACTTCTAAGTCAATTGGTGCATGTGAAAAAATCGTTATGCTTTTAGGAGCTGTATGACTCAAAGAATAATCGACAAGCTTCAGCGTTGGTAGATAAGTTTCTTCCATCAAACGCTCAAACTCTTCGTTTAAAATCGCGCCATCTTCGCCGATGCTATCGGCTAGGGCACTGAGCGAGCATTTCTGCTCATGCCAAACACCAACCCCTGCCCTTTTATCTAATACGCCAGTTCTTTTATACGCTTCATAAGCTAAGATGAGCTCAATGTCATGGTTCGAAATCAGAGTTGTAACAGGAACATGTTGTTCTCGCAACCTATCTAATATTGCTAAAACGTATAAATCATTCTTCCCACGATCGGCAACAATATCCCCAATCAACCGTACCAAAATAGCTGGGTTTTTAATCTTAAGCTCATCTTTAATGAGCTTTAAAAAAGCTTTCTTATCTGCCGTCTTAGGATATTCAGTCGTATAGAGCTTCAATAGTTTTTTGTACTGAACTGGCTTAAATTCACATACGCCAAACCGGACCAAAGTATGGATAAGCTTGATTGCATTTGCATGCAGGTCTCCCAGCGTCACCTGCCCAACCTTTTTTTTGTTAAATCTGGGAAAACTCGATAAATCTTCTACTTGAGATAAAAGCTCAAACACCATTACTGAAACCAGAACAATTTATGTTTTTAAATTTTACATCTTAGTCATATAAAAATCAAGTAGACCCTTGATTTCTAAATCCTTTTTGCTGAGTATCACCTACGATAATTTCAGACCCTTCTCCTTCGACACTTGGCGCTGGCACCTCTGCCATACCCTGATTAAATAAAGCTGCAAGAGAAAGGTAAATACGATGTCCAAGACATGAAACAGCCTCACTAAGTTCTGCTGATACACTAGGTGTTTCCCTAGATAAATTTGAGACTATCCCTGTTGCTGCAGCTACCGTTGCAATCATTAACCCGATTCCTGCTAGTGCAACCATAGGAACAATAACACTTCCTCCTGGAATTGTGTTTGAAAAAGCCCAAACAGTCATGAGTATATGTGGTTCGAAAAAGGTACATAGGGCCATAACCAATACGACTTCAATCGCAGCAGCAATTAAAATAGTCGCCAAAATTGCAGTAATATTCAGCAATAGCTGAAAAAAAGCATTCACAGTACAAAGTAACTCATACGCTAAGTCACCCAATGATTCCAATGGCCGCTCATGGGTTTGTCTATACTGCTGCATTGCTGAAAACCAATCATTATTGTCAAATAAACATTGCAGCTCATAACTGACTTTTCCCCCGTTTAAAACATGTTGCTCTGCAGCCTTCATCACCTCGAGATAACCCTTAGCAAACAAATCATCTGAAATACCACACACTTCTAACTTGTTTATAAACCAACGAATATAGTTTTTATCTGGTAAATAAGGAAGCGGCTTTAATCCTTGTTGCTTACGTGCTTTAATCAAGCCTATTAACTCACTTGGCCTTAAGTATTCCGCAAGATATTTCATTTCTTCAACAGAAAATGCATTATTTGCCAACCAAGAAGCCTGCGAGCCTTTTCGCAGTGACTGCATCCGCTGCACTCTCATCATGTCTTCACGCCCACTTAAAACCACTGGGATTGCAGCACGCAGATAAACTCTATCTCCCAATAAATTCCATATTTGATATCGCTTTTGGATAAGTGCCTGCTCTGACTGGTCTGCGGCTTGGTACAGTTCTTCTATAAAATCCGGTATTTTTTGCATTAAGAAATAGAAATCAAGCTGAGCCTGGTTATCTGTCTTTTTCATATGCTTTAAGTACTTTTTGATATCATCATCACTTTTAAATGCGCGAAACAAGCCTTGCTGAAACAAATAATTCTTAATTTCTTCAGCAGAAAAACCAAGGTTTTCTTGCTCACTAAACTGGATTAAATAATCTAAGAGGGTGGTTTCAAAGTAGTCTTTATCAACTGTTTTATCGAAGAAAGATTGCTTTTGTTTGACCCCTGCCCAAGCACTTCGATAAAGAATCAGTGCTTGTAGTAACTTTTTTTCGGGTTCAGTCGCATCAGCTGGTGTTTCAATCAGCTGATACAGCTTGGCGTTTGCTCGACCAATATAGGGCATGACTCACCCACTCTGCCTCAATAAACATTATTTCAAGTATAGTTCATTGAAACGAAGAGGTTATTGGCTAGTGACTCTCAAAATCTCAGCAAGCGAGGTATCCCCAGCTAAAACGCGCTTAAAGCCATCGGTGCGAATACTTGGAATACTCGGGCGCAAATAAGCTTCCATCGTTTGGATGCTCTCATTTCGGTGAATAAAGCCGCGTAAGGTTTCATCAATAGGGATAAGCTCATAAATCCCGGTACGTCCACGATAACCAATATGATTACAAACCTCACATCCTACTGGCTCAAAAATAGAAACTGCTTCATCAAGCTGCCCAAGCTCCATCAATTCCCGCTCATCTTCACGCAGCACGTGTGGTGCTTTACAAGCAGAGCAAAGTGTACGAACCAAGCGTTGTGCCACCAGCCCAACAATACTTGAAGAGAGCAAGAAAGATTCAACCCCCATATCATGCAAACGAGTAATAGCGCCTAATGCACTATTGGTGTGTAAGGTAGATAAAACCAAGTGTCCGGTTAAACTAGATTGGACTGCAATTTCAGCAGTTTCCAGGTCTCGAATCTCCCCAATCATTACAACGTCAGGGTCTTGTCGTAAAATAGCACGCAACCCCCGAGCAAACGTCATTTCTACCTTAGGGTTCACTTGGGTTTGTCCAATCCCCGGTAAATCATACTCAATTGGATCTTCAATCGTTAAAATATTACGGCTGACTTGATTCAGCTCTGTCAGCATGGCATAAAGCGAGGTGGTTTTACCGGAGCCTGTCGGGCCTGTCACTAATAAAATACCATGCGGTTCTGCAATCATCTTACGAATGGTTTGCAGTGTATTCTCTGGCATACCCAGCAAGCCTAAATCAAGCTGTACAGACTGTTTGTCCAAAATACGCATTACAATGCGCTCACCATGATTTGAAGGCAAAGTGGATACTCGAACGTCGATACTATGCCCACCAATCTTCAGTGCAATTCGGCCATCTTGCGGCACTCTTTTTTCGGCAATATCAAGCTTTGCCATGACTTTCACACGTGAAATCACCAGGGGTGCAATACCACGCTGAATCTCAAGAATTTCTTGCAAAACACCATCGACACGATTGCGAACTACCACGCGGTGCTCATAGGTCTCAATGTGAATATCGGAAGCTTTTTGTTTAATGGCTTCGGTGAATAGTGCATTTAAAAGTCGAATGATTGGGGCATCATCCCGGTTGTCGAGTAAGTCTTCGCCAACCGGCACTTGCGCTGCCAGTTGCATTAAATCCCAATCTTCTTCCATGCCTGCTGTGGCATCTAAAATCGAAGACTGAGACTCATAAACCTCAGCCAGCTGTTTTTGGAAAGCGGATTCACTGACTTCTTGGGTGAGCAGCTCTGTCTCAGAAAATCGACGCACTTCTAAAAAAACTTGCAGTGGGGTATTCGGAAGGTGAACAACTAAGGCTCTCCCCTCTTCATCAAATCCGGTAATCGCAATCCCATGCTTTTTCGCAAAAACATAAGGCAGACGTGGCATTTTCTCTAAAATATCCATGTTCTACTTGTAGTTTTTATTTGGTTGCTTAAACGGTTTTGGCAGTTTTGCCTCCTTCAATGGCTTTAATACCGTATCTTTATTTTTCTGGTTAAAGCTTTCTTGTGAGCGTGCAATCGCCAACTGTTCCAATCGCGTATCATTGTATTTAGCCCCTGATACATTGACTGTACTTGCTTCCGTTTTCAGGATAATCGGTCGAATAAATACCATCAAAACCTTTTTCTCGCGGTTTGTGATGTTGTGCTGAAATAAACGACCAACCCCCGGGATATCTCCCAAAATAGGTACGCCTAAATTGTCACTTGCAAGACTGTCTTGGTTGAGCCCACCAAGTACAACCACATCACCACTATCAACATGCACGGAAGTCACAATCGCACTGATATTAAACGTTGGAATAGTCGTTGCATCCCCACTACTCGCTAGCGGGTCAAGCGTATCAAGTCCTTGGTCAATTTGCATTTGAATGCCCTGACCACGCGTGATTTGCGGTCGAACATACAAATGCAATGCGACATTCATTCGATCAAACGTGGTAAATGGGCTTGCTGTGGTGGTACCACCTGCATTATTTGGATAAGATGAGGTTGCTACCGACACCTGCTTACCCACCAAAATTTTGGCTTGTCGGTTATCAAGCACGACCACCGATGGCGTCGATAAAATATTTGCCTTACGTTGACGGGCTAAGGCATACACTTGTGCCTGGAAATCATTGATAGAGGTTTGTGAGTTTAAAACTGCAAAACCTGCTCTAAACGAATCAGGCTTATGTGTCTCTTGATTAATACTTCCCCACTCAACTCCTAAGCTCTTGAAGTCATTTTCGTTAATTTCGGCAACCATCCCTTCAATCAGCAATTGAGCTGGCTTAATGTCCAGCTGGCTGACAACGCTCTTTAAAGTACGAATTAATGTCGTTGGGCCATTAATAATCACAGAGTTAGTATTTGGCTCCGCAATAATTTGAACCATTGGTTTGGTGCCCGCTTCTGTTTGAGTTGAACCGGCGTTATTTGGTGTATTGGCATTAATGCCAACGGTGTCACCAGAAGCTGCCGCTTGCACATTCACCATCCCTGCTTCAGGGTTGGTACTATCTAAAGGAGGCCTGGTGATGGTGCCAATCGTTGTACCAACGGTACCACTAAAATGCGCCTGGGCAATTCCGGCCAAAATCGGAACCACATCTTCGGCGCGCATATAGTGCAGATAAATCACTTGCGTATTGCTATCAGCAGACTGATGCCCTTTTCCGTCTAACTGTGAAATCAATACACGCATACGGAGTCTATCCGCTTTACTACCACTCACTAAGACCGAATTACTTCTGTCATCTGCGGCAAGCGTCAATGGCTGACTGGATGGCGCCGTCACTTGCGCGCTCATGAGATCCCTTAAGGTATTGACCACATCCATCGCAAGTGAGTTCTCGAGAGGTATCACATCAATTTCATTGCCAGATGGCGTATCCACTTGATGAATAATTTTGGTCATTTGCTTAATATTGTTGGCTCTACCCGACAAAATCAGCATATTAGTTGGGGTATAAGCCGAAACAATGCTCCACTGTGGCATTAAGGGTCTTAAAATAGGCACCAATTGGTCAGCAGACGCATGCTCCACCGGAATCACTTGTACGACTAAATCGTCCCCACTGTTCTGGCTTTGTGGACCACGAAGCTCATCAGGGGACTGAGTACGCGCTTCCATGTTTGGCAAAATTTTGATGACATCGCCACTTGGTATTGCAGCGTAGCCTGAAACTTGAAGTGCCGATAGAAATACAGGATAAAGCGCTTTATCGGAAATAGGCACACTAGAGAAGATTGAAATTTTACCCTGCACGCGTGGGTCAATGATGAAGTTTTTATTGGTAACTCGAGAGACTTCAGCAATCACTGCTCGAATATCAACATCTCGTAGGTTCCAGAGCTTTGCGTTGGGGTCTAATTCGGAGTCGGCTTGATGTGCACGCTCTGCTTCATCCCAGTTACCGGGCTTCGGTGCATTTTCGTTTTCCCCCATTGCTGGCGGCTTCTGCCCTTCTTGCAAAACCACCTGAGAACTTTCAGACGCCAAAAATTCTGCATAGCGGGCGCTTTGCGATTGATTGACCAGTGCATCTGTGTTCGGTTTTCTCTGCATGTCGCTTTTCACAACCGCGCCAAGGCATAAAAAAGCACTTGCAATAAAACCAATAAAGTTCAGTGTGCGCATTAAATATTCAAAAACAACTCAAAAGGTCGGCCTATTATACACAGACTGGAGGGAATTATGAAGTAAAAAAGAATGGTGGCTATGGGTGGACTTGAACCACCGACCTCAGCATTATGAGTGCCGCGCTCTAACCAGCTGAGCTACATAGCCAACAGGGGGCGATTTTGTCTTGTTTCACAGCTTCTGTCAAGCCTGTCGCCAGGTTGTTCCCTCTACATTGTCTTCAAGTTCAATACCATTTGCCAAAAGACTTTCCCGAATGGCATCAGCTTTTTCAAAATCACGTGCAACTCGCGCTTCATTTCTCTCACGAATCAAGGCTTCAATCGCATCAGGCATCATGGTATTAACCCCTCTCTGTAAAAAAGCCTCAGGCGCATCTTGCAGCAAACCTAAAATGCCGGCGAGATGTCGTAAGGTGCAAGCCAGTGTCTCTGAGCCTGTTCTATTGACCTCATGACTCAGCTGGAATAACACAGACAAAGCTTCGGGGGTATTAAAGTCATCTTGCATACACGCTTCAAAGCGTTTCACCCAAGTCTCATCCAGGGTCATACCCTCTTGCAGCTCAAAGCCACGTAAGGTTTGATAAAGACGAGTCAGCGCTTTTGAAGCGAGTGCCAGGTTTTCTTCTGAGTAATTTAAAAAACTTCGATAGTGACTACTCAATAGGAAATAACGTAGCACCTCCGGTGGATGCTCTTTCAGCATGTCTTCAATCGTAAAAAAGTTCCCTAACGACTTAGACATTTTTTCAGAGTTAACTTGCAGCATACCAACATGCAGCCAATAATTCGCGAAAGTCTTACCTGTGACGCCTTCACTCTGAGCGATTTCATTTTCATGGTGTGGAAACTGTAAATCCAACCCACCACCGTGAATATCAAATTGCTCACCTAAGGTGTCCATCGCCATAGCTGAACATTCAATATGCCAACCTGGACGACCTTCACCAAACGGTGAGGGCCAGCTAGGCTCCCCCTCTTTTGCGCGCTTCCACAGCACAAAATCGAGTGCTGAGCGTTTGCCTTCTTGTACATCAATGCGAACGCCACTTTTTAAGCTTTCTATATCTTGATTAGAGAGCTTACCATATTCATTAAAGGCAGAAACGTCATAACATACATCACCATCTTCACTCACATAGGCATGACCATTTTCAACGAGACGCTCAATCAACTTGATGATAGAAGCAATATACTGTGTTGCTCGTGGTTCATGCGTAGGATGCAGGCAGCCAAGTGCTTCTGTGTCCTGATGCATTGAGTCAATATATTGCGTCGTGAGCGCATCAATGGGCATATCGCGCTCCAATGCTCGCTTAATAATTTTGTCATCAATGTCGGTGATATTACGCACAAAGGTAACTTTGTAGCCTGCAGCACGCATAAAACGTACCATCACATCAAAAGAGACCATCGCACGTGCATGCCCCAAGTGACACGCATCATAGACTGTAATACCACAAACATATAATTTAATATGTCCAGGCTCCATCGGCTTAAAAAGCTCTTTCTTGCGTGTCAGCGAATTATATAGCTCAAGTGGCAGCATTGATTTTACCCCAGGTATCTTTCAAGTTAACCACACGATGAAATACTGTGGCAGCTCCTGCTTCATCGACATGATTCACACAGTAATACCCCAAACGCTCAAACTGGAACACTTCACCGACTTTCTGAGATAAAAGCATCGGCTCTGCATAGGCCGTTTGAATATGTAATGAATCTCGATTCAGAAATTGCATAAAATCTTCTTCACGCCCTGGGTTCTCGTCATGAAATAAGCGATCATATTGATAAATCGTGACAGGATGAGCAGTTTCTGCAGCCACCCAATGAATCACCCCTTTAACCTTACGCCCTTCCGGCTTCTTACCCAGTGTGTCTTTATCGTAAGTACAACGGAGTTCTTTAACCTCACCAGATTCATCGTAAATGACATCTGTGCAACGAATCACATAGGCATGTCGTAAACGGACTTCTTTCTCAGGCGCTAAACGAAAATAGCCTTTCACCGGCTCAAGCATAAAATCGCTGCGCTCAATGTATATTTCTCGCGCAAATGGCAGCTCTCGAGTTTCGGTTTTCAACATTTCTACTTGATCTTCCAGGTAATTCTCAATCACTACCTTAAGTGGGTCAAGCACGCAAAGTGCACGCTTCGCGGTTTGATTTAAGACATCACGCACACAAGCTTCCAAAACACCTACATCAATCACAGAATCGCTTTTAGAAACCCCCGTCATGTCACAAAAATTACGAATTGCCTCAGGTGGATATCCGCGCTTTCGCATGCCACGTATGGTCGGCATACGCGGATCGTCCCACCCTTCCACAATATTTTCTTCCACGAGCCGACGAAGTTTACGCTTACTGGTGATAGTATGCGACACATTCAAACGCGCAAACTCGGTTTGTACCGGTTTTGCAGGCACCGGCAAGTGTTCAATAAACCAGTCATATAATGGTCTGTGATCCTGAAACTCAAGCGTACACAAAGAGTGCGTGATATGCTCAAGCGCATCAGACAGAGGATGCGCAAAATCATACATCGGGTAAATACACCAGTCATCTCCGGTTCTTGCATGCGAAACATGACGAATGCGATAAATTGCGGGGTCTCGCATATTTAAATTACTTGCCTTCATGTCTATTTTGGCACGCAAAACATGTTCACCATCTTTAAATTCACCCGCTTTCATGCGTGCAAATAAGTCCAGGTTTTCTTCTACTGAGCGCGTGCGATATGGGCTTTCTTTACCAGGCTCTTTGAGCGTACCTCGGTAAGCACGCATCTCATCAGCACTTAAGCTCTCAACGTAGGCCAAATTATTTCGAATTAGATCACAAGCAAAATCATAAAATGCTTGGTAGTAATCAGAAGCATGTGTAGTTTTATACCACTCAAAGCCCAACCACTTAATGTCTTCTTCGATGGCACGTGCAAAGACTTCTTCCTCACGCATTGGATTGGTATCATCAAATCGCAAATAGCAACGTCCCTTAAAAAGCTCAGCTAGGCCGAAATCAACACAAATCGCCTTTGCATGCCCAATGTGCAAAAAACCATTCGGCTCTGGGGGAAAACGCGTAATAATCGACTGATGTTTTCCAGATGCTAAATCAGCTTGTATTTTTTGATAAATAAAATGTGTTAACTCCTCTTTTGGAGCCACATCTTGCTCGTTCCCCATATTCATCCTCTCAGGCAGAAATCTGCCCTAAAAACCATGGCCCAACAGAAAGAGAGGCCAATTTAAACTGCTCTGGATAACCGACATCCACCAAATAAAGTCCATAAGGAGGCGCAGTTTCAGCGCCAAGCTTTCTATCCTTGGCTTGCAATACTTCATCAATCCAAGCAACCTTTTGCCGACCTTGTCCTATCGCCATTAAGACACCTGCAATATTCCGCACCATATGATGCAAAAAAGCATTCGCCGTAATGTCCAAAATGACTAAGTCTCCTCGGCGAAATACTTGAATATCATGCACCTTTCGAACAGGCGTTTTTGCATTGCAGTGCACCGCTCGAAAAGAAGTAAAATCATGCTCTCCCAACAAAAATTGAGACGCCTCATGCATAAGTTTATGATCAAGCTTTCTTGCCTGCCACGTCACATTACCCTGCAGCAGGGACTGTCTGATTGCTGCATTATAAATCACATAGCGATACCGTCTAGAGGTCGCGGAGTACCGAGCATGAAAATCTTCTGATATTTCTTGCCCCCACTTCACACAAACATCTTTAGGGAGAACCGCATTGGTCCCGTGCACCCAAGCTCGAACATTACGCTTATATTTAGGCTCGAAATGAACCACTTGATGGGTTGCATGCACGCCTGTGTCTGTTCGCCCTGAATAAACCACTTTTACATCATGATTTGCCACTTGGCTTAAGGCTTGTTCCAAAACACCTTGCACAGTACGAAGCCCTGGTTGCGATTGCCAACCATGATACTGACTCCCATCATACTCAATAATCAAGGCAATTCGCATATTAAACTCATTAAATCCATACTGGAGCATTTGCTTTTAAAAAAAGCAATGTATAATAGGCCTCTCAATTTGTCAAAACGCGTTCAACTTGAATTAGGCGTAAAAAAGGATGACTGCTTCATTATTAGATGGAAAAAAGCTTGCTGCCGAACGACTAGAAACACTCAAGCACACAGTTCAAAAACACATCAAGTTAGGACACAAACCACCAGGCCTTGCTGTCGTCTTAGTAGGCGAAGACCCCGCTTCTAAAATCTATGTCAATCATAAACACAGAGCTTGTAAAGCAGCTGGCATGAATACATTTTCTTATAAACTACCCGCTGAAACAGATGAAAAATTACTATTGGAGTTAATTGATACCCTCAATGAAACACCAAATATTCATGGCATTCTAGTCCAACTCCCACTCCCAACACACATCAGCTCACGCGCAGTTATTGAACGTATTCATCCTGAGAAAGATGTCGACGGCTTCCATCCCTACAACTTAGGACGCCTTGCTCAAGGTGAACCAACGCTTCGACCATGTACCCCTTACGGTATTATGAACTTACTAAGCGCTTATGAAATTAATCCTCACGGATTACATGCTGTTGTCATTGGCAAATCAAATATTGTAGGGCGCCCAATGGCACTTGAACTTCTGTTGGCAAAAGCAACAGTCACACTTTGTCACCGCGCGACCAAAAATTTAGAACAACATGTCACCACGTCTGATTTAATAGTCATAGCAGCAGGTAGCAAAGACATTATTCCAGCTCACTGGTTTCATGAGAATCAAGTTGTGATAGATGTTGGAATTCACCGAGAAGCAAATGGCACGTTACGGGGCGATATCGACTTCCATCAAGTCAAAGAAAAAGTGGCATGGATTACGCCCGTGCCGGGTGGTGTTGGTCCGATGACCATCAACACCTTGCTTGAAAACACCTTGAGGGCAGCGACTCAAAACGACTAGCGATCGTCAATATCGAATTCGTCCCAGTCAAACTCACCTTCAAGCTCACCATCGAAGTCTTCGAGCTCATCTTTTAGGCGTTTTCTTTCAAGCTTTTCCTCAAGCAGACGCTTCACTGCTCGCTTGTGATCAACAGTTTCACTATCGTCTTCATCAAAAGGAGTGAACCCTTCGTCCTTTGAGTAATGCGAATTTTTATTCATAGTAGACTCCATCGTTTCAAGGTTTATACTCAACAGTATAGTCACAAAAAAATGAAGCTTATCAATGTCTATTATCGCGATACAAGCCTTTCAGGATAATTATATTTGGATTATTAAACAAACAGCAAGTTTTATTTGTATAGATCCAGGTGACGCAAGCCCAGTTTTAGCATTCGCAGCACAAGAACACCTCACCCTAACTGACATATTAGTCACACACCTTCATGCAGATCACATAGGTGGCGTTAATACCTTGCGTGAGCAGTTTCCAGATGTATCGGTGCACATGCCAAACGAGCAAGCTACTCAAGTCACATGCGAACCATACCATTTTGATGTCTTACAAACCCCAGGACATACTCAAAACCATATTTGTTATTTTGAACCGTTCAAACACTGGCTTTTTTGTGGAGATACTTTATTTTCAGCGGGATGTGGGCGCGTGTTTGACGGCAGTATGAAGGCGCTATTTGCTTCCTTAAATACCTTAAAAGCACTTCCAAACGATACCCAAGTCTTTTGTGCACATGAATACACTCGGCAGAACTTACGCTTTGCACAGACTGTTGAACCAGACAATGCAACTGCAGCAACTCTGTTAGAGCAGCTCGATGCAAACCCTTCTCAGATTTCGCTCCCCTCAACCATTGAGCGTGAAAAAGCGATTAATCCTTTTTTTAGACTTGACGCACCAAGCATTCAGGCGTCCACCCAAAAGAGTGAGCCATTTGAAGTATTTCGGGCATTAAGAGAGGCTAAGGATTGCTTTTAGCCAAATAATTAAACTCAACTACAGATTTGCAAAACGTTTCCTTGATAAAAAACACAGACATCAAAAGTGCAATCACTGCTGCAACAATAAGCAGTGAAAATGCGGTGTAATAATCAGACAATCCGAAGTGTGCACCAGTTCTTGATTTATCTAGCACAAAAGCAATCACAGGCGCATTGGTCGCAACAAAAACCGTAATCACAGCGTTATTCAATGCAAGACCAATAGCAACAAATTGTCTTTTGAATTGCTCCGCCATAATTGCAAATGCAACGCTCTGACCACTGGCAGCAAGCCCAAGTAAAAAAAAGCCTATCATCAGGAGCTGTTTGTTCACTGAGAAAATAACAAGACAAATCCCTAAAAGGCCACTTACAGCGACCAAAACCAATATTTTTTTACGACGCTCAAAGTAATCTGATAAAAAACCAAGTATGGGACAGCCAAGTGCATAACCAATCCAAGCCAATGTGATCATGTACGAAGAGAAACTGGCACTAAATCCTTTTAAGCTCAAAAAAATACGACCCTCGTTTTCTGATAAATACTCAATCGCAAAATACACAGAGCCTGAAAAGAAAGCGATATACCAGGCTTGTGCTCGAGAAAATATCTTCAAAAATAAAAGTCTGGCATTTTGTGGCCGCTTTAAAATGACATATTTTTCAGCTTGCTCATGATGATTCTCAACAAAAAGCATGATCAGTAAAAAAAGACCAAGCCCTATCCCTCCTAATACTTGAAAAACAACTTGCCACGGAATGTGCGCAGACGCCACCAAGTCTTCTAGGGGGCCGGCTCCTGCCATAGGCCCAAGGGTACCAATAAACTGTGAAAGCCCAATGAAGAGCGCATTATGTCGATGTGGCATCCACTCATGTACGGACACAAGCAAACTTAAGAACCCAACGGATGCACCAAGCCCCATCAAAAGCCGAGCTATTGCCGCAGACAGGTAGTTCGTTGCAAATGCAAAACCAAAACAAGCTAAAGCACAGATACAAGCGCCGACCAAAAGCACTTTCTTTAGCCCAAAGTTATCAATCAAAACACCAACCGGTAGTTGCATTAAGCCGTACATCACTGAAAACAAGGTCGTACTTAATAAAGCATACTGAAAAGAAGTTAAGTGCAAATCGTGCATCAATGGGTGTTGAAACGTACCGAGAGAAAGGCGAAGAAAAAATTCATACAGAAAAAAAAGTGCACAAACACCCCAAACTACAAATCCTTTCTTACTAAATTCTGTTTCTTTTAACATAATTAGTTAATGTAGCTATCCGGCTGTTTTTGGTCCCAAGCTTCAATCACACTCTCTGCCTTCTCGTTATCTAAGAAAGAGGCCATTTTAAAGACTGCAAGTCCTTCATGAATTAAAGGCGTTGTATTGATACCAACCACAATTGCATCTTGCTCTGCTTTAACAGGCTCCAGTACATCAGCGCCAAATGGATCAATAATGGTGCCCAGTAATTCCCCTTTTTTGACTGTCTGACCCAAAGTGACTTCAGGGCGTAAAATCCCCCCTTTATGTGCCACAATCCATGCCTCATCACGCGAAAAAATGGGGTTAATCTCTTTAACAGGCGCTTTATCCAGCATATCGAGCGAGCGCATTACATTTTTGACGCCTTCAACTCCGAGTAAAATTGCATTTTCGTCAAAACGCATCGCCTCTCCACCTTGATAAACTAGTAGAGGTACTTGTAAATCTTCCATGGTTTTCCGAAGATTGTTGCCTTCAATATCAACATTAGTGACCACAGGAGATTGGAATGCTTGAGCTAATTCTCGAGCTTGTCTTTGGTTAAAGTTGCAATACACTTGCGGCAAAATATTATGATTCATACCACCGGTTTGTAGCTCAATGCAATAATCAACTTTTGAGAAAATCTCATGCGTTAAGATATGCGCAATACGCTCTCCAAAGGTGCCATTTTCATCGCCTGGAAAGCAGTCTGCTAAATTATGTCCAATAGGTAGCATAGATGGATAATGGGTCAACCCATAAACATTCACCACTGGAATGGCAATAATAGTGCCCGCCAACACACCAGGCGTCACCATTTTGGTAATACGATTTACAATATCTAAGCCATTGAGTTCAATACCTTTAAACGTTGAGAGCAGGAGTAAACAAGGTCCTTTATGCTTGCTATGAATCACCTTAATCGGCATATACAAGGGAGAGCAGGCATGCTGCTCAGGAAGAGGTAATGCTAAACTTGCGACTTCGCCTGGGTGAATAGTTGTATCACAAATCTTAATTTTCGAGTTTTTCATAAATAAAGGTTAAGAAAGTATTCCATTATTTGACTCTGGGACGTTTGTATCGCCGCCTTGAATATCATCAGGCTTTAAAAAAACGGTCACTTCTGGCTTCACATACATAGCCTTCTGCTCAGCCTCAAGCTCAAGCTCCGACTCGAGCTGCTTTTCAACTATGTCCACAAGAAAATATCCGCTCACAAATAAAGCTTCATCTAACCATAAACAGCCTAAAAAGGCAAGGTGGCATCTGTTCCTGATCGGTTGCATAGTTTCTTAGCTGCACCATCCTCAACTGGATGGAAAATCATATTGCCAAGCCGAGACGCTTCCTCTCCCTCACGCTTAGCAGATGATGCCAGTTTCGGGGCACCAAAACGTCCAAATAGCTCTCCAGGCTTCAATTCTAAAATCTTAGGAATCCTAAGTATTTTACCCGCCTCAGGTGACTCCATACACGCCCCAACCAATTGAACCGTTTTTTGATAAGCATCGTCAATCCCCCGCGAGCGCCCGTTAGCTATAATAGGGGGATACTCTTTCAACTGGTCAGTTCCTCTCTCATGCTGACATAAGTTTAATTTCAAGTTAGGAGGCAGTAACTGTGGATATTCTGAAAAAAACTGATGTACAGTATCTAAAATATCTTTTCTGTCATCATAGGCTGTAAAGAGCACATCAGCGTTCGGATTACGCGCTGCTGCGCGATGCATCCTCGCGTACAATATTGTAATTTTCGACTCATCAAAATACCAATCTACGTGTATGCCTTGATAGTTTGGGTCCATTGCACGTTCAAATGACGTACCAGCTTTGAGATCACCCCGAGCATCTGCGAGCAAAAATGTGTCGCACTCTGCGTCCAAAAACGAGGCTGCTTCAATGTAAAAAGGAAATGACGACGTAGATTGATTGACCTTTTTATTATGTTCATCACAAGGCTGAGACTGCCTAGCCGAGAAGCTACTCACCCAACGGGCGCTCGTAGGAAGACCTTTTGTCTCTCTTTGAATCCGTTTTTCCACTTGAGCCCAAAAAGCTACGTCTTCTTCAATCAAGTCCCCAGGCTCTATTTGCTCACCACGAAAATTACCAACACAATTATCATAATCAAACGAGTGCTCTGATATGGCTGGTCTTATTTCCAATTTTTCTTGCATCAAGTTATACCTAACATTTTTTCAAGGCTACAACTCGCACCCTCTCGAGTTACCTCAACATCAGGACGTTTAAAAATCATGCTTCCAACCTGAAGTTTTTCTTGCTCTTCTGGTGCTCGTATCCTACGAATCCAACGTCCAAGGTCTATACCACGATGAATCGTGTTAATATCAAGCGGAACCCCATGATTCAAACGATTTGCCAGTGTATCAAGATACTCCCCTAATGCTTTGGTCGTTTCCTTGTAGCTATAGTCAAAACCTAAAGACGCCTCGTGTTCTGCCCTAAAAATGGGGCGATAAGGACATACCTTACCCCCTCGCTGAAATTGGCATAAATTGAGTATTAAGTTCGGAGGCAATAAATCTTTATTTTTAGTGAAAAAATGATGCAAACCCTGAAGAATATCTTTTCTGTCATCATAAAAAGTAAAAAGAGCCAAACCATTGGGGTTACATAACGCAGAACGGTGCATTTTTGCGTACAGCAAGGTAATTTTTGACTCATCAAAGCACCAATTTGTATGCTCCCCTGCATAGTCGGGATCAAGTGCCCGTTCAAATGAAGTCCCTGTTGTTAAGCCATTCAAATCTGCAAGCAAAAATTTATCAATTTGTGCATCCAAATAGTTTGATACATGCAAGTACAGAGGAAAGCAGGAGGTTGAGTTATTATTTTCCGTGTTATAATCGTCACAGGGCTTTGACTGTCTAGCTGTTGCAATACTTACACAACG
This sequence comes from Gammaproteobacteria bacterium, assembly GCA_030147635.1. Classification (GTDB taxonomy): domain Bacteria; phylum Pseudomonadota; class Gammaproteobacteria; order Legionellales; family Legionellaceae; genus JAALKW01. The sequence goes on from JASBUZ010000003.1 coordinate 40,351, forward strand.
CCTGTCATTCGGTAACCCTCGGGTCTCAGCATGCATCACATCTCTGACATAGGCCCAAAATTCAGCTTCAGCCTCAACCAGTTCTTCTGGTGTTAGCTTCTCATCACAGTCGTTTCCAATACACCCATCATAATCAAATGCATGCTCAGAACTGACCTCTCCTATCCTATATTCGTCTGGAACGTTCAAGAGTACATCTTGAATCAGATCGTCCATAAGCGATGTAATTTCACTCTTATTAAACATTTTTTCGCATAAAATATAAACTATGAGCATATTTTATAGAGGATAGCTTAAGACACCCTTAAAGTTTGCAGCAATTACTCAATATGAGGCAAAGGAAGTTGTAAGTAAGGCACATCGTACAGCTCTTCCTCATTCAAACGTATGCCAACACCAAGCAACCGCACGGGACGCTCTTTTCTATGCCACCCTTCCTCAATCAGTGCATAGATAAGTTCAATATCAATTTCTGTTGCCAAGCGCTCGACCGTAGTTTGCTGAAAATCATCAAATTTGAGTTTGACAAAAAGATTGTGAATCCCTGAAAGCTCTCCTGCTCGCTTGATTCGAGCCTCAAGCCTCTCAAGTAAAGTTGGTATTTCTACAAGACACGCTTCTAAGCTTTTTAAATCAGAAGTGTAAGTCTTTTCAACACTAATCGACTTTCTTACCCGCTCACTCTGCACTTCACGATTATCAATCCCACGCGAAAGCTCATACATCCGCTCTCCCATGGTGCCAAACTGACGAGCCAGATCCAGCCTTGAGCGCTCTTGTAAGTCAGCACAGGTTTCAATCCCCATGGTATTCAACCGAGACTCCATCACAGGCCCCACGCCAAATAACTTTCTTACCGGCAAGTCACGCATAAAGCCATCGACTCGCTCAGGCGTAATCACCATCTGTCCGTTGGGTTTATGCCAATCACTCGCAATTTTGGCAAGGCTCTTGTTTGGCGCAACACCCGCACTCGCAGTAAGCTGCCGGGTTTGATAAATACGCTCTCGGATTGCACGAGCAATCCATGAGGCACTTCCTTGATGATGTGTACTGCCCGTCACATCCAAATAAGCTTCATCCAAAGAAAGCGGCTCAATTTTATTTGTATATTCTGCAAAAATTTCTCGTATCAACTGGCTTTCTTCTCGATAAATATCCATTCGAGTCGGTTGTATTACAAGGTCTGGGCAAAGCTTTAATGCATAGGCTGCCGCCATCGCAGAGCGCACACCGAATTGTCTCGCGCGATAATTACAAGTCGAAATTACCCCTCTTCTGCCAGGCGACCCACCGACAGCAATCGGCTTATCTTGCAACTCTGGATAATCTCGCATTTCAATGGCGGCATAAAAACAGTCCATATCAATATGAATAATTTTCCGAATCATATATGCTTAGGCTCTCTGCTAACGATTTCTCTCAATAGGAACAATACGTGCTTTCAACCATTCAAGCTATTGCCGTCTGGATTTTACCTGTTCTGTTCGCCATTACGCTACATGAAGCATCTCATGCTTATGTGGCCCATAAGCTTGGGGACAGTACCGCTAAAATGATGGGGCGCCTAACCATGAACCCCATCAAGCACATAGACTTAGTTGGCACGATTTTGGTTCCTATTTTAGTGGGTATTTTTAGTCAGTTTCAATTCATATTTGGCTGGGCTAAACCTGTGCCAATTAGCTATAACCAACTCCGTAACCCACGCCGGGACATGGCACTTGTTGCGATAGCAGGCCCCCTGTCGAACCTCGCCATGGCACTACTTTGGGCGGTATTACTCAAGATAGGCTTGCTACTCGACCCAAGAAGTTCAATGCTTGCTCTATTCTTAGCACTTTCCGGCCAAGCAGGCATTTTGATTAATTTAATTTTGGCGTTTCTAAACTTAATTCCTATTCCACCGCTTGATGGCAGTCGGGTCTTGGTACGCTTTCTCCCCCCTCATCTGGCAACACAATACCTAAGAGTGGAGCCTTTTGGTTTTATTATTATCTTGGCACTGCTTGCAACCAATATTTTAAGTTTAATTTTGGGCCCACCTATCGTGGGCACCATGCAGCTTATTAACCTTTTGTTTAATATCAGCTAACTTTTTTTAGAGTAAAGTACGGTCTCTGACTCAGAAGTTGGAAAAATCACTCTTTAGAGGCTCTCAACATCCACCCTGCTTTTTCATGAGCATTAATTCTATCACTGAGTAAATTAGCAGCCCCTTCATCATGGATTTCTTCGGCAAGCTTTAGTGCGCGATTCAAATCTTTCACTAAAGTCATATGATCGTCTGCAAGCTCACTGACCATTTGATTGGCCTTCGCCTGGGAGTTGCCATCTTTGATGGTTTTCAGTCGCTCAAAGTCTTTAAATGTTGCAGGGGCTGGATGGTCCATAATACGAATTTGTTCAGCGACCGCATCTACCGCATCGGCAAGCTCCATGTAGTGTTCTTCAAACAGCTGATGTAGCGCTTTAAAGTGTGGCCCTGTCACATGCCAGTGGTAATTTTGTGTTTTCAGATAAATCGCGTAAGTATCTGCCAAAAGGACTTCGAGTTGAGCTAGTAAGTCTTTGCGCATGACATGCTCCCTATCATTCAAGTCAAATTTACTTAATGTTAAGCATAGCTCAGCTACTTCGAAAAACAATAAAAAAACCCGCCACAAGGGGCGGGTTTTAAGGGTAAAACAGGTCGTAGAACGACAGGGGAAATTACATCATTCCACCCATACCGCCCATGCCGCCCATGCCACCCATGCCGCCCATATCACCGGCGCCAGCTGCAGATGAGTCATCTTCATCTTTTGGTGCGTCAGCAACCATGCACTCTGTTGTAAGCATTAAGCTTGCAACAGAAGCTGCGTTTTGAAGTGCTGTACGAGTTACTTTGGTTGGATCTAAGATACCGAACTCAACCATATCACCGTACTCACCGTCAGCAGCGTTAAAACCATAGTTTGCTTTGCCTTCAGCAACGTTATTTACAACAACAGATGCTTCATAGCCTGCGTTTGAAACGATTTGACGTAAAGGTGCTTCCATAGCACGGCGGAGAATGTCGATACCCATGCTTTGATCGTGGTTATCGCCTTCTAAGCCTTTCAATACTTTTTGCGCGCGAATCAGGGCAACACCACCACCAGCAACGATGCCTTCTTCAACAGCTGCACGAGTTGCGTGCAATGCATCTTCAACACGTGCTTTTTTCTCTTTCATTTCAACTTCAGTTGCAGCACCCACTTTAATCACAGCAACACCGCCTGCGAGCTTAGCAACACGCTCTTGCAGTTTTTCACGGTCGTAGTCAGAAGAAGTTTCTTCCATTTGCGCACGGATTTGAGTAATACGCTCATCAATTTCGTTCGCTTTACCTTCACCGTCAATGATGGTTGTGTTTTCTTTGGTAATCACAACGCGCTTTGCAGAACCTAAGTCCTCGAGAGTTGCGCCTTCTAAGTTTTTACCAACTTCTTCAGAAATCACGTCACCGTTGGTCAAGATTGCGATGTCTTGCAACATGGCCTTACGACGATCGCCAAAGCCAGGCGCCTTAACCGCACACACTTTAACGATGCCACGCATATTGTTTACAACCAAGGTTGCCAACGCTTCGCCTTCAACATCTTCAGCGATGATGAGCAGTGGACGGCCAGATTTCGCAACACCTTCTAATGTAGGCAACATTTCACGAATGTTAGAAATTTTCTTGTCCACCAACAGAATGTGTGGGTGCTCAAGCTCTGCGGTCATGTTTTGTTGGTTGTTGATGAAGTAAGGTGAAATGTAACCACGGTCAAACTGCATACCTTCAACCACAGCCAATTCATTCTCAAGACCGTTACCATCTTCAACGGTAATCACGCCTTCTTTACCCACTTTAGCCATTGCTTCAGCAATGATGCTGCCAACAGCTTCGTCAGAGTTTGCAGAAATCGTACCTACTTGCGCGATTGCTTTGCCGTCTTTGCATGGCTTAGACATTTTGTGAAGCTCGCCCACTACAGATGCAACTGCTTTATCAATACCACGCTTCAAGTCCATTGGGTTCATGCCAGCAGCAACTGCTTTGTGGCCTTCAACCAAAATAGCACGCGCCAATACAGTTGCGGTGGTTGTACCATCACCTGCAGCATCAGAAGTTTGAGAAGCAACTTCTTTAACCATTTGTGCGCCCATGTTTTTGAAACGCTCACCAAACTCAATCTCTTTAGCAACAGATACACCGTCTTTTGTTACGGTTGGTGCGCCATATGCTTTTTCGAGTACCACATTACGTCCACGTGGCCCCATGGTCACTTGCACAGCATTTGCTAATGCATTAACCCCTGAAATCATCAGTTGGCGTGCTTCGTCGCCAAAACGTACGTCTTTACTAGACATATTTCTATCCCCTTTCTAAGTCTAAAAGATTTAAAAATTAACCTTCGATAACACCCATGATGTCGTCTTCACGCATCACAACAACGTCTTCACCGTCGATTTTAACTTCTGTGCCAGAGTACTTGCCGAACAATACCTTGTCGCCAACTTGAACTGCTAATGCACAAACATCGCCGTTGTCTAACCGCTTGCCTGCGCCAACAGCGATAATTTCGCCTCGCATTGGTTTTTCTGTTGCACTATCTGGAATCACAATACCACCAGCTGAGGTACGTTCTTCTTCCATACGACGAACTACTACGCGATCATGTAAAGGACGGATATTCATGTTCTTTCTTCTCCTGACTGAATTACCTTAAAAAAATATTCCCGCTGTAAAAACTTGACCATCAAACAACGCGGATGTTACACATATGGAGGCAAATATTTATCTTTCAAGGGCGAACCGAAAAAAAATTGGTTGTTTATCATGAGATTCTTTTCTGTTTTTTTATTCATAAGCCTCTTTAGCTTATGGGCAAGCCCAAGCTTCTCGGAGCCCCCTCCTGCGCAAAATGTTTTTCACCTTAAAGTTAAGAAATACGATCCAAATACTTTTTTTTTAGAATGGCGCGTTAAACCAGGCTACTTTTTGTATCGCGACCGCCTACATTTAAGCCAACCCCAAACCGACTTTTTTGAACTTGCACCGCTTAAATTACCAAAAGCGCTCACTAAAATTGATGGTCTAGGAAATACCGTCTATATCTATCGCAATACAGTACGTATTCCAGTCAGCATTATCGGGCTACATCCAGGCGAAGGGATTTTAGATTTAAAATATCAAGGATGTGCTGATGACGGTTTTTGTTATCCACCAGAGTCTGCAAGTATCAAACTCTCTATCAATACGAATCTTGCGCTGACTGGTGTCAGTTTAATTCCGCCCACAAAAGTTCAAATCTCTAAGCCGCTTGCGTCTGAAGAAACACTCATGAGTACGCATTTTTCAGAGCATCATTGGCTAATTACGCTACTTATCTTTTTTGGGCTCGGCTTGTTACTCTCGCTCACCCCCTGCGTCTTACCTATGATTCCAGTCTTATCGGGCATTTTGGTTGGGCACGGAAAAAATCTATCCACACGAAAAGCATTTCTACTCTCGCTCAGCTATGTATTGAGTATGTCACTCACCTATGCTGCCATTGGTGCTGTGGTCGCACTGATGGGCCACAACTTACAAGTGCTCTTACAGTCTCCTATAGCCATTACTTCATTTAGTGTGGTATTTGTGCTGCTCGCCCTTGCCATGTTTGATGCCTATGAACTCAAACTGCCAAGTAGCTGGCAAACTAAGCTTGCTAGTGTCAGCTACAAACAAGCCGGGGGGCACTACTTAGGGGCCGCCATTATGGGTTGCCTGTCTACCTTGATTTTATCACCTTGTGTCACAGCACCGCTCATTGGCGCACTCGGCTATATTGCCCAAACAGGGGAAGTACTGTTTGGTACAACTGCCTTATTTTTTCTTGGTCTTGGTATGGGCTTACCCCTACTTTTAATTGGTGCCTCACTTGGTCGATGGCTACCTCATGCTGGCAATTGGATGAATGTCATCAAAAAACTGTTTGGCATCACGCTCTTGGCAGTGGCAGTCTATCTGATGAGCCGTATTTTGTCTGAGTTTGCCACTATGCTACTTTGGGCAGGCTTATTGGTCATTTCAGGTGTTCTACTGGGTGCCTTCAAAAAAACATCATCAAACTTTATGCGCTTTATACGAGGTCTTGGCATTCTGTCGCTGGTGTATGGCATTTTAATTCTAGTAGGTGCAAGCCTTGGCAATACCAACCCGCTCAGGCCACTCACTCAAGTAAGCATTGAGTACACAGAGCATAGCACAACATCCGTGGTTACTAGCATGAAAGAGCTCGAACAAGCACTTGAGCAAGCGATGAAAAACAAACAGCCCGTATTACTCGATTTTTATGCGGACTGGTGTACTGCCTGTAAAGTCATTGAATCAACCACGCTGCAAAAACCTGAAGTACAAAAAGCACTAGAAAACATCCAGATGATAAAAGTGGACTTAACTGCAAACAGTCATGAAAGTCGAGCACTGTTGCATGAATTTAATGTAGTTGCACCACCTACTTTTATTTTTATTGATGCAACAGGTCGTGAACAAGAATCACTACGTTTAGTTGGAGAAGTGGCCCTCCCCACTTTGGTCAGCCACCTGAGTCGCTTACTGCAGCCTTGAAACTGTATAGGTTCCTGAAACCTCATACTCTGAGCTGTGTTCTGCCCCTTTTTCACTGAGATAAGCGCGCACCTCAGGTGCATTGTCAGCAGCTAAATCAAGAGGTGTATGACCGGCTGCATTTCTAGTATTGATGCCTTCTGGGTAGCGCTCCAAACACGATTTCACCATATCAAGCCCCGAAAAATTTGCAGCTAGGTGCAAAGGTAGATTTCCATCTCCATCAACAAGGCTCGCCATGCCGTCATAGGACAACATTTTTTTTGCAGCGCCAAGACGCGAATTCATCACTGCAATGTGCACTGGTGCACGCCCCAAAATATTTTGTGTCCGCAAAAGCGAGGCCGCATCTCCTCTCAAATCTGCATCTTCTTTTTTTAAAGCCACATCAATCAGGTTAACAAAATCATTTTGGGCAATACGATGTAATACAGTCTCTTCATAATGATTCTGATGCGATACTGTATCTCGTGAAATCTCCAAGAGCTTCTTAAAAATCCGCCCTTTATCCGCTTTTAGTTCCGTCGAGTACGTTGCAGGCAATGATAAAGCAGTATACAATGGATAGGCTTGGGTATCGTCTAACTGATGAGCCAAGTGCGCCCCTTCCTCGCTTTTCAATAAACGCTCTACTTCATTCAAGTTGCCATCTTGTGCTGCTTTATGTAATGGTGTTGTATTCATCATAACCTCACACTATTATTTTAAATTTGGGGGTACGTTTTCTTGGTTGGAAACATTCCCAGGTTTTTCTTTTGTGAACTCTTCTTTAAACCTCACAAAGTTCTCCTTAATCTCTTGTGAAGGTTCTGAGCGCCTACCAAACCATTTTGAAATACGCCATCCTACCTCACGCTGCATTTCATTCAAAACTGCTTTTTGTGCTTCTGTTTCACCATTTGCTACGGCTGTACGCTCAAGCAATGGTACACGTAAATAGGCTGCCTCAATTGCACTTCCTTTTCTAACCAAGCTCGAGGATGAGCTAGAGCTCAAGCGCCGAACTGTCGCTTGAATGGCTAGGTGCTGTGCCTGATTCTCTCGAAGCTCACGATACACGTCTCTTAATTCTCCTCGAATTTTAACCAAGTCTTCTTCTGTATCTGCCGCTTGAATTAACTCCCGCTTGCCCTGAACAAAGTCATTCATCACAGAGTCTGCAGCATTAATCCTAAAACGTTCAATATCTTTTAGCATCTGATAAGTTTCGAGCTTTGTTGATACCAACTCTTCATGTTCAAAAGAGAATTCTAATAAATCAGGGTATTGTAAAAAAGCGAGTTCTTGCTCTGCAGCTTGTAACGTCAAGTCTGCATGTTCTTCTGACGTATAAATAAGAGATTTAATAAGATGCTCCAACTCTGCCCCCTTGGACGTTTTAAAAACAGGATCAGTAAAGTCAAAGCTCGCAACATTATGCTTAGTACCAGTCACCTTTCCTTTTTTATCATACGTATGAAAATAGCTATCCTTACAACCCGTTAAGTATTGATACAGATTTTTCCCAAGCATGTAAGCATGCATTTTAGAAGCATTTACCACCTCTCTTGAGTCTGAGATAGTGGCAAGCTCAGGCGTTTCCATATGCTTCGAGCGCAGTATTGCATAAAAGGTGTTTTCTTCATCATCTAAATTTAGAAAAGCCATAGTCCGAGTTGTGGCCTCTCCATACATATCCTCTTGTTCAATAGTTCTCGTTCGCGCGTGTAAAAATGACTTTTTATCAGCAATGCGCAACTTTCCAACCTCATCCACCAGCCAGTTCCCATTTTTCATATCAGGAAAACAACACCCATCTTGCTCTATTGCTCTCAAGCAAATCGCCATTTGGAGGTATAAATCTAGCGCTGACTCGACTCGCTCTTCTGGCGTTGGCTGCGCTTTGCTATGTTGATTGAGACTTCCTGCTGGTTGAAACTCCGTAAACAACAACGTTCTCATCGCCGGTTTCCCATCGACTGGGTGCGTACACATCACTTCTCTCTCAGAAGCATCTTCAGTAAATACCTCTTGCATACTGCGGTCTCGTAAATGCTTAACCACCGATTTAGGCATAGCCATTCTATTTTCAGCTTTTAAAACATTGGTTTTGCCTGTGTGCAGATCGAGTACAGTAAAATTTTTTGAATTCCCCCCACCAAGTACACTAATTTCATATCTAGAAAGCATCTTGAGAAACGCTTCTCGGCCAGGCTCATTTTCATCAAACACCTGTTCTGCGAGCTTTTCTTGTCTAAAGTCTGGTGCTAACAAAACGCTAAGCATTCGCTCTGCTTTTTCGATAGGCATTATTTTCAAGTATTCAGGAAAGCTCAGTGGAACACCTTCTGGCACAGGCGTAAAAATGGCCTTTTCTTTTAATATGTCTTGAAAAAGTTGCTTGTGAAATTTTTGGTAATAATCAGGGAAAAAAACCTTTAATTCATCTGGGTATTCTCGGTCAACTCGGTCAACTTCCCGCTCAAGTGCTGCCAAAGCTTCTAATTTGGCACCGTGCTCTTCCACCTGATTATATGCTTCTACAAGCTCGTCAATACGTGCCACATCAAGCTCTAAAGCACGCTTAAACTTCCCTGCATACGCCTGAGCGTTTTTTGATCTATCCTCCGGAATCACCACTTCAATTGAAACTATTTTTCTAATTGGCATAATTTCGCTCTCAAACTACAATTACCTTGAGTATAGAATCTATTTTAAAAAAATACTTTTTGTGTTAAAATCAATCTATTGGAGCACTTGCATTAGGAGCAACATCATGGCGTTAGCTGATACAATACAAACTGCCCTTGGCCGAAATCCCGAGGATTTTTTAGTGGACGAAAGGCGTATACAAGCTATGCTTGCGGGAGAGCTTCGTCGAAAAGCAATTGAGCATCTAGGGACCGCTAATACACCGGTTGCTGAAGGGTTTCGCGGCGAATACATCAATGCGGGTCAGCACTTACATGGCAATCCCCCCCATGTTGAAGAATTTTTAGCACAACAAAGTCAAGATGGTGCTTGGGGTACTTATATTGAGGCTGAAGCCTTAGGCGAAGCACTTGGCTGTCATGTTGTTGTCACCGATATATCAGGCGATAAAGTACGAAAACCTTATTGTTTATATAATGCCGGTGATAATAAGGCTGAAATCCTCCATCTCACGCTTGAAAATAATCGACATTGGTCAGTCAATAACAACACACGAGGCGACGGCAACTGTTTATATAACGCATTCGCACAGGCGCTGCGCCAACACATTGTTGACCAACATCAGGCAGAACACCAAGATACACAACCCCTTGCTGCTGAAATAGCAGCAGTAGAAACTCAAAAAACGGCACTTTTAGCTGTTATTTGCAAACAACCCTCTCCAGAAGAGCGCGAGCAAGCACTGGCCGACGAAAAAAGGCGTATTGAGTCTCTACCTCCTGAAGAACGTACTCAGATTGCAGAAGATCATAAGCTTGCTCTCAAGCTTGCACTGGAAGAGCTTGAGCCACAACCGGATGCTAAATCTCGTCCAGAAGCAGGGCCAACTCTTAAATAATCGGCTTAAACCACTTGATTGGTGAGCTCACCCACCTTATCTATCATCATATTCAACACACTGCCACTTTGTAGCCAACAGCCATTTTCCATACCACAACCGCCAGGTAGTGTACCTGAGCCAAAGAGCTCACCTACATGCAGCTGCTCGTCTTTGGAAACATAAGCAATCGCTTCAGCCAATGAATACTGCATATTTTCAGTGGAGCATGGTATATTTTTTAGGCCATTAATGGTCACAGACGCCTGCAAACAGTTGATGCTATCGTTCACTTCATCTGCGGTCACCATAACTGGTGAGATTGCGTTTAAGAAATGTTTTGCCTTTTGTGGACCAAAGCCTGATTGCATTTCCGGAAATTGAATGTCTCTGGCACTCAAATCGTTCAAAACCACATAGCCGCCAATGGCCTGTTCAGCTTCTTTAGGCGTTGCATCCATCAAAGGCTCAGCCAATATTGCGCCAAGCTCAAGCTCATAGTCTAGTGCGTCTGTGTAAGATGGGATATGAATATCCTCATCTGAAGTAATAAAGTTTAGGTGATTACCAAAGTAATACAGGGGCTTTTGATACCAAATCGCAGGCGGCTTAAATTTGGGAAAGGTTCTGCCTGTCAAGCGTTCATACAGTTGTACTGTTCTGTATTTTTTGGGTAAAAAACGTTTCACAAATCCGCGCGATGCATCAGTAAAGTGTTTTTCAAACAGTAAGAAATCTCTAAACGATAAGGGTTGAAGTGGTAGAATAATTTCTCCAGCATCAGGAGAAACCTCTGAAGCCACCAGCTTTTCAGAAAGCGCCTCCCACCCCTCTTGTCCGAGGCTAAGTACACTGAGTAAATTGCTCGCCAAATCATCTCGAGCAATAAAGCGTTTGCTAATCTCACGCAAACCTTTAACTGCTGAGAGACGAATCCACTCATCTGTTGTATCAGGCTTCAGTGCCTCAACTTGTGGGCCTTGCTCGGTTAATACGCGTCTTAATTTCATAATACAACCTCGTCTGCATGCGCTGACTGAATAAACTGTTGCACTTCATTCAGAGGACAACTCGATAACAAATGCCTCCACCCTGCTACATTGAGTGGCCCTTTTTTCATAATCAATAAATTACGAGCCAGTAAAGACCACTTTGAATTCACTTTAATAAACGATTTAATGCCATCATCTGAGGTTTTGACAATCCAATTAACACGAGCGCTACGCAGCTTTTGATAATATTTGAGTGCTTCTCGTACTTCAAACTTGGCAAGTAGTTCAGATAACACAATCACATCTTCAAACGCACAAGCAGCCCCCTGCTGAAGCATAGGCGAGCAAGCATTACTGGCATCACCAACGAGTGCAATATCCCCTTCGGTGAATAATGGCTTAGGCACCGAACGAAGGCGCCCAGTATAAATCGCTTCACTCGGTGGAAGCATTTCAAGTAAAGGCTTCGCCACCCCTTGATAGTACTTAAATAAATTTAAGATATGAGTATGCGCACCTGATGACGCTCCGTATTGGTTATTTGCATCGGCTTGATGTAAATAGCAATAAACCGCATTAGGCCCAACTGGATAGGCTAAAAATACATTCTGCATACCCAGCATGTAGGTCGGTTGCAGCCCTTTGGTGGGATAAGCTGCAACCCAGCGCCAATTGGTTACACCTAAATCATCCAGAGGAGGTGCTTCAAATCCTAACTCTCGTACTGAAGAGTAAAGGCCATCCGCTCCAACGACTGCATCATAGTACCCACTTAAGCTTGCCTCAGAACAAGTCACTTGAACGCCTTGCTTCAGCTGTTTCAGCTCGGTAATAGAAGTATCAAAGTGAATGTTATCTTCGAGTCCATCCGTCAAAATTTCTTGCAACTTACTGCGTTTAAGCGCTACAAACTTATCAGTACTCAGAGGTGCATCTAAGAGCGAGGCTTGACTGATCACACGTCCGTTGGGACGCGCATAAATGATTTGCTTCACCTGATGCATATGGTTCAATGCTTCAGATAATCCCATATACCTCAGGCATCGCACGGCATTGGCAGGCAGCGCGATGCCAGCACCAACGGTTTCCAGCTGTGATTTTTTCTCCAGCAAGGTATATGAAATACCATGCTTTTTAAGTTGTCTTGCTAAACAAAGTCCAGCAATCCCCGCTCCAGAAATTAAAATTTTTTTCATTTCTACACCTGACGACGTGCCTCTAATACATTGGGAACTTGCTCAAGTTGCATCAAAAGACGCGATAAACTGCTTAAACCCGCCACCTCAACAGTCAGCGTAATATGCGTCATATTGTCCTGTTTATGTAGTTGGGTTTGCATTGAAAACAAATAAGCTTTCTCGTTGGCAAGTAACGCACTGATATCTCTCAACAGCCCCTGTCTATCAAAAGCACGAATTAAAATATCAACTGCATAACGCTCACTGGTTTCATTGCCCCATGTGACCTCCAAAAATCGATCTCTTTGTTTTTCGGTTGAGTGTAAAATGTTAGTACAGTCTTGTCGGTGTACAGAAACACCTCGCCCAACTGTGACATAACCAATCACTGGGTCTCCTGGTACAGGTTGGCAGCAACGAGCCATATGCATCAACACATGCTCCACCCCTTCTACCCGTAAATCATCACTCGATAAAGCTGCACGCTTAGGGGGCAACTTCACCATATGCTCCATGGTACTATCCGGCTCTTCTTCCGGTGGCTTTAGGCGAGAAATCACTTGTCCAAGCTTTAAGTCTCCACGCCCTAAAGCCGCGCGCAAATCATCCACACGCTTTAAGTTAAAGTCGGGCAGCACTTCTCTCAAGCGCTCGGCACGTATACCGAGTGCTTTTAATTCTTTATCGAGTATCTCTTGGCCAATAAGTTTATGCTTTTCATAGTCTTCCATCTTAAACCAGTGCAACACTTTAGCTTTAGCACGAGATGTTTTCAAAAAGCCAAGATGGGGGTTAATCCAGTCTCGTGAAGGCTTTAACTCTTTTCCAGTTAAAATCTCAACCTTATCGCCTGTTTTCAGCTGATAGGTCAGCGGTACGATATGCCCATTCACTTTAGCCCCCCGGCAGCGATGCCCAATATCACTATGCACTTGATAGGCAAAATCAAGCGATGTTACCCCATGAGGTAAATCTAAAATATCGCCATCGGGTGTAAAGACATAAACTCTATCATCCAGAAACTCCGATTCAATTTCATCGGACACCCCTTGGCTCATTGCCATCTCACGGTGCCATGCCAAAACCTCTCGCAGCCACTCAATTTTACGTTCGTGAGACTCTTGGACTTCGCCCGATGACTCTTTGTATTTCCAGTGGGCAGCAACCCCCATCTCAGCTTGGTCATGCATTTGAAAGGTGCGAATTTGCACTTCAAACACCTGGCCTTCAGGCCCACGTACTGCAGTATGCAGAGACTGATAGCCATTCGGCTTAGTTTGAGAAATATAATCATCAAACTCACTTGGAATTTGTTCCCACAAACCATGCACTACACTTAAAACTTCATAACACTGCTCGGTGGTTTCCACTAAAATCCGCACCGCTGTAGCATCATAAATCTCTTCCAGTGACACATTTTTTCGAATCATTTTGCGATAAATACTGTGGATATGCTTGGAACGTCCGTAAACCGCAAAATGTGAAATATCCATATTTGCAATGTGTAGGTTAAGCTCTTTAACTACCCAATCCACATAACGATCGCGTTCAAGGCGCTTGGCTTTCAAGCCAGCGGCAATGGCTTTGTAATCTTCCGGGTGTAAGTAGCGAAAAGCTAAATCTTCCATCTCCCACTTGATGGCACCAATCCCTAAGCGGTTGGCAAGTGGTGCATAAATTTCCATGATTTCCATGGCCAGCTGCTTGCGCCTACTCTCAGGCATTAAGCGAGCACTTCGTATCACGCACAAACGCTCAGCAAGCTTAATCAACACCACTCGCACGTCGTCGACCATTGCGAGCAGCATTTTTCTGACATTATCGACTTGTTGCTTGTTTTGAGGGAATTTTCCTGTAAGCTCCTGAACATTGGAGATGGCATTCATACGAGAAACGCCTTGCACAAGCCGTGCGACCTGTCGCCCAAGCTGCTCTTCGATATCTTCTATGGATAATTCAGCATAATGCACACTTTCAAATAAAATCGCCGCTGCTAATGTATCCTGCCCCACTTGTAAATCAGCCAAGACATCTGCCATAGCAAGCCCTTGCTGTAGACATGAAATACCAGCTTCAGTGACCTGTTCATGACCTGCAATTTGCGCAAGACCGCAGGCACTACGTACGTGTGCCATGTTTTGAAAGTAGCCTCGGTTCCCTAACTGTTGAAGCCACCGTTGAACATCAATACTGCCATCTGGGAGTAGTGCAACGCCTTCCTTGACTTTGACCATAGCCTTATCCTCATTTAAAACTTTGCCTAGGTGTATGTTTAAACAACCCCATCACTTCAACATGTGTTGTATGAGGGAACATATCCATCACACCAACTTGCGCTAAACGGTACCCCTTTTCATTCACCAACACCGATGCGTCCCTGGCAAAGGTCGCTGGATTACAAGAAACGTATAAAATTTCTGAAGGTTCAATGTGCTCTATATGCTTCACGATCTCAAGTGCACCGGTACGTGGTGGGTCGAGGAGCATTTTGTTACACGCATAAGCCTTTAAAGGCAGTAGTGCATTTTCATCAGCCAAGTCTGCACACAGAAAAGAAGCATTCTCGATGCCATTTTGACTGGCATTTTCCGCAGCTCGTAATACCATCTCATCACTGCCTTCAACACCCAAAACTCGTGCTGAAGAACGTGCCATTGGCAAAGAAAAGTTACCAAGCCCACAAAACAAGTCCAATACCACATCATCAGCAGAAAGCTCTAGAAGCGCGATTGCTTGACTCACCATCGCCCGGTTAAGGCTTGCATTCACCTGCGTAAAATCAGTTGGATGAAACGAAAACGTTACATCTTGGTCAGGCAACGTATATTGCAGTGTTTCTGAGGTTTCAGGATAAAACCGCTGCACAGATTTAACACCTGCTGATTGCAGAAAAATATGAAAGCCCGTTTTATCTGAAAAATCTCGAAGACGCGCTTTGTCTGCGTCACTGAGTACTTCTAAATGTCGAAACACAAGTACCGTAAAGTTTTCACCTACTGACACTTCAATTTGTGGAAAAGCACGAGGGCTATCCATTTCTCCAATGAGCACACTTAAATCCATTAAAGCATCACTCACGGCTTGATTGAGAATAAAGCATTGCTCAATATCAGCAACATATCTTGGATTACGCTTTTCTCGAAAACCAACCAATACACGATTTTTTTTAGGGACAAAATTCACACTCAAGCGTGCACTATTTCTGTAGTTCCAAGCGCTATCACCTGATAGGTCGGGTAAAACTTCATCTGGTTCAACATGACCGATACGAGTCAACATCTCAAGTACCAGCTTTTGCTTTTCATGGATTTGTGCATCTTCTTGCATATGCTGTAGTGAGCAACCACCGCATATACCATGATGAAGACAACGAGGTTCTACTCGCACATCAGACGCTTTCTCAATGGTTAAAACACGACCTTCATCAAAATCACGCTTTTTTTTGGTGTACTCAAAAGTTACCTGCTCAGCTTCAAGCGCCCCATCAATAAATGTGATTTTACCATCAACGCGGGCAATCCCCCGTCCATCATGACTTAATTTTTCAATCGATACTGTGTCTGTCATACATCAGAAACCTGTAAAGACGCTTTTTTAAAAGCTGAAACATCTTCTGGCGCCAATTCCATATGTTGCCCACGACCCAAAAAACGAGGCATTTTGAGTGAGCCATAGCGAATTCGGATAAGCCTGCTGACTTCAAGTCCTTGGCTTGCCCAAAGCCGCCTGACTTCACGATTACGCCCCTCAGTTAACACCACGTGATACCACGCATTGGCCGCTTCAGCTCCTCCTTGATATACGATTGATTTAAAGGCGGCTGTGCCATCTTCCAACTCAACCCCGGCTTTTAAAGCTTTGAGCATTTCAGGCTTCACACGCCCATGCACGCGCACAGCATACTCACGCTCAAGCTGATACTTCGGATGCATCAGTTGATTAGCAAAGGTGCCATCATTGGTAAAAATCAAGAGTCCTGAAGTATTGATATCCAGCCGGCCAACTTGAATCCAGCGACCACGGTTCAACTTGGGCAAGTTATCAAAGACTGTCTTGTTGTGGTGTGGATCGCTTCGGCTAGCAATCTCGCCCACAGGCTTGTGATAAATCAAAATACGGGTTCGAAGAGGCGTTCGCAGAGGATTCACCAAAAGCTTTCCGCGCACCTTAATTTTGTCGGACGGCGATACCACATCACCGAGCTTTGCTATCTTCCCATTCAGC
This sequence comes from Gammaproteobacteria bacterium, assembly GCA_030147635.1. Lineage (GTDB taxonomy): Bacteria > Pseudomonadota > Gammaproteobacteria > Legionellales > Legionellaceae > JAALKW01. The sequence continues at coordinate 56,875 of JASBUZ010000003.1, forward strand.
TGTACTTTGCCCTCTTTAATCCAGACTTCCATTTCACGGCGAGAGCCAAGCCCCGCTAAACTCAAAACTTTTTGCAGTCGTTCACCGGCCATTACTCATCTAACCCCATTGCTTCTCGTACATCATCAAGCGTTTTTTGCGCATCTTCTCGCGCACGCTCACTGCCCTCTGCAATAATCCGTTTGACTGATCCTATATCTGCCTCATATTCTCGAATATTCGCTTGAATCGGTTTTAATTCTTGCTGAATCGCATCAATGACGGGCCGCTTACATTCTACACAGCCAATGCCAGCACTACGGCATCCCGTTTCCACCCAATCTTTGACTGAGCTATCAGAGTAAAGCTTATGAAACTGCCAAACTGGACAACGAGCAGGCTCACCTGGATCATCTCGTCTAACACGAGCCGGATCTGTTGGCATGGTCATGATTTTCTTCTCAACATCAGCGGGTGTTTCACGGAGCTTAATGGTATTATGGTAAGATTTTGACATCTTCTGCCCATCTAACCCTGGAATTTTGGCAGTCTCCGTCAACAATGCTTCAGGCTCAGGTAAAATCAACTTACCCATTCCTTCTAGGTAACCCAATAAACGCTCCTTGTCACCAATCGACAAATTCGATTGCGTTTCAACCAAAGCACGTGCTGTTTCTAAAGCCTCTTGAGAGCCTTCTTGCTGAAAGCCCGTTCTGAGCTTTTGATACAGCTTGCTGTTTTTCTTCCCCATTTTTTGTACGGCTTGCTGTGCCATAATCTCGAAGTTAGCATCTTTACCATAAAGATGGTTAAAGCGTCTTGAGATTTCACGAGTTAACTCTATATGCGCGACTTGGTCTTCTCCAACAGGTACTAAGCTCCCTTTATAAAGCAACACATCAGCGCTTTGTAATACGGGATACCCTAAAAAACCATGAGTTGCTAAATCTTTCTCTTTGAGCTTTTCTTGTTGATCTTTGTAGGTCGGCACACGCTCAAGCCACCCTAGTGGAGTGATCATAGAAAGTAGTAAGTAAAGCTCAGCATGCTCAGGCACCCAAGACTGAATAAACACACGAGATAAACTCGGATTAATCCCACAAGCAAGCCACTCAACAAACAAGTCCCAAATATATTTTTCGATGAATCCAGGCTCATCATAGTGAGTAGTAAGCCCATGCCAATCGGCGGCAAAAAAATAACAATCATATTGGTGCTGTAAGCTGGTCCAGTTTTTTAAAACACCGTGCAAATGTCCTAAGTGTAGATGACCCGACACACGCATGCCTGATACCACGCGTGGATTATTTCCTGCAAAATCCGCCATTAATCCTCTCTCTCATCATTCAAAGCGGGTTACATCACCCTGCCCCTTACGTACTACGACAGGATACTCTCCTGTTAAATCAACTACTGTTGTTGGCTCATAGCCACAATGTCCGCCATCAATAATCAAATCTATTTTGTGACCCAGTATATCTCGAATGGCTTCCGGCTCACTGAGCGGCCTATCCGCCCCTGGCAAAATCAGTGAGCTACTCACGAGTGGCGCACCTAAACACTCCAAAAGCGAGAGCACAATCACATGCTCAGGCACTCGAAGCCCTAAGGTCTTTCGCTTAGGGTGCAACATCAACCGCGGCACATCTCGCGTTGCATTCAAGATGAACGTATAAGGCCCAGGCGTTGATGCCTTTAACAGCCGAAAAATCGGCCGGCTCACCCGTGCATACGTCCCAAGCTCGGATAAATCTTGACATATCAGCGTCATGTTATGGTCTTTACTCAACTGCCGAAGCCGCCTAATTCTATCTAAAGCAGCCTTATTTCCTAACATGCATCCCAAGGCATATCCTGAATCCGTGGGGTATACAATCAGCCCCCCTTTTTCAAGAATAGCCACCGCCTCACGAAGTAACCGCGCTTGCGGGTTATCTGGATGAATCGCAAAAAACTGACTCATTACAGCACATCCTCTTGCTGGAAAGGCTTCAGTATAACGAAATAATGAAGAAATTTATATCTGCTCCAGCCGAAAATCCTCTGCTTTGTGCGTTATTTAGAGAATAATGCTCCAACACAATTGTTGATCAAAACAAAATCCAACTGTAAAATATAACCACAACCCCTAAACGCTAAGGCAAAACCGATGGATTATAAATTCGACGAATTCACACCTGTTACCCACAAAATCATCGGCACTGTTCGAGAAAATAGCTTGTATCATTTTGTCAGAGAAAACCCCAGTTGCGTAACAGGTTTTATGCTCAACGAATCAAACACTGAAACTCGTGATGCTTTATATATCACACCCAATACAGACACATTAGCACAACTGTTTTTCCGAGGCATCGAGCCAACTCGACCTCACCTGTCCATCGATAAGTTATTCAGCCGAGAAAATGCGCGTCATGCGGATGGTTTTGGCCCCGCGCACTGGACCGTTTCCTATGGGGACTTCAGGTTACATGTTTATTTTAATGATCGGGGAGAAATACTAGACACTCATGTCAGAAGCGACCTGGATGGTAGCTACTTAACATTGAGTGAGGCCGAGCAAAAGCACATCAGTGAACAAGTAAAGCCCGTCCAAGCGCTACTCAAGGAAATCATCTCAAACAAACAAAAAGCATACTTAAATTTACAATCTGCATTAATCGACCAAGAAGCTCTGCTGTTAAAAACAAAAACATTAAAAGCTTATCTGGAGCAAGCTCGTACCTACCTAGAAATAGTAGACACAATAAACCGCTACAGCGATACAGAACAAATACGACAAGGCATACATATCGAAAGGCTTATGGCGCAAAAAATGGCTAAACCGATAACAGAAAAACGAGCTGAAAAAGCTGAGTCAAAAGAAACCATCCCTGAAGTACTCGCTTCAGAAAAACGCACAGATGAAGCCACCAGCATCGAAACCGCATCTAAGCTCGACACCTTTAAAGCTGAGCTACAAGCCACAATACAAGAAGTAAATGCATGCTATGAGCGTGGTGAAACATCTCCTGCTCACTTAATCCCTTTATTGCAACAGATAGAATACTTAGGTCTAGAGATTGCATTTTCAGGTCGCAATACAGCTGAGAAAGAAGCAAATCAAAAATACATCAAAAAGCAGAAGGGCGAACTGCCTGTTACACTAGAAATGCTCTCCGAAGCATTCGAAAACAAATTATATCATGGAGACGTGGATTACGTTCGGGAGAATTACACAAGCATCTCTAACATCACCAAGCTCGCGCCTTTATTTTTCAGTTTTATTACTAAACTCACAGAGAAGCCAGCAAACCCTGACTTACAACGGCGGCAATTACTCATCGCAGACTACCTCTATGAACACTCTGAACTCTATCGCTCTACACTCTCTGTCCAGAGCTACATGCTTCGAGCAGATGCAAAACAGCAGCTTGGCTATGGTCTTCTAGCCAATTGTTTTTTGAATAACAACTTAGAAGCATTCAAGGTGTTTTTGAAGCATGGTATTTCACCTGACATAGCTCAACTGATGTACAATAGTCAGTTCTTAAATGCCTTACAAACCATGACGCTGCTCTTCGAACAAAATGAAAATGCCGATTTTATTGAAGCTTTGATCGAACACGGTGCCTCGCTTAGCCAAGCACAACAGAAAAGTATAACGCACACAGCTTCGATGCAAGACATAGAGCATGCCCAAGGTAAAAAGCTCTCTATTAAACACCTCAAAAAGTTCAAAGCAGCAGATCAAAAAGAAACGAGTGAGGCAAGGGAATTTTTTCAGCGAGCCATCAAAGACAATCATGCGCTCAAAACCGCTACCCGAAGATATGCTCAGAAACATCCTGAGCTTATCAAGCTCCTAGCAAGCCAGGCAGAGCCAATCGTGTTATATGAAGTATTAAGTGATTTAACAAACGACAGCCGTATTATAACTCGCTCAAGCATTGACTGCTCTGGCAAACTTGATTTGAGCTTTCTGTTTTTCCTAAATGATCGTACTCGTGAAACCGAAGAACACAAGACAAACCTGATTACCAGTATCGGCCACGTTCTCTCTACAGCACAAACCAAGCTGAATGAACTTGAACCACAGGAGCAACGCGAGCTGATTAAATCACTCAGTCAAATGGGTGATGAAGTAGCCCTCACAGGAGACTGGATGAAAGCGGCTAATTTTCAAAGATCCGCTTTATTTGCATATACACACTTAGCAACTAAAACAGATGCGGATGATACCAATGCATACCGCACCTATGTGAAAATGGCAGAAATTATCCAACCTCATAATCCAGAAGTAGCTAAGGCAGAGACTATACGTGCCAGACAGTTTTTCGAAGGTATCTGTTCCAGAAGACGTAGGAGAGCTCAAAGTCGAGCAGTGAGCGTCTCTGAAGTTTCTGTTTTTGAAGAGAGTAAAGACGAAGTCGTTGACACATACAAAACTGTGGGAGAGGCTAAGGCAAGGCTTTGACCGCGTAGTCAGGCCTTCTTTACGAGCTGGCATTTTTGCATTTTTATTACATATTGTTTTGGATTGCTTCGCGTCGCTCGCAAAGACGGATGACTTTATCTAGCGTCTCAGCAATCACTTTGGTAGCATGACAGAGAAACGAATGCTATCAATCAAGAAGGATAACCACACTATGAACAAGACTCCGCTTGCAGTAGCTGCTCTACTGACTAGTTTATCTATGGCAGCCTTCCTACCTGCAGCCTATGCAGAAGACGGCATGAACTTAAATGGCACTGAAGTATCCACCGAACAAGGCTGTAAAAAATGTAAGTGCGATTGTGATCAGAGTTGTGATGACTGCTCAGGCTCTGTGGATGCTATGGCTGATAAAAAAGATAACGGCCAATGCTCTAAATGTGACAAATGCAATGATGACTAAACACAAACTATCTGCTGCTTGACCGAAAAGCAGCAGATACTATGAAGTAAAGAATTATGATACAACTTGATATTCAAAACGCCTGTAAAACCACCATTCCAATTTCAGACACACAAATATCCGAGTGGGTCCACACAGCTCTCAAGCCGCATCTAGAGAAAGCCGAATTGACTGTCCGTCTAGTTGAATCAGATGAAATAACACAGCTTAATCATGCCTATCGCAAGCAAAATAAAGCGACTAACGTGCTTGCATTCCCATCAAACTTGCCTGATGATTTACCTTTGGAGTACCCTTTTTTAGGAGACGTTGTTGTGTGTCCGGCTGTTCTTAAAGAGGAAAGTGTTACCCTTGAAACGCCTCTTATCTCTCATTGGGCGCACATTATCATTCATGGTGTTTTACATCTGCTAGGCTATGATCATATTGAAGAAGCCGATGCAAAAGTAATGCAATCATTTGAAGTTGAAGCACTTGCAGCACTTGGATTCGATAACCCTTATTCGCTAGAGGATAGTTTGCTTGGCTAAAAACAGTGAGAAAAAACCTTGGCTCGACCGGTTAAAACGTTTGATTCAAGACGAGCCCCAAAATCAAAATGACTTACTCCACTTACTTCGTGATGCACAAAATCGCGCCTTAATTGACTCAGAAACGCTGAGCATGATTGAAGGGGTCATTTTGTTCTCCAAAATGCGGGTCAGGGACATCATGCTTCCTAAAAAGCAAATGGTTTGTATTCCTGAAGCTGCAACCCTGGATGAAGTGATTCACCTGGTCACAGAATCCGGACACTCGCGCTTTCCTGTGCTGGGCAACACACCAGATGAGGTCATTGGCACCTTACATGCTAAAGACTTATTACGCTTTCAAGGCCCAAGCCCTTTAGCTTTTGATTTAACAGATATCATCAGACAAGCAACCGTTGTTCCTGAGAGTAAGCGCCTTGACGTTCTACTCAGTGATTTTCGCATTAACCGGAATCATATGGCCATTGTGGTCGATGAATATGGTACGGTTTCGGGCTTTGTAACCCTTGAAGACGTCATTGAGCAAATCATCGGTGACATTGCTGATGAATTTGATATTGATGAAGAAGCACATATTAAAGCGCATGGAAATGCGCATTACATTGTTAAAGCGGCCACGCCAATTGACGAGTTCAACCAAAGCTTAAATGCTGAGCTCAGCGATGAAACTTACGACACGATTGGCGGTATTGTCATGGCGCAGTTCGGACACCTGCCAAACCGCGGCGAGCAAATCACAATAGAAGGATTTCAATTCATTATTATTAATGCTGATGCACGACACATCAAACTACTCGAATGCATCGATAAACGCATGGAGAATCTAGCTGTATGACCGGAAAAATTCTTCTGATTGATAACGACAGAGAACTCACAAAACAGCTATCAAGCTTCTTATCTTTAGAAGGCTTTGAAGCTTCAATCTCAGAAGACGGCGAAAGCGGCTTAAAACTCGCCTTAAATCAAAATTTTGACCTCATCATTCTTGAAGTCCTGTTACCAAATACCAACGGTTTTGAGCTGGTACAAACACTCCGAAAGCATAAACAAACACCCGTTTTGTGCTTAAGTGCACTGGAGACAGAAATTGACCGACTAGTCGGGCTTGAGATTGGTGCAGATGACTACTTAAGCAAGCCTTGCGATCCGCATGAGCTCCTGGCAAGACTGCGCGCCATTTTACGCCGAACCCAAAACGGCCACCACAATACCCCACCACAGCTTCAATTTGGCGATATCATCGTAGACTGCGCACAGCATCAAGCGAGCCTAAAAGGCGAGCCATTGGAGGTCACAAACACTGAGTTCAAAATTCTTGAAATTTTACTTAAATCTCCGGGACAAGCATTCTCGAAAGAAGAGCTCACTGAGTATGCACTCGGTCGCAAGTTTACTGCGTATGACAGAAGCATCGATGTGCACATTAGCAATTTACGCCAGAAACTTGGCAATAATCCCTGTAATGAACCTTGGATTAAAACCGTCCGAGGCTTTGGCTACCTCTTTAATCTGTTAGAAGAAAAAGTATCATGACCCAACCCCAAGAAAAAGCCGTCATCTTATTTTCAGGCGGACTCGACTCAACCACCTGTCTCGCCCTCGCAAAATCTAAAGGCTATTTGTGCCACGCCTTAAGTTTTGACTATGGACAGCGCCATAGCACTGAGCTTGAAACAGCTTCTCGCTTGGCTGAGTCTATGGGAGTCACTCATCATATTATGCCGCTACCGACACTGAGCAAAATTGGAGGCTCCGCTTTAACCGATCATCAAATTGATATACCAGGCTATACCGGAACCAATGACATCCCTGTCACGTATGTACCTGCAAGGAATACCATTTTCCTCTCTTTTGCACTGGCACTTGCCGAAGTACTGGGTGCTCAAACAATTTTTATTGGTGCAAGTAGTATTGATTACTCACATTATCCAGACTGTAGGCCTGAGTACTTTGAAGCCTTTCAAACACTGGCAAATCTCGCTACAAAAGCAGGCGTAGAAGATGCGTCTATTGTTATCAAAGCGCCGCTACTGCACTTAAGTAAAGCCGAAACTATCCGACTGGGGCACTCACTTGGTATAAACTACGAAAACACTGTGTCATGTTATCAGGCTAACTCAAATGGAGAGGCTTGTGGACACTGCGACAGCTGCATGCTACGCAAAAAAGGCTTCAAAGAGGCTAATTTACCCGATGAAACACGTTATATTAACACATAAGAGAACACGACAATTGTGAATCCAGAAATTCTACGATGGCTGACTCATCAAGGCTCCATTACAAATAAACTAAAATTACTCACCCATGATGTAAGGATTGAGGTTCTAGAAAATACTTGGGAAACAGCTGATAACTGGGACCAGAAAAATCTCAGCCTTACTTCTTCTAGCGAAGTACTTCACCGCAATATTGTGATGTGGGCAGAAGATACGCCGTGCTGGTATGCACGTACTATTCTACCCGAAACAGCCTATCAATCAGAACAAGCACTATTCGATCGCTTAAAACATCAAGCGCTTGGTGAGCTTATCCATAACCACCCAGACATTAAACGCACTAAAATACACCCTTATACAATAACCCCGGATATGCCTGAGTTTGAATTTCTCAAAGCTGCTTTACAGCAAAATACACCAGAAACAAACTTGTGGGGACGTATTTCAACCTTTACCATACGAAACCAGTTTGATTTTTATTTACTAGAAATTTTTCTACCAGGAGTTTTAAAGTACTGCCTATGAACCTCACGCCTTACTTAAAACTGATGCGCCTCAATAAACCGATTGGGACCCTACTACTCTGGTTCCCAACCGCCTGGGCGCTTTGGATTGCAGGACATGGCAAGCCGCCAGCGCTCTTAGTGTTTTATTTTTTTCTAGGTACCTTTATTATGCGTGCTGCTGGCTGTATTTTAAATGACATTGCCGACCGGCATGTCGACCCACAGGTCGAGCGCACCAAAAATCGCCCGCTTGCCGCACAGCAAATTAGCCTGCAATCCGCGCTGGCTTTGCTGTTCACCCTACTTCTTGCTGCCTTTTTTATTCTAACAAGACTACCTCTTGCTTGCTTTAACTACGCCCTGATAAGTGTTGCCGTAACAGCAATTTATCCCTTTTGTAAGCGCTTTTTTCAAGCGCCACAACTTATCCTCGGCATTGCCTTTTCCATGGGTATACCTATGGCTTACAGCGCACAGCATACGCCTTTAGGAGTCAGTAGCCTGTTACTTTTTTTGCTGAATTTTTGCTGGATTATTGCTTATGACACTATTTATGCGATGGCCGACAGAAAAGATGACTTAGAAATTGGGGTTAAATCCACCGCGATTTTGTTTGCCCCTCAAGATAAAAACATCGTTGGCTTATTTCAGATAGCAACCCAAGTTATTTGGCTAATAGTCGCATCAGTCCTTCAGTTGAATCTGCTTTTTTATGGCGTATGGGCTGCTGGATGGATTTTGTTCCTCCAGCAGCAAATTGTGATTCGAGGGCGTGCCCCCGACTACTTTAAAACATTTTCCAGTAATGGCTTCTATGGGTTTATTTTTTGGGTTGCCCTAATGTTTCAATAAACTGCTTCAAAAGCACACACACTTTGTCACTAGACTGAGCTGCCATTTCTACAACCGCTTTGTGAGAGTGGCTGATGCTTGCAAGTCCGGTTGCAAAATTGGTAATCATAGCAATCACCGCTACTTTCATCCCGCAATGCGTTGCAACTAAAACCTCAGGCACCGTCGACATGCCAACGGCATCAGCACCCAGCAAACGAAGCGCTTTAATTTCAGCTGCTGTTTCATAGTTTGGTCCTGTGACTGCCGCGTATACCCCTTCAGGTAGTACCAACCCTATACCCTCAGCTAAATGAATCAATGTTTCTCGTGTTTCGCGATCATACACATCATCGAGCGGGAAAAAACGCGCACCAAACTCATCATCGTTAGGCCCAATCAAAGGGTTAGTGCCTTGCAGGTTAATATGGTCCTTAATCAGCATCAGTTGGCCAGGCCCAACAGTTTCACATAGCGAGCCTGAGGCACTAATGGCAAAAAAGTACTCGCAACCCAAGCGCTTTAAAGTACGTACGTAAGTTTTGACCACATCGTGACTTGCACCTTCATACAAATGCATACGCCCTTTCAGACAGACCACACCGACGCCAAACAGCTCGCCTACTACCATCACACCTTGATGACCATCGACTGTCACCGATGGAAAGCCAGGTAAGTCAGCATAAGAAATACGGGTTGCGTTCTCTAAGCGATCGGCAAATTCACCGAGGCCTGAGCCCAATACAATCCCAATACGTGGTTGAATGTTAGGAACCCGCCTACGGATACTGGCAGCCAGTTCATCAGGCCCTGAAGGATTCGTCATTATCTTAACTCCTTGTCCGTTCTCAAGAATGGTAAAACCATGCATTCAAATTATCGCGGAGTATACCGCAATCTGCTACGATACTCCAAAGTATTTACATAGCCAATGAGGTTTCTATGTCTGTCATCGTCGATTTGAAAGGCCACACTATCCTGCCAGAAGAGCGTGAGTTGCTCACACACCCCAATACCTCAGGCTTAATTATTTTTGCTCGAAATATAAAAGATAGAGCGCAGCTCCAAGCGCTCACCAAAGAAATTCATAAGATTAATCCAAATCTGATTTTATTTGCCGATCATGAGGGTGGCTATGTTCAACGCGTACAACGCCATGGCTTCTACCCGCTGCCAGCAGCTTACACTTTTGGTGAGCTCTACGACGTAAACCAAGATGTCGGCCTTCAATATGCAAAAAAAATAGGTCACCGTATGGCCTCGGAGCTACGTGCATGCGGTATCCACATAGGCCTCACGCCAGTACTAGATATACACGGCCCAAACCCTATCATTGGTGGCTTATATCGCGCCTTCCATAAAAATCCAGAGGTTGTCACAGCACTTGCCAATGCCTTTATTGAAGGCATGCATGAGGCGGGTATGCCATCAGTCGGTAAGCACTTTCCAGGACATGGTTTTTGCGCCACAGACTCACATATTAGCTTTCCTACCGATGAGCGCTCACTGGAGGAATTAACTGCCTGTGATTTAAAACCTTTTAAAGCATTAAGCACCAGCAGTGTGCTCGATGGCATCATGCCTGCTCATGTCACCTACCCTGCAATAGATGCAAAACACGCGGCGGGCTACTCTAAGAAATGGCTACGCGAAATTCTACGAGGTGAAATTGGCTTTCAAGGCTTAGTCATCAGTGATTGTTTAGGCATGACAGGGGCTGATATTGGTGACTTACTCACTCGAGGCACGCAAGCACTCGAAGCAGGCTGTCAATTACTCATTGCTGCAAACCAAGAGCGTCCGGTGCTGAAAGCATTTTTGGATGAATTACCTACAACATATAGCGATGAGAACCGAAGTACTATCAATACGTTTAGAGAAAAAATACACCCTATTACAGAAATAGAAACCTCTGACCCTATACCTGAAATAATCAAGAAAAATACATTAAATCCAACACAAACAATCTAACTTTCCATCAACTCACGTACCACGCGAGCATCGGAAAAGGCAAAGCGTTCATGACCTATTTCTTGGTAGGTTTCATGTCCTTTGCCTGCAATTAAAATAATATCTTTATCACCTGCAAGCTCGAGCGCTTTTTGAATTGCTTCGCGTCTATCTTCGATTTTGAGTGTTTCAATCTCTGTTTCAAAGCCTTCGGCGATTTCTTTTAAGATTTGATAAGGATTTTCTGTGCGAGGATTATCATTGGTTAGAATCACAGTGTCGGCATATTTCTCGGCAACCTTTGCCATTAAGGGGCGCTTAGCTTTATCTCTATCACCACCACAACCAAATACTGCAATCAATTTGTTGTGCTCTAGCTCTTTCAGCGTTTCGAGCGCTTTCTCCAGCGCATCTGGTGTATGTGCATAGTCCACCAACACAACCGGTGAAGAAGCTACTTGCTCCATACGCCCGGGAGACGCAGAGAGCTTTGGCATCACCGCTGAGATATCAGACAATGCATAGCCATCTGCTATCAGACTCGCAATCACAGCAAGGCTGTTATAGACATTAAATCGGCCTAGCAGTTGTATTGAGCACTTAAACCCCCCTTCGGGTGTTTTAACATCGAATAAACTACCGGTCATACGCAACTGGATATTATCAGCGGAGACGTCACAGGGATTATCTAACCCATAGGTAATAATATGTGCATCAATAGGTACATTTTGACGCATCAACTCCACTTGCCCATCATCTTGGTTAAGAATCACAGATTTTAAGCTCGGATATGCAAAGAGGCGCGACTTTGCCTCAGCATAAGCTTCAAATGTTTTATGATAATCCAGGTGCTCATGACTCAGGTTGGTATAAATCGCTTGCGTAAATGGCACTTCACTCACGCGTCCCTCACACAAGCCATGCGACGAAACTTCCATCGACACTTGTCCAATCTCTTCTTCAACTAATTGATGCAAAAATTTCTGCACACATAAGGCGTCGGGCGTTGTATTATTTAAAGGCTTAATCGTATCTAGTGGGCCAGCACCTAACGTCCCCATATAAGCCGTAGCATTATTCAACAAATCATGGGCTTGCGCCAATTGATAGGCAATGGTTGTTTTACCATTAGTGCCGGTAATCCCTGTAATATTAAGCTTCCCTTCAGGTACTGCATAAAATTCAGCTGCCACACGACCAAGTTTCTTCGCAAGGCCTGGATAAGCAATAAAGGGCACACGTGTATCCATTGGTTTTTTAAACCCTTCAGGCTCATATACAATGGCTGCAGCGCCCGCTTGAATCGCATTTTCAATAAACTGCCTGCCATCCATAGCCTCCCCAGGATATGCCAGAAAGGCTTCGCCTGTTTTTATGTTTCGGCTATCGTTTTGAAGCCCAGTAATAGATAGTTTGTTCAGTTGTTTGAAAATATTCACGCGCCTCGCACCTCGCTCGCTGCATCAGGCTCAATATCCAGAAGCCGTAAAGAAGCTTCCATGACTTTAGAAAATAAAGGCGCTGCAACCCGCCCACCATAAAATGAGCCTTTGGTTGGCTCATGAATCACGACCGCCACCACTAAGCGTGGATTAGAGACAGGTGCCACTCCTGCAAAACTTGCAATATAGCGCTTCTCTTTGTAACCATTCGCACCTGCAATCCGTGAAGTACCTGTTTTACCTGCCACTCGATAACCTGGCACGGCTGCTCTCGTGCCAGTCCCACCTGGTTTCACTACCAGCTCCATCATAGCAAGCACCTGGTTCGCAATGGTTGGACTCACCACTTGCTTGCCAGGATTATCCTCTTCTGAATGTAATAAATGTACAGGCATCAGACGTCCTTCATTCGCAAAAATAGCATACATTTTTGCAAGCTGGAGTGTGGTAATTGATAAGCCGTAGCCAAAACTCAAAGTCGCAAGCATAAAAGGGCCTGTTTCAGAAGGGCTTACAATCACCCCTTCACTCTCACCTGGATAGCCACTTGCGGTGCGACTACCCACCCCACAGCGCTTTAGAAAGTTAATTAACTGCTCCGGCGGACTTGCCAAGACCATTTTACTGACACCTACATTGCTGGAGTGCTGTAATACACCACTGACATCTAAAACACCATAATTCCCGACGTCTCGAATCGCATGACCTTCTAACATCATCCAGCTCGGGCGTGTATCAATTACAGTATCTGGTTTAAATAAACCACTCTCGAGTGCACTGGCAATACTAAAGGGCTTAGTCACAGAGCCCGGCTCAAAGGTGTCGGTAATTGCGCGGTTGCGATAAGCCGATACCTCATAGCGACCACGAGCATTTGGGTTAAATGACGGCCAATTCACTATGCTAAGGACTTCTCCATCTTTTGCGTCCAGCACCACTACAGAGCCTGACTTAGCACCAAACTCTTTCACTGTTTTCTCAAGCTCATGGTATGCAAAAAATTGAATGCGCCTATCAATGCTGAGTTGCAACCCTTGGCCAGGCCTAGGTTCTTGAATCACTCCAAGCTCATCAATGACTCGCCCCGTTCGGTCTTTAATCACTCGTCGCTTACCAGGCACCCCATCAAGCCAGTCATGGTATGCAAGCTCTAAACCTTCTATGCCATCATCGTCTATATTCGTAAATCCGAGCAACTGTGCAAGGCTCTCAGCATCTGGGTAATATCGCTTGAACTCTTGTTTAAAATTTACGCCTGGAATATTCAACGCTTCAATTTTTTGGGCTTGTGCCGGATTTAAGTGTCGCTTCAGATAAACAAAGCCACGTGCATCATTATCATTTACTCGCTTAGAAATACTTTTAGGTGGCATTTTGAGAATTTTGGCCAGGCGACTCAATTCAGACGGGGTTGGGTTAAATTTTTTAGGGTTCAACCAAACAGATTGAACCGGTGTGCTGACGGCAATAGCAGCCCCTTGTCTATCGAAAATCATGCCCCGAAATGCAGGTGTATTCACCACGCGCACATGACGAGCGTCTCCCTGTCCCTGAAGAAAATTTCTGTCTAAAATCATGAGGGCGACCATACGCCAAACGAGTATGGATAAAAGAACCAAGAAAAAACAACTGATCGCTAAAAAGCGTTTCTGATGACTTGCACCTTTCATTCAGCGCGTAAAACGAAAGTTTGATCGTGAGATGGAAAAACCATATGTAATTTTTCCTTAGCCAAGGTTTCAACCCGTGCCGGAGTTGCAAGGCTTGCCTGCTCAAGCAAAAGCTGTCCCCACTGCAGTTGTAAGCGATGCGTAGTTTGGTCTGCTGCTTGCATCTGGCTACAAGTCACACGATGTAGGTTAATCACATAAACAACCGACAGTGCACTCATTAATACTGAAAAAAGTAACCCTGCTTGCAAAAGCACTAATTTCGAGAACTGGACTTTCACCCACTGCCCTTGAAACAAGCTGCTTTGTTGAATCACCTTTGCCGCCGTGTTCATGACGTTTTTTCTCCTATCCTAAGGACTGCACTTCGTGCGCGAATATTCTCACTTTTTTCTTCATCACTTGGCCTAATTGCTTTCCCGACCCGTTTAAAATATGTCTTAGAGTACGAGTCCATCACTGGTAAATTACGTGGTAACTTAATCCCTTCTTCTTCAGCGCGCATAAATCGCTTCACAATTCTATCTTCGAGAGAGTGAAAGCTGATCACAGCCAAGCGTCCATTGGGCGCTAATACTTGAACGCACTGCTTGAGTCCTTCGGCTAAATCATCCAGTTCTTGATTTACATAAATTCGAATCGCTTGAAACACACGGGTTGCTGGGTGCTTGTGTTTTTCCCAGGCTGGATGTGCTTCTTTCACGATTTCGGCAAGCTCTGTCGTCGTGGTAATCGGCCCAAGTTCTGTGCGTTTTCGAATAATGGCCCGGGCAATTCGTCTGGCATACCGCTCTTCGCCATAGCTTTTAAAGACTTCGACCATTTGCTCTTCGCTTGCCTTGTTCACAAACTCTTCAGCGCTTAAAGCTTGATTTTTATTCATCCGCATATCCAGCGGACCGGTTTGCATAAAGCTAAATCCACGCCCGGCCTCATCAAGTTGCGGGGAAGAAACACCTAAATCCAGTAGAATGCCGGAGACTTGTCCATAAACACCCTCATCTTTAGTAATAGATTCAAGGTTTGCAAACGAGTCTTGAACTGGAACGACTCGCTCGTCTTTAGCAAATATTTTTTGCGCATGGGCAATAGCTTCGGCATCTTTATCAAGCACAATCAGCCGACCTAAAGGCCCGAGCGCCTCAGCAATCACTCGTGAGTGGCCTCCTCGCCCAAATGTTCCGTCAATATAAATACCATTGGGTACGAGCTTCAGCGCTTCAATCGCTTCTTCGAGTAAAACGGGTTGATGTGTGCCTATCATAATGAAAACTCCTATAAGAAAAACGTTTTCATCTCATCAGGCAGGCCATCTCCTGATGATTCTGCTTCAAGCCACTTGGCACGTTTTTCTTGCCAAGCTCCCTCATCCCAAATCTCAAATTTATTGCCTTGACCGATTAAAACCATTCGTTTTTCGAGGTGTGCGTAATCTCTTAAAAGTGGTGGAAGTAGTACGCGACCATTACCATCCAAATTCACATCTGTTGCGTGTCCAATGAGTAAACGTTGTATGCGGCGCGCCGCATCATTAAAACTTGGAAGACGTTGCAAACCGTCTTCAATGACTTGCCATGCTTTGACCGGATACAGCAATAAGCATGTTTCTTCAGTATCAATAGTGACAACGACCTCATCCCCTAGTCCTTCGCGGTATTTCGAAGGAATAGCGAATCGGCCCTTGCTGTCTAAATTGATAGCATTAATGCCTCGAAACATGGTTTGCCTTTTGCGGAATTTCTCCCACAATCCTCCACTTTTTTGTTAGTTTAAACCACTTTCTAACACTATAGAACAGATCAGTGATAATTCAAGGCTAAAAGAGTCGGTTTAAGGCATTTTTCCTAAAAACGCGGCATTTTAAGCTAAAAACATGAACACTTCCAACAAAAGCGGGTTTTAACCCTGAAAGCGTTTGATGTTGTTTTGTTTGCAACAATTTCCTACAATACACGTTGTATCAGAATCAACCTAAAAGGCCATTATGAATTATTTAGAAACCTTTTTTGGCGCACACTTGTGGGTGTTACATGTTGCCATGGTGCTTGTGTTTACTCTAATCGCGCACTTTGCCTCTTCACGCATCACTAAAAAGCTAGTTGACAAAGCCAAACAGAAAAAAATTCTTCATGCTGAGGCCTTTTTACGCGCCATCCATAAGCCACTCGCCTTCACCATCTGGCTCGTTGGCTTGTCTGTAGCCGGCATGCTTAGCTTTCCAGAAAAACAAGATGCTTGGCTCTTTGCATACCTTATGCCAGTAAAAAAAGCAGGTATTATTTTTGCGCTGACTTGGGCTGCTGTGCGTTTTATAAAAAAAGTAGAAACACTCACAATTCAAAACAAAAATAAGCGTAGCAAAAAAGGCAAAGAGCTAGATGAAACGATGGTGCATGCACTTGCCTTGTTGCTGACCATTACTGTCATCGTCGTTGGTGGTATGAGCATCATGCAGTTATTTGGTTTGCCTATTTCAGGTTTACTTGCTTTTGGTGGGATTGGTGGTGCCGGGATTGCTTTTGCCTCTAAAGATTTATTGGCTAATTTCTTCGGTGGTCTTGTAGTGTATATGGATAAACCATTCAAGGTTGGAGATTTTATTCGCTCTCCCGATAAAAATATAGAAGGTGGTGTAGAACATATTGGATGGCGCGTTACACGCCTTCGGACTTTTGAAAAGCGCGCTTTGTATGTACCGAATAGTTTTTTCTTAAACATTAGCGTTGAAAATATATCTCGAATGATAAACCGACGTATAAAAACAACTATCGGTGTGCGTTACGAAGATGCTTCAAAAGTAGATGCTATAGCACGTGATATTAAAGAGATGCTTACGAGTCACCCCGAAATAGATACCAGACAAAACATCTTATCCAACCTCACCAACTTTGGTGATTCTTCGTTAGATATTTTAGTCGATGCTTTCACCAAAACCATCAAACGTACGGAGTACGAAGCAGTCCGCCATGATGTCTTTATGAAAATACTTGATATCATTGCATCACATGGTGCAGAATGCGCCTTCCCAACGCAAACGCTTTTTATCAACTCAGAAAGCTCTTGAGTATATCTCTATATGTCAACCGAACTTGCAGCACCACCCAGACGAACTGGCTCTGAAACCAAAAAAGGAATTAGTTTTTTAATCCTCGCTCAGGTAGTTGCAGCCATTAATATTGTGCTTGCTAAATTTTTGCTGATATCAGTTCCGGTTATCTTTATGCTCACCACTCGGTTCGTGCTTGCAAGCATTATATTATTTCCCATGCACTACCTGGCTAAAAACAGAAAAAAAACAGTCAGAGAACACCTTCGCTCATTAAACCGAAAAGACTGGATTTTTATTATTCTGCAAGCCTTATGCGGTGGCGCCTTATTCAACTTTTTCATGTTCTTAGGTTTGAAATACACGGATGCTAACCTGGCCGGCATCATCACCAGTGCACTTCCGGCTATCATCGCGATTATGGCTTGGTTTATTCTTGGCGTAAAACTCACTCGAAAAAAACTCCTGTGTGTTGCCTCTGCCTGTGCTGGCCTTGCTGTGATTGCTTTGGGAAAGACAAAAGTGCCCGGTATGCCTCACTCATTTTTAGGGGACTTCTTAGTCTTTTTCGCGCTCATCCCAGAAGCGCTTTATTATGTGCTCTGTAAGATTCACCCCAATAAACTCCCTGTTTTTCTAGTTTCAGCACTTATCAATGCGATTAATGGCATTATTATTTTAGCCGTCTTTGCTTTTATGCCATTTAACCCAGCGAACATTTCGCTTTTTGCTTGGGTGATTCTTACTATCAGCGCCTTAAGCTCAGGGCTCTTTTATGCCTTCTTCTTTTTGGGGAGTCAGCGCGTCGACAGCATCATGGCATCCATCATCACCGCAGTTCTGCCCATCACAACCGTGATTACTGCATGGCTCTTGCTCGGAGAAGAGTTAACTTTACTAGAGTGTGCCGGCATGGGGCTTGTCATTTTCTCAATCATCGTTTACGCCAAAGCCTAACCCTTATTTTTCTTGTCACAGGCCTCACCCAGTTTCCGTAAGGTCTCCGGGCAGTCTTCGCGTATCATTTTTAATTCAATAAAACACAATTTATCTCGGTTTTTCTTACAATCCGCCAAGGCTTCTTCAAGTTCAAGCTCTGTTTCTACAACCATGGAAACCACGTTGTCACCAAATACTTTAGGCAGTGCTGCATAATCCCAAGGCTGCACATCGTTGTAAGGCATTTTCATACCATGAATCACACGCTCAATGGTATAACCGTCGTTATTCAATAAGAAAATGATTGGGGTAAGTTTGTGTCGTAATATGGTTGAGACTTCTTGTGCGGTCAATTGGAATGACCCATCCCCCACAAATAAAATAGAACGGCGCTTTCTATCAGCGAGAGTTGCTCCCAACAATGCACCGACGGTATAACCAATCGATGCCCAAAGTGGCTGAGTAATTACAGTCACAGGATGTAAAATAGGCGCTTCAAGCACACCAAACATACTGGTTCCGGTTTCCGCCAAAATAATATCTTGTGGCTCAAAATAGTTTGCCATTCTGTGCCAAAACCTTTTTTGTGTAATAGCTTTGGAGGAAGCCTTATAATCTGGTAACGCTAAAGGCATTATTGTTTCTTTGTGTGTATATCCCTTAAGTGCTTGAATAAGGGCTGGAATCACCGCATCAAAATAGACATCGGGATACAGGGCGTGCTTAATTTTGACGTGATTACTATGAATCTCAATGGTTGCGCTTGCATCTAAGTTGCAAGTAAACCCGCCGGTGTTAAAATCTGAAAGCATCGCGCCAAATGATAAAATACAATCTGACTGCTCTACTCGCTCTTGCACATGCGGAGTACTGTAGTCCCCATTATATCCCCCCAAGAAATTCGGATGAGATTCATCAAAAATCCCTTTCGCCATATTCATGGTGGCAAGTGGTAAACCAGTTTCATCGAGTAACTTTTGAATCATAGGCTTCATTGGGTGCCTAACCGCACACAAGTCAGCAAGCACAATCGGCGACTTAGCGGCTTGAATTAAACCTGTAGTCCGAGCGACTAACTCATCCACCACGCTTTGGTTAGATTTTGGATACGCCAAACGCAGCTTTCTCTCTGGTGGGTCAATTAAGACATCAACATGGTTACTCGGCACCCCAATATAAACTGGCTGCTTTTTCACCCAGCCAATTTCAAGTGCTCTATCTAACTCTCGTGCTGTATGTTCTGGTGTATCTAAAATCGCAACAGCTGCAGATACTTTCTTAAACATCTCCAAGAAAACACCAAAGTCTCCAGTGCCTAGTGTGTGGTGCATCAGCATTCCCGCCTTCTCAACGGTCGTTGCCGGCCAACCCACAATATTAATCACAGGTAAGTATTCCGCAAAGCTCCCTGCAACTCCATTCACGGCACTCAGCTCTCCTACCCCAAAGGTAGTAATCATTGCAGCCACGCCTTGCACCCGCGCATAACCATCTGCTGCATATGAAGCATTTAACTCATTACAGTTTCCAACCCAATGAAGCCCTTCATAAGCAACTACTTTATCCAGCAAAGCCAGATTGTAATCGCCAGGCACCCCGAAAATTTCATCAATGCCAAGCTCTTTTAAGCGCCGTAATAGATAATCTGCAATTGTTATTTTTTGGGTAGTCACTGATGTCCCCTTAGTGGTTAAGCTAGATTACCTATAAGCTTAGCAGGGAAAAATAAGATCATGGTATGGGTTTAAATATATCATTTTGTTATAATATATAACTATTAAAATGCAAGGAAAAAGAATGAAATTCTTTGATTATATAAAAAATGCTGGACTTACCCTAGCAGCCAGCGCTTCTAATGTTGTAACGGTAGCAGGATATGCTTCTTTTCTGGAAGCACTCATCTCAGCCGGATACGGCTACGAAGAAACGCATGGTGAAGCATTAATTGATACCTACATTATAGGGAACACCGTTTGGGGAATGCTAGATGAGAACTGTGTCGACGAAAAAATTCTTCCAAGCCTTGGGTTGTAAATCATCCAATGGAAGAAATCCTATTGGTTTTCACTCAAGTTTTTTCTCAAACGTTTCATATGAGCCCTGGTGGTCGAGTATCACCCCACCAGGCTTAAAGTATAAGATACGCTTCGCCATTTTATCGATAAAGTGACGGTTATGACTCACTGCAATCAGAGTCCCCTTGTACTCCGATAAAGCTTCACCCAAGGCTTCGATGCTTTCTAAGTCCATATGGTTAGTAGGCTCATCGAGTAAAATCACATTAGGGGCTTCAAGCATCACTTTGGCAAGTAGCAAACGTGCTGCCTCACCACCACTCAAGGTTAAAATATCTTTATCGACGTCATCCTGCACAAACAACATTCGACCAAGCATTTTTCGAATTTGTTGGTCGTTCGCGCCTCTGGTTTCATCGGTTAGCCACTGCAATACACTTACATGACGATTTAAAAGCTCATGATGGTCTTGTGAAAAATAACTGATACGTGCTTCATGTCCCCAAGTGACTTCTCCTGTATCAGGTTCAAGATGCCCGGCCAGCAACTTCATGAGTGTGGATTTACCAATCCCATTCACTCCCATGATGGCAACTTTTTCTCCTCGAGAAACTTGAAAGCGTATTTTTTCAAACAAAGTTTTTTCTTTAAAACTTTTCGCTAAGTTCTTCACTTGCAAAATATGCTTACCCGATGGGCGTGACTCGGTAAATTGAAACTGGGGTGCAACACGAGAAGAGTGTTTAATATCTGGTATCTCTATCTTCTCTATCATCTTCATGCGTGAACGTGCTTGAGCAGCTTTAGATGCCTTAGCACCAAATCTATCGACAAAACGCTGCATCTCTGCAATTTTATTTTCAGCTGATTTTTTCTCGACCGCTTTTTGCTCTTCAACCAGTTTTTTTGCTTCTAAGAATTTGGCATAACTGCCTTTGTAAGAGCGTACTTCCCCATAATCAATATCCAAAATATGATTGGAGACATGGTCGATAAAATCAACATCATGAGAAATAAACACAAGTAAACCTTGAAATTCAGTTTTCAGAAACTTCTCAAGCCAGCGAATCGATAAAATATCCAAGTGGTTGGTAGGCTCGTCCAAGAGCAAAATAGATGGCTTTTGAAACAGAGTTTGAGCCAGTAATACACGAAGCTTGTAACCACCGGATAGTGCCTTAAGTGGTTTCTCAAAATACTGAGGTAAAATACCAAGCCCTTCTAAAATACTTTCGGCTTCTGCTTCCGCCGTATAACCATCGTAATGTGCAATAATTTCCTCAAGCTCAGCGAGCTTAAACCCTTTCTCGTCTGTCCACTCATCATCTAAAAACAGCGCATCTCGCGCTTGAAAGGCATCCCAAAGCGCTTTTTTGCCTTGTAGTACCACATCGCAGATTGGTGTATTTTCATAGCGAAACTGATCTTGCTTGAGCCAGCCAACACTGGCACTCTTTGGAATCATAATATCGCCAGAAGTCAGCTCTTCCTCACCGGTAAGCAATCTAAAAAAAGTAGATTTTCCAGCGCCATTGGCACCCACCAGCGCATATGCATTTCCTGAATTCAGATGCAGGTTAACATCTAAAAATAATAATTTTCTACCATAGGCCATGCCCACTTGTTTGAGCGCAATCGTACAGGGGTCGTTCATCAAAAATCTCTATCATCATGGCAGCATGCGGTCTAATACATCATCTTTTTGAATGAGCCAGTGCTTTAATGCACCTGCAATATGTAAGCCGACGAGGCCGAGTAAAATCCAAGCAATCACTCCATGTGTGTCATACATCCACTCTGCGAGTGTTTCATTTGGAGTAACACCTGGGAATGGTACACGGAACCAACCAAAATAAACAGGGATTTTATTCGAGGCGGTTGCCATCAACCAACCAGATAATGCCATCGCCACCAAAAAAAGATACAAAGCATGCTGTACACTACTTGCCAAAAAGCACTCCCACTTGGGAGTGCTCTCAGGAAGCTTGGGCTTGCCAGAGCTGCTAATCCATACCAAACGTATTAGCATCAAAGCTAAAATAGTAAGCCCAGTTGATTTATGCAGCATATAGGCTGTCCCTTTAAACTCACTCGGCACATCACTCAAGAAAAAACCAACCCCGAGCATCCCAAACACCAACAGTGCAGCCAGCCAGTGTAGCCATTTAAATCCTGTTGGGTAGCTTATGACATCCTTTGTCATGTAACTTCTCCTTATGCGGTATCTTGCAGTGTTGTCTCTGTTAAGTCTAGTAACTCACGAATGGCCACAAAAAACATCGTGTAGTTCAAAACATTACTGGAGCGAAGCTCTGCCACCACTTGATGCCAACGAGCAATCAGAGCCTTGTGCGTTTCAGCCCAAATCTCCAAACCACCACTTTTCTGCTCCGCCTTATTCTCGAGCTGTAAAATAGCGGCTGTCAATTTACGCTGCTGCCAGTCTAAATCATCGCGAAGCGCTTCACGAGTTAAAGCCTCCCAATGCGTCTCCGTTGGATGCTCAACCACATGCCCTCTAATCCAGGTTAAATCTAAGAATTCACCCAAATCAAAATACAACTGTCCAACTCGTGTGACTGGCACTTTATGCGCTTCTGCAATCTCGACCATATCCATAGCAAAAAAAAGTGTTCGGTTAGCTGTCAGCTCACATGCCATTGCATCCGGCAGACCAAGTGCTCGGTAGTGTGCTGCCTGTGATAAATACACTTTTTGTTGTGCTTCACTCAACAGACCTGGTAGAGCTTTCTTTAACGCAGCAATCCCTTTTGAATAACGATGAATGGTATCCGCCATATCCAGATGGGTACGCTTGCAACGTAAAAACCAACGCGACGTACGCCTTAACAAACGCACACAACTCACCATAATCTCGGTTTGATAGGCTGCCCTCATCGAAGTATCAAGCGTTTCCAGTTTTTGCCAAATTGCCCCCATGTTAAAGACTGCCCGAGTTATCATATAGGCACGAGCAATAGCAGTCACTGGCGCACCCGTTTCCTCTTCTAGGCGGTAAATGAAATTAAAGCCCATTTCATTCACTATCATATTGCTAAGCTTGGTTGCGATAATTTCGCGCTTCAAAGGATGCTTGGTAATACCCTCTTGAAACTTGCCACGCAAAGGCTTCGGTACCGCATTCATAAGATTAGGAAGTAAATAGTCATCTTCAGGAATATTTGAGTCTAAAATTGCTGCCTTCAAATGAATTTTACTGTAACAAAGCAGTGTACTAATCTCAGGGCTAACCAACCCCTTGCCAAGTAGCTTACGCTCATTTAATACTTTCTCGGTGGGCAAAAATTCAAGCGCTCTATCAAGCTTGCCTTCTTGACTCAGCATATTGAGGTAACGACTGTTCAAATCAATCGTGCGTCCTGCTTGTGCTGCAAGTAAACTAATGGCCCGCGTTTGCAAAATATTATCGCGCAGAACCAACTGTGCAACCTCATCTGTCATTGAGCTAAGCAAAGCATTCCGTTTTTTAGCGGTGAGATGCCCTGCTTTTACTTCTCGGTTCAACAGAATTTTGATGTTTACTTCTGTGTCAGAGCAATCTACCCCGGCTGAATTATCAATAAAGTCGGTATAGACACGACCTCCTTTCAGTGCATACTCAATTCGTGCTAATTGCGTAAGGCCTAAATTTCCTCCCTCACCAACCACACGGCAGCGCAGCATATCTGCATTCACACGAATCAAATCGTTGGTACGATCGCCGACCTCAAAGTGATTTTCAGAGGTTGCTTTCACAAAAGTACCAACACCACCACTCCAAAGTAAGTCAACGTCTGCCTTTAATATGGCTTGAATCAACTCGTTTGGCTCAATCACTTTTTGCTCAAGCCCAAACAAAGCTCGCATTTCTTTACTGACAGGAATCGACTTAGCAGTTCGCGAGAACACACCACCACCTTTTGATATCAGCTTGCTATCATAGTCACTCCAGCTTGAACGCGGCATATGAAATAAACGCTCACGTTCTTTGAAGCTCTTTGCAGCATTTGGCGTTGGGTCGATAAAAATATGCATGTGGTTAAAGGCTGCAACCAAACGAATGTGTTTGGATAACAGCATAC
Source organism: Gammaproteobacteria bacterium (assembly GCA_030147635.1). GTDB lineage: Bacteria > Pseudomonadota > Gammaproteobacteria > Legionellales > Legionellaceae > JAALKW01. Next base: position 80,955 of record JASBUZ010000003.1, read on the forward strand.
CATTTCCAAACACGTCACCTGCCATATCGCCAATCCCAATCACCGTAAAATCGGTGGTCATAATATCGGTGCCCATTTCATAGAAGTGACGTTTTACAGACTCCCAGGCACCACGCGCGGTAATCCCCATTTTTTTGTGGTCATACCCAATAGACCCCCCTGAGGCAAAGGCATCCCCAAGCCAAAAGTCGTATTCCTTGGAAATCTCATTGGCAATATCTGAAAAAGTTGCCGTCCCTTTATCTGCGGCAACCACCAGATAAGGATCGTCTCCATCGTAGCAAACCACCGACTTTGGCTTCACCAATTCATCATCGCAATAGTTATCTGTAATATCCAAGAGTGCTCGAATAAATTGCTGATAACATGCAATACCCTCAGCTAAAATTTCTTCTCGCGTGCTACTAGAAGGTAAGCGCTTAGCAACAAAACCACCTTTGGCACCACTCGGCACAATCACTGCATTTTTAACTTGCTGTGCTTTCATGAGGCCCAGAACTTCCGTACGAAAATCCTCTTTTCTATCAGACCAGCGCAATCCGCCTCGTGCGACCTTATCGCATCGTAGGTGAATTCCTTCTACAGTAGGTGAATAAACAAATACCTCAAACATGGGATATGGGCGTGGCATCCCTGAAATTTCTTTGCTATCTAACTTAATGGCTATATAGTTTTTAAAGCCCCCACCCACCTTTTCTTGATAGTAGTTGGTGCGTAACGTTTTTGTGATGGCCTGCACGAACTGTCGAATAATTTTATCTTCATCTAAGTTTTTGACGTGATCGAGCTCTGACAAAATTGCTTTTTTAAGTGATTTCACTTTTCTATCGCGCTGCGCAACACTGCCTGGACGAAAACGTGTCTCAAAAAGCTGTACAATTTTTTTAGTAATCTCATTGTGCTTAACTAAAGCTGTTTCCATGTAGTCTTGACTAAAGGCAGAACCAATTTGCTTAAAGTACTTCGCATAAGTTCTTATCATGGCAACCTGTCGCCAACTCAGTCCCGCTGCAAGAACTAGGCGATTAAAGCCATCATTCTCTGCATCTTCAAACCAAACACGTTGAAACGTTTCTTGAAAGTGCAGCTTCAAATCTGAAAGATTAAAAGGTTCTTCATGCGTATATTGCATGACAAACTCATTAATCCAAACAACAGCACCCCCCTCTAAATTCAGAGCGTAAGGCTGCTCGCTGATGGCCCGCATGCCAAGACACTCTAAGATGGGTAAAACATCAGACAACACCAGTGTTTTATCATGCTGATAAAGTTTAAGTCTAAACTCCCCCTTATCTTTGGTCTCTGACTCATAAAAATGCATACCAAGTGGATTTTCTTTAGACAGTCCTTCAACCTTATCAATATCTGACATTGCTGTCCTAGGTGAAAATTGACTGATATATGAAGGCGGAAATGCTAGTTTATACTTTGCAAATAAAGCAACAGCCCTCTCTTCACCTAAACGCTCTAAAAGAAAATAGAGCAAATCATCCGTCCAGGAGCGCCCTACTTCAATTAAGCGCTTCTCAAGTGCTGGAAAGTCATATTCTTTTTTATCTGATGGATTCAATTGTATTACAAAGTGAATGCGCGCCAATATAGAATCAGAAAAATGAGTAGAAAATCTGATGTTATTCGTATGAAACGTTTCGCTTAATACGTCTTGCATCAATTTTCTCAAATCGGTATTGAATTGATCCCGCGGTACATAAACCAGGCACGAGCAAAATCTCCTATATACATCCATACGAGAAAACATGCGAATGCGCCGACGTTCTTGCATATGAAAAATACCCATTGCCATTTCCAGAAGTTCGTCTTCTGAGCCTTGAATCAAGTCATCTCGTGGCAAGGTTTCTAAAATATTCAGGAGCGTTTTTCCAGCATGACTGCGTGGATTCAGCCCAGAATTTTGCATCACCCAAGCAACTTTATGACGCAAAAAAGGAATATGCCTTGGGTTCGTATTATAAGCTGCAGACGTATATAGCCCTAAAACTCGCCGCTCACCAATCACCTCTCCTTTCTTATCAAATCGTTTAATGCCAATATAGTCCATATAAGTATCACGATGCACGCTAGACAGGCAGTTAATTTTAGACATCATCAAAATGCGGGAAGAAAGTGTCAGCTCTTGAGCCTCAGGCGTTAACTCAGATAAGGTTCGCTCATCTGTTCGGTTCAACGACTCACGTAACACGCCAAGCCCTGTTTCAAGTAAAGGTTTTAAATAAGTCTCTCGCCCGGAATGGCTCAGTTCATAGTCTCGAACCCCTAAAAAAGTAAAGTGATGATCCTCAATCCACTTCAGAAATAATTGGGTTTCTTCAACTTCAAAGCTATCTAGTGTAGATGGTGCATGTCCTAGCTCGTCAATACTAGCCCGCACTCGCTCACGCATAACAGACCAATCTTCAACCACTGCTCGATTCTTTCTCAAAACTCGCGCTAGTTCTTTTTCCAACTCACTGAGTGCTTTAGCATCGGCTTCCTTATCAATTTCCATCAGGATAACCGCTTCAACGATTACGTTTGGTCGTGACTCTCCAACGCGGGGAAAAACAGCAGTAACTGCTCTATTTTTAGCGCGCTCAAGACGCACCCCTCCCATATACATAATTAAATGAGAGGAAAAACCCATTCGATTCACAGTCATTCGAATACTGTCTACCAAGAATGGCTCATCGTCCGTCACGACTTCAAGCACTGTATGCGTGGTTTTCCAGCCGTCCTCTTCAAACGTCGGATTATAAATATTGATTTTGGGTTTATTGACTTTACGCCCTTGAATCGTCGACCAAAAGTGAATACCCGCACAGCTTAAACCTTCGATGGTCCAATCTTGTAAGTCTTCAAGACCAACAGTTCCCAAAAATTGCCGCATAAACTCAGCACATAACCCAGCATCTTTCTTACCAAGTTTTTTTTGAATACACTTCACCACATCCTTGATAATACGCTCTTTTCCCGCTTCAAATTTGTGCGTCATCGCTTCACCCCTCAATGAGTACAGGCGTCCCTACCTTTACCCAGTCAGCCAACGCAATCATATCTTGATTACGCATACGAATGCATCCATGAGAACCGGGCACTCCGAGTGGTGTTGAATCGGGAGTACCATGAATATAAATAAATCGTTCAAACGTATCGACGTCTCCACCTTGATTTTTACCAGGCTCAAGTCCTCTAAGGCGTACAATGCGTGTTAAAATCCAATCACGTTCAGGAAATTCCTGTGCTAAAGCTTCAGAATAAATCTCGCCGGTCCACTCTCTGGCGACAAAGACACTATTTTCTGCAAACTCACATCCTATGATTTCTTCGACACAGTGCTGGCCTCGTGGCGTACACCCACTATTTAATTGTTCGCCCACACCGTTTTTACCGGTTGAGACGGGATAAGTTTGTAACAAGCTCCCCGCTTCATAACATTGAAGAACTTGGTCTTTTACTGAAACAACAATATCTTGTTTAGGCATGCCCAATACCCACTGTTTTCATATTCACAAATGCTAAAATTCCCTCACGTGCCAATTCACGACCAAAGCCTGAGTGTTTAATACCTCCGAATGGCACACGCGGATCTGAACTCACTTTTCCGTTTACAAAGCAAGTCCCTGCTTCAATCGCATCCGCTGCCAGCTGCTCTCCTCGCACCTCATCTTGTGTAAAAATAGAAGCGCCAAGCCCATACTCTGTTTGATTCGCAAGTCGAATCGCATCAGCCTCATCACGTGCATCAATCAAAGTAATCACCGGGCCAAATAGCTCTTCATCAAAAGCAGGCATGCCAGGAACCACCTCTGTTAAAATTGTCACTGGATAGTAAAACCCTTTCCCCTCAGGAATGACTCCCCCTATATGTAGCTTAGCCCCTTTTTCAATAGATGCCTCAACTTGCGCATGTACGGTTTCTCGCAAGTCGGCACGTGCCATCGGACCTATCACGGTCTTCTCATCCATTGGGTTACCCACAGTGTACTGTTTAACACACTCAAGGATTGCTTGCAGTAATTTCTCTTTGAGCGATTCAATCACAATGATTCGTTTGGCAGCAATACACACTTGGCCGGTATTATTAAGCCTTGATGCAACGATGACCTCAGCCGCTAACTGAATATCTGCATCTGCTAATACCACAGCAGGATCACTCCCGCCCAACTCAAGCACCACACGCTTTAGATGCTTACCAGCACAAGAAGCCACTTCAGCGCCTGCCCGCGCACTTCCTGTAAAGGTGACACCAACCACTGCATCATGTGCAATAACTTCCGCAGCAGTCTCATTATCTAACACTACGTGCTGAAAAACATGCTCAGGGAAGCCGGCCTCGATAAACAGCTCAGCAATGGCGTTCCCCGTGCCACTTGAAATAGGCGCATGCTTTAATAGGGTAGTATTTCCTGCTGCGACTGTGGGTACTGCGTATCTAAAAACCTGCCAAAACGGAAAATTCCAAGGCATTATAGCAAACACGACGCCAAGCGGTCGATAAACAACTTGGGTGTCTTTCAATTCAGTTTTAATGGGCTCTGCAGCTAAGTGGGCTTCGGCATGCTCTGCATAGTATTCACACACCCAAATGCACTTTTCAATTTCACCAATCCCCGCTTTTAAAGGCTTCCCCATCTCACTTGCCATGAGGCGCGCATATTCTTCTTTTTTTGCTTCTAGGCACTCAGCAAGCTTAAAAAGATGGCCACAGCGCACTTTAATCGATTCTTGACGCCAAGAATCATATGCTTTTTCAGCATCCCGAATACGCTCAAAAGCTGCTTCTTTCGACAATACGGGGTAAAACTGAAGCACTTCTTCAGTTGCAGGGTTTATCGTTTGAATCATTAAAAAAACCTAAGCTCAAGTAAATCCTTGAATTTTATGCTACCTGCCGCATGACATCAACAACTCAAGGCAACCTAAGCTCTCAATCTCCCTCAGATGGAACGGTATCTATCAAGACTTGGGCGAGTCTCCTTATCTGGCAAGTCCGCTGATTTAGGCGAAAAAATACCGTATTGTACCAACGCATTGAACGAATGACTTTTGGAAAGTGGAGAAAAACGTATTTTAAGTGTTCTACGCACATCTAGAGCCTCAGCCTCAGACACTTGACTCACTGCTCGCTTAAGCAAAGCAGAATGGTTCTTGGCTGTAATATACTCAGAAATCTCAGAAAAATGATTCTTGCGAGCAATCTTAAAACCTTTGACCACGACTGCATCGCAAGGCGGTCTACTGGACCCCAATAAAACACGCACACTCTCTAAATCATTATTGAGCACAGCTATTTTGAACGCTAGCTCAATATGACCAAGGCAAAGCTTTGGTTTTTCGGAAGATAAAAGCCATGAGAGACTCTCTGGCTGCCTATCTGCTGCAGCAAGTGCCAATAGTCTATGTCGTGGCCCTCTTCCCAGTTGGTACCGGCTATCTAAATATTGTGTAATATGCCAATGTCCAAGCTCTGCTGCGCGAACAGCAATCGTAGAAATTTTTTCATGAGACCTAACTCTGTTGGTTTCAAGCCACTCTACAAATCCTAAGTTGCCATTCATCGCTGCCTGGATAAATAATGAACCTTCACGTGCATCCACTGTTCGCCAGTTGAAATTTACACTATCCAATCGTTGCATAATCTCTAAACGCAAACGCGGATGATCGACAGAGATCAGCAGTGTTCTAAGTAAACGATAAATTTCTGCCTGAGACGCGACCGTCACTCCATCCAATCCCAAAGTATTTAAAAATTGATTGAGAACAAAAGGCGTTTCAGGAGTTTCTTTTTCACAAAAAACATGTGCAAGATAAGCCTGAAACTTATATTTATCTTCAGGAAAATGGTTAGGTGTCTCTTCAATTTCTTGTAACATACTAATTTGAAGATGTAATTTAGCCCATAAATCTTCGGCCGAAATATAATCAAAAGCTTTAATTGGATAATTTGTATTTGCTGCAATATAAGTATCCAGTATCGAATCAAGTGTCCCAACTAAATTTGTTAAATAAGATTTCGCAGGCTTAAAACGCCTAATTTCTTTAATCAGCGCATCATCGAGCGTATTCGGTGATTCAAGCAGTTCTGCGATAAGCGTTTCAAATAGAAACATCGTTTGTGGACTTCTTTGTTGCCTGAACAAACAAAAAAGAGCCGCTAAATCAGCAATTAAATCAAATGGTGTTGCAGCTGTGCGTTTAATGCCTTTGAGATAACTTTCCAAATCTTCATGCGCAATTTTTTGGGTAAGATAAGGAGAGTACGGCAATAGCGTCAATAAGCCATTCACTCGAGCTTGTACCAATCCATCAAGTGTTTCAGGACTCAGCAACTGAGCAAAAGTTTTCCTTAATACATCCAAGTCTTTCGTATGATGCAAAATTTCAAAAAAATAAGTCGTCAAAATCATAGGGTGATTGAGTAATGCCCCTGAAACTTTTGTGCTCTCTAACGTTGGCTCTTCAAATTGCCGCCATAGTGCTGCTTTCAAAAACTCAATACCAAAAAGATGGGTAAGAGATTCGAAATTTTGAACACTTGGTGTAAAAATAGCACGGGGCTCAGAATAGGCCGGGCTATTTAAGCTTGTATCAAGCTGAGTAGTTCCATCAAGCGCGTAAGCCGCAAGAGCTGGCTCAGAACAGCAAGTTCTACCAAGTGCATCTGCAAGTGGCTTAGTTCGTTTGGCTTGTGCGAGAAAAATATGGAGCGTTTGAATAGGTTCTATACCTGCGAGACCAATATGATAACGAAAATAATTCTGAATTAAGTGTGTCGATAAAATTTCTTCAACTGTCACGCCTGATTTCATCAAATACCTTAGAAAAGCAGCAAAAGTTTTGGGTGTATTCATGAACGCTTGACCAAGTCGTGCAATAGACAGTGCGTCTTCTTGCTCGCGCAAACTAAAGCAAAACAATGCATAAAGCATTTTCATGTGCGTATGAGATAATTTAAAAGACAGTGCGTTTTCCTCAAGGTATTCAATCACCAGAGGAAGCACAGGCACTTGAGGCCTTTGTGAAAGTTTTCCAGCACAATACGCAAGAAAATCACCATAAGCGTTCTGTAGCATCTTGACTCGCCCAGAGGATAGGTTCGGTAGGACAAACCGAAGACGACTATGCGCGAGAGCAATCTTTTGCTGTGCCTCTTGTGAGGCCTCTTTTGTGATTGTTGCTTGTGAAAGCAAAGTAAGCTCAGCGTCTGAGAGCACTTTGTTTGAGGTATCTCCCTGTAACGCAACAAAAATATCGTATAGCAGCATGGCTATCTCCAGTGATTAATCCATGAACAGCTTTTCCTTACGACTTCTTTACAAATAAAGGAGTTTATAAGAAAAAGCAAGTTTTTTGACAAACCAGTGAGCAAGAATATGCTATGATAGGAGAACCACTCTAATTATATAACCTAAGTTAATGATTACCTCTTTTAAAAACTTATTATGCGCTTTAGGCCTAGCTCTACTCTTACCAAACTTAAGTTTTGCCTTTCCTCAGGGCTGTGAAAACATGGGCTTTGGCTTTGACGATCCGTATGTTTTATTTAATGACTCAGACAAGCAAAGTTTTTTTCTGGTCCAGAATCACTCTGACTCAACCATTGAGCTACAACGTGTAGAAACAGAAGATGCTTTTATGAGCCCTAAATTACAGAGTAAATTAAACGCTGGCAGATGGTCTGCCTTTGCATCTGATATTGAAAATATCCACTTTCAATGTATCTCAAACTTAGATAACAACCCCACTCGAATCAACTGCCGTGAAGTCTTGACCATTTGCCAATATCCTCGCGTTAAGTTTGCTTTAAGCAATATGGGAAGCTACTGGGTCTCAACCAACAAACCACAAAAACAAGTCATTCGTGAATCTATCAAAAAAGGCATTCTGTTACGCTGGTAAAATAAACTTCTAATTTTTTAATGAGGATAAGTCATGGTTAAAACCGCTTCTTCCATGCTTCCCCTTGGGACGCATGCCCCTGGATTTTCACTCACAGATGTCATTACTGACTGCGCTATCAACTTACATCAATCAGACAACCACGAAGCTGCAACGGTTATTTTGTTTATTTGCAATCACTGTCCTTATGTAAAACATGTTAATCCAGCCATTACAAAGCTCGCACGTGACTATATCCCAAAAAAAATTCGGTTTATTGCTATTAATTCAAATGATGTAGAAAAATATCCCGATGACTCACCGGAAAATATGCGAACCACAGCAGAAAAAGAAGGCTACCCTTTTCCATATTTGTTTGATGAAACCCAAGAAGTCGCAAAAGCCTATCAAGCAGCCTGCACCCCAGACTTTTTTGTATTTGACCAGGACTTAATGCTTGCCTATCGTGGCCAGCTCGATGACTCAAGACCAGGTAATGGTATCGAGTCAGATGGCTCATCCATTCGAGAAGCCTTAGACTGTCTCATTCGAGGCAAACCTGTCCCTACGCTACAAAAACCAAGTATCGGCTGTAATATCAAGTGGAAGGAATAACACGCCTACTGTGCCAACATAGTCACGTTGGCACAATCTCCCTGTACAACGCAAGGATATAACCCCGTAGAAAAAGCGTAATTATTAGATGCATCATAATTGAGAGTCCAATCAAATACGCCCCCTATTGCAGGATAAGTATTTGGAGGTGTATAGCTACCACACGCCTCGCCTGTACGCAGACATTGAATCGCATTTTTCACAATATCAACCACAGCAGCTGGCGAGCCATCACTTTGCCCTTCCCCATTGAGCGATGCATACCCCAAAACTACTTGTGAACCATCAGGGTTCAAGTTACTGATATAAGGCTGAAAACCTGTCACAACACCTGTCTCTGTTTGTGCAGGCCAGTTTTCTTGTAAATCTGTCGCCACTGCAACCGCTGAGTCAGGTGAGTTGGTTAAACTAGTTCCCTCAAGCGGGTAACAATTTCTGTCAATTCCATAAACGCAGCCAGAGTTATAGATTTGAAACCCAATCCACTCCAGTGAGCTCGCAGTCACCATGGCAAGAGACGCATAATTCCCCCAAATTGGGGTAAAACTTGGCGTGGCAGCAACGTTAGCAAGTTGCGGTGCAAGCGTAAGCATTGTATTCGAAGAGCTTGCGTGAAATTCATTGATAATTTTTGCTAAATAGTCAATATCACACTTTGGATCATAAATCGTATCATCTCCACAACCGCTTGTTGGATCACTAAATGAGTTTGCCTCGTTTAATCCTTGCTCAATATCAAAATCAAACCCATCGAAACCATAAGTTGTTATTAAAGAGCTCATGGAGTTTTTGAAAGTGTTGATAAAATCTCGCGGCGTTGCAGCAAGACCTACCGCTTGATCAAAACTCACCGTGGTATCTGGAATACTCGTGGAAGCTCCACCAATCGATAACAACACCTGAATACCATTGTCTTGTAAGTCTTTCACGTAGGTTGCTAAATCAAATCCGCTCACAGCATCCACATTAATTGTACCAGGAGAGGTGGTACTAAACAGGCCAAAAGCAATTAAAACATGAGTATAGTGTGCTGCTGCGACCTCTTCTGCAGGTGGTGGAGAAACCCAGCCATAGAGATATCCAATAATCCGACCTGGGGTCACTGTATTTGTTGTAAATCTCTGCACCGATATCGGACGATTCCCTTTCGCATTTAGTGCCAATTGCACACTCACTTTTTCTTTTGCAATCACTCGATTGATGTTTCTTATGAGTCTAAATTGCTTCACGGTATTGCGGCCTCCTGAAAAGAGACACCAGTTATTCTGTGAGTTCAAGACACAAGGAGAACGTTCATGGGAAAGCGTAAAGTCCGGATGGTTCACCAAAATCCCTAAATTTGGGTAAGTTTGATTAGTGCGTGTACGGACAATCAGCGTACGTTCAGAGCCCACATCACCCTTCACAAAAGAAACATAAAACATAGGATCTGCTGCACATGTCGAGCTAACACATCCCAAAAAACCTAAGAGTACACTTAGCTTACGCCCTACGAAATTCCATTTCATATGCTATTCCTACACCGAGTGTTTTGAATTCAAACTAAAATAGAACACATCACTGCATTCGCATAAAGTTGTCCCGTTTTTAATGTATTTTGAATTTGATCATTCAATACATTAAATTTACCTTGCCCTAAATAAAAGAACTGATAACCACAGTTCAGAGGCGCCTTGCCAAATACCTCAGCCACTTGTACACCAGCACCTGCCGTTGCACTAAATACAGTTGTTGTTTTACCTGAAAAATTTACTCCAGGTATCGAAACCACATTATTACCCGTCAGAATTGAGTTTTCTCGATAACCACCGGTCTGCATAAAGTTTGGACCAATCCCTGCGTTTAAACTGATTTGATAGCCAGAAAATACGGTGTCAATCGTCGACTTAGCCACTGCATACAATGGATACTGTGTAATATGATATGCGTAAGCTAAGTTTCTAAATTGATTTTCCTGAAAGATAAAACCTGAAGTTCTGGTTTTTGATAGATAAAACCAGTTCACCCCGTAGCTCATATCAAAGTGGCTATAGTGTCCTCCATCCACAAAGTAACCAATCCCAGCCAGGCCATTACGAGGACTCGTCTGTGATACGGTGTAACGGTCGCCAATCAAGCTATCAATGTAAATATATTGACCGTTACTTTCACTACGCCAATAGAATCCGAGCTGCAAAGCAATGTGACCTTGCTTCAATCGATTTAGATAGTCTTGAGAAGAAAAATCAGGGCCTGTAGTACCTGCAAACGCAACCTGAAAGTAACAGAACAATGAAAAGTAGGGAACAGCGGATTTGAAAAGTGCTCGCATGATTATTCTTACCAATGAAGGTAAGAATAATCTACAAAACTAACCTGCGAGCGTCAATAACCACTTCTATTTAGAAACAACTTCAACCTGAAGATTTGCAGTCACTTCACTGTGAAGCTGTAGATCAATCACATACTGGCCCAAAGCGTGTAATGGACCTTCTGGCAACATCACTTCGCGCTTATCAACTTCGATTGAACGAGCAGCCAATGCTTCACATATTTCAGCAACCCCAATTGAACCATACAACTTGCCTTCATCTGTTGCTTCAACTTCAAGCGACAGGGTCACATCATTCAACTGTGCCGCACGCTGTTCTGCTTTAGCAAGCTCTTGCTGTGCTTTTTTCTCAAATTCTGCGCGACGCTTTTCAAACAGTGCTTTATTTTCTTCAGTTGCGAATACAGCTTTCTTCTCAGGAATGAGGTAGTTACGGCCATAGCCTGCTTTTACATCAACCACATCACCTAGATTTCCTAAGTTTTTTACTTTGTCTAACAAAATAACGTGCATGTCATACCCTCTTTTACATTGCTTTGCCTGTCTTTGAAGACAGGTATAAGCGAAAATTAACTAAACTATCAACAACCCCAATCAGTGCATAAAGCGGTAGAACTACCCAAGATAAAAATATAATGGGTAAAATTAAAAGCAATATGAGTGCCAGTGGCTTCATCTGTGAAAAAGCACATGCACTAAAGCTCAACCCCGCTAACACGAAATAAAACAGCACTGCAGGCAAACAGTTAATAGCAAAAAAGTTCTCGAAATAAGCCAGTACAGCAAACAACACGAGCAGTCCAACACTCACTTTATCCCCTCTAAAGTGCAGCATTTCTTCTCGAAATCCACCAGGATAAAAAAGCTGGGATTGGAATGAGCGCGCCAAAAGCAGTGGCACCATCGCTGAAAATGCCATGGAAGCTGCTTGAAAGCCAAAAAGATAATGGGCTAAAACTAAGGGAGAGACTCCTTTTTTCATCCAAAAATCTAAAGCGCTCACTTGGCCTTGAGACATACTTGTTAAAGCTGTCTCCAGATGTGCGTATTGTTGCATGATAAAATCAGGCGAAAAGGCTTGAAACAACAGGGTTCCAAGCAAAACAAATCCCAAAACAGCCCCTGAGACCACACGCCAACTTGAGGTGGCTCTAAGTAGGTAGGCGGCCAAATAACAAGGCAAACCGTTTAATACACTCATTAAAATGGCAGTAGCTAGTGGTGCTGAATACAGTCCAATAAGTGTTTGTACCAGCATTACAGGCAAGAGTAGTTTCAAGCCTGCTTCTGCACCGTGACGTAGCGTCACTAAAGCCATTAAAGCAAGTGCAAGCCAGCCCACATAAGGCACAGCCGCAAGCAGTGTTGCTAGTAGTAATGCATATCTTTCTTGCTCAAGTGCTCGCGTCACTTGGTTTTGGAAAATGCTTTTTCGCACAACATATCCTATTTGTGGCTATCACAGTAAGGCAGTAGCGCCAAGAAACGCGCTAGTTTAATGGCACGTGTAATTTGACGTTGCATGCTCGCAGGAACCCCTGTGATTCGGCTAGGAACAATTTTACCACTCTCAGAAATAAAGCCTTTCAGTAAAGCAATATCTTTGTAATCAACCCCTGTGACTGCATCCACTGTAGGACGAGCCATTTTTTTACGACGATAATACGTTGACATTTTATACTCTCCCTTTATGCGTCACGTGCTTCACGTGCTTCTTTTGCATCTTTTTTAATCATAACAGACTCGTCAGTAACCGCTGCTTTACGGTTAATAATAAGGTGTCTTAAAATCGCATCGTTAAACTTTAAACTCGCTTTGATTTCATCAAGCGCTTCTTGGTTACACTCAATGTTGAGTAAAAGATAGTGTGCTTTGTGCAAGTCATTGATTGGATATGCCAATGGCCTTCTACCCCAATCTTCATTTCGGTGCACAACACCTTCATGCTTTGAAAGAATACCAATGTAACGCTCAAGCATACTTGGAACTTGTTCGCTTCGGTCTGGGTGAATCATGAACACAATTTCATAGTGCCGCATGTGATCTCCTTGTGAGTTAAGCCTCCGCTGATCACAATATCTGCGTGAGGCAAGGTTAAAGTAAACGCGGGTATAATATCTGATTATGCCTTGAGAAGCAATGCTACAGCTTCACCTCCAGGGCCACCTCAGTTCACATTGCTATAGACTTCTTGTACATCATCTAAATCTTCTAACGCATCTATTAATTTTTCGAGCGTTTCCATTTGTTCAGGCTTTATTTCAGCAGCAGTTTGTGCACGCATGGTTAAGTGCGACTGCTCAACTTCAAAACCAGCCTCAGTTAAAGCTGATAATATGGCATGATAACCGTCAGGTGGGGTAATCACCTCAAGCTGATTCTCTTCTAAAATAACGTCATCAGCCCCCGCTTCAATAGCCACATCCATGGCCTTTTCATACTCAGGCGTCACTGCTAATAAAATTTCGCCCTGCTTATTAAACAAATAAGCAACCGAGCCATCCGTTCCTAAATTACCACCATACTTTGTAAAAACATGACGCACTTCAGAAACCGTTCGATTCTTGTTATCAGACAAACAATCAACTAAAATAGCGACACCACCAGGTCCGTAGCCTTCATAGCGCATAGCAGTCATCTCAACACCATCCAAACCACCAGCACCACGCTTAATGGCATTGTCAATGGTATCTCGCTTCATGTTTGCTTTTAATGCTTTCAGTACCGCGTCACGAAGCCTTGCATTCCCTGCCTCATCTGCGCCACCCTCTCGCGCTGCAACTGAAATTTCACGAATTAATTTTGTGAAAATTTTGCCGCGCTTTGCATCTTGCGCCCCTTTCCGGTGACGAATATTTGCCCACTTACTATGTCCTGCCACGGTTCAACCCTCTCAAACTTAGGGCGTGTTGACAATTCACCACACCACCTCCGAAACCCTACGCCCCGTGGCTTGTCCACGGGGTCCATGGATTCCGCGAACAAGTCGCGGAACGTAGAGATGACGGTGGGTTGTGAAAAATTGTCAACAGCCCCTGATAAATAAATACAAAAACTAGGGCGAAGTATAGTATGCTTTGGCCAAAGGATGAAGTAAGAATAAATCAGGAGGACAATATGACACTCAGTGGTTTTGGAAATTATCACGCAACAGAAGCCATACCAGGCGCACTTCCTCAAAATCAAAATGCGCCACAGCACTGCTCACATGATTTATTTGCCGAGCAACTCAGTGGTAGCGCATTTACTCAGGCAAGACACCAAAATTTGTATAGCTGGCTTTATCGAACCAAACCTTCAGTCACTCAAAACGACTTTGTACCCTACCCCAACGTTCCAGTCCAAGCCTTTGCTGCAGCACAGCCCCCAAATCCTCTGCGTTGGTCTCCTTTCCCAACGCCAAGTACCCCACAAGACTTTCTTGAAGGCTTATTTCACATTGCAGGTAATAAAGGCCTCAATACATATATCTATCGATGTACCAGCTCCATGGATAAAAAGTTTTTCAAAAATCACGATGGAGAACTTTTATTTATTCCTTACCAAGGTGAAATACTCCTTCGAACGGAGTTTGGCGCCTTAACGATTAAACCAGGTTGGATTGCAGTTATTCCTCGCGGCATTACTTTCACGGTTGAACTACTTACCAACTGTGCTTGTGGCTACCTCTGTGAAAATGGTGCAGCTCCTCTCACGCTACCTGATCTTGGACCCATCGGCGCAAATGGTCTTGCCAACCCAAGACATTTTCTTTATCCAAAAGCATCGGTAGATGAAAGCCTAGAAGATGTAGAAATCATCTGTAAGTACCAACAACGCCTCTGGATTTCTGAAAACAACCACACCCCTTTGAACGTCGTTGCTTGGCACGGAAAATATGCGCCTTACGCCTATGATTTATCGTTATTTAATACTATTAATACAGTAAGTTTCGATCACCCAGACCCTTCTATTTTCACCGTACTTACCTCCCCAAGCCAAACACCTGGTATTGCACATCTCGACTTTGTGATTTTCCCACCACGCTGGATGGTTGCAGAGCACACCTTCAGACCACCTTATTTCCATCGCAATATGATGAGTGAACTAATGGGACTCGTCCAAGGTGAGTATGATGCGAAACAAGAAGGATTTTCAGTGGGTGGTGTTAGCATTCACAACTGCATGACACCACACGGACCCGATAGTGATACTTATAAGCTCGCGACAACAGAGGAACTCGAGCCTACGCGATACGAAAACACGCTCGCCTTCATGCTTGAGTCTAATCTGCCGTGGCTTGTGACAAAGGACGCACTCGATCATCCACTACGTCAGCTTGATTACACTGCGTGCTGGAGCTTTTAGACACTCGGCTAAAACAAAGTGCTATAAATAAAAAGAAAAAGTAGCCTGTCCCAGAGTACAGTAGTAACGAATCGGTCAGGCTACCAACCATAAAAGGCACGAGACTCGCAAATGCCATAGTGCGCATTTCAGGCAACTGATAACTTTCCCAAAGTAGACTTGCCAAAAAGAGTAAAAACAAAGCTAAACCAAGCACGCCGTAGTCAGCAGCAATCAGCCAGTACTGGCTATGCGGCTCCCACACTGTCATCTGCTCCCAATTGGCAACCGGTGTATCCTGCTCAAATGAATGACTAAAGCCTCCAGTGCCATTTCCAATCCAAGAGTGATATTTAAACAAGTCGTAAGCATAGGCATGAAACTGTAAGCGCAGACCGAGCGAAGTATTTTTATCATTGTGATGATATGACACCCAGTCATCTTGAGCCTGATGCAATAGAAACTGCATAGTCGGATTCACTTGGTAACTCACCAAAAAGCAAAATAAAAACCCTCCCCCCAAACCTAGTGCTGCTCGCCACGAAAAACACTGGAAAAACCAAACCAGCATCACCACTGCATAAGCAACGTACGCCATTCTTC
Source organism: Gammaproteobacteria bacterium (assembly GCA_030147635.1). GTDB lineage: Bacteria > Pseudomonadota > Gammaproteobacteria > Legionellales > Legionellaceae > JAALKW01. The sequence goes on from JASBUZ010000003.1 coordinate 96,685, forward strand.
CGGTGCAAATAAACAGTACAGTGTAACTGAGCAGTAATGTCAGCACACCATACAGTACTCGGCGCACGCCTTGACTGCTTGAGGCAAGCCAAGCCGATAAATACGCGGCAAACGCAAGCATATACCCTGTCATGATATGGTTACGGAAAAACTTACCCGGATCGGGTCCACCGTAATGAATCCAGCCAAGCTTTTTAAAGATAAGCAGCATACTGGTGATGAGCATTGCGAATAAAAAAGCATGAATACCTGCCATGCGCGTGCGTTTATCTTTAAATCCAACCACGAAAAAGGGCAAATACAAAAGCTTGGTATATTTCTCAAGTACAGCCAGTTTGCTATGCCAACTCGCAGGACTCCAAAAACAGCCAAAAGCTGCAAGCACAAATAAAGCAATCGCGGATATCACCCAAGGACGCTTTAAAAGCTGCTTTACTTCAAAGCGGCTATTTGCATCTAAAGCAAAACAAGCGACGGCAATTCCAATAAACACGCTCCGAGCAGTTGAGCTGATGGGCAATGCAAACAAAGAAAGGACTAAGAAAAAAGAGCCCCAAGATGCAAGACGTGCTGTCATTCACTCACCTCACTTGCTTCAAGTACACTTTTATCTTGGTACACTTGTTTAACCCCTCTATAAAAACTCCCTTCAGCACTCAAGATTGCAAGCATAAACCCAGCCCTTCCATCTAAAAAGCCTCGTTGTAACACATAACAACGTACAAACATCCACAACGCGCCTAAAATGCTACGAGATACTCCTGCTACTCTCTTTTCATCCAAACGAATTTTGGCAGAATAAGATGAATACTTATCCATTTTCTGAAGTGCATGACTTATATCCAGAAAAGAGTCATGGTAAATAGGATCCTTAAGCTGCTTGATTTTGGCTCCTTTAAGCAGCACAATTTTCTCATGCACCAAATCATCACTAAAATGAGCCCCTGCTCGTCTAAAAAAACGAGCGTGCCTTGTCGGGCTTGAGGAAAAACGAAGCGGTTTACCATAAAAACACATTTTGATAGGTACACGACAAGCATCAACTTTGTCATCTTTCATGACTTGTACTAGCTTGCGCTTCAAGGGCTCACTGACCCACTCGTCAGCATCTAAATGCAGTACCCATTGACCAGTGGCATAAGCTAAGGCACGCTGTTTTTGCACGCCATATCCTTGCCAATCTGTATTGGTAAAAACATGAGGGGTGAAATTTTTTGCAATTTCAACAGTGTTGTCTGTACTACCGGAATCTAACACTATCAACTCGTCGGCCCATTTCACCGACTCAAGACAACGGCCCAATCGATGTGCTTCATTTTTGGTAATCACAATCACACTGAGCATAAACGTAACTAACACACCGGAAAATTTCAAAAAGTGTAGTTATTCTAACGAAATTAAAGCTATAGCACAAAAGATAAACCCGCAAAGTGGTGCTTAACACACCCCTTCACGGTAATCAGATGTTTCAAAATGTAACTTTCCATCTTTGAGGGTAAGTCGTGCATGTCCACCTTTGGCAAGTTTTCCGAATAGTAGCTCTTCAGCCAAGGGTTGTTTCACTTCATCTTGAATTAGACGAGCCATTGGGCGTGCGCCCATAGATTTATCGTAACCATGTTCAATCAACCAGTTACGAGCTTCTTGGTCAACATTAAGGGATACTCCTTTCTGACTCAATTGTTCTTCAAGCTCCATAATGAACTTATCAACAATCAAGCCAATAGTATGTGTATCCAAGTTTGAAAAATTAATCACGGCATCTAGTCTATTTCTAAATTCAGGCGTAAATTGCCGCTTCAAAACTTCTTGTCCATCAAGGTGATTATCCTGCTCAGAAAAACCGATTGAGTTTCGACTCATCTCTTGTGCACCTACATTACTGGTCATCACCAAAATAACATGTCTGAAGTCTACTGAGCGTCCATTGGTGTCGGTCAAGGTACCATGATCCATAATTTGTAGCAGTAAGTTAAACACATCAGGATGCGCTTTCTCAATTTCGTCAAGCAATAAGACCGCATGTGGGTGCTTATGCACTTCTTCTGTCAGCAATCCACCTTGGTCATATCCAACATAGCCTGGAGGTGCACCAATCAAGCGAGAAACTGTATGTTTCTCCATATATTCCGACATATCAAAGCGTAGTAAATCAACCCCTAAAACATTGGCAAGCTGTCGTGTAACCTCTGTTTTACCAACCCCGGTGGGTCCAGTAAACAGGAAGCTTCCGACAGGTTTAGTTTCTTCTCTAAGGCCTGAACGCGCCAGACAAACCGCTGAAGAGAGTGCTGTAATTGCTTCCTCTTGCCCATAAACCAAGAGTTTCAAGTCACGCTCCAAATAGCGTAAAACATCTCTATCGTGTGTTGAAATTTTCTTCACTGGAATTCGTGCAATTTTGGCAACGACCTCTTCAATCTCAGTGACACTAATAATTTTTTTACGTTTCGCCGCAGTCAAAAGGTTTTGAAAAGCCCCTGCTTCATCTACCACATCAATCGCTTTATCTGGTAAAAAGCGCTCATGAATATGCTTCGCAGATAACTCTGCAGCCGCGCGCAGTGAAGGCACTGAAAACTTCACGCCATGATGCTCTTCTAGTCGCGCTTTCAAACCTTTCAAAATATCAAACGTTTCTTCAATGCTTGGCTCAACCACATCAATTTTTTGAAAACGTCTTGCAAGCGCACGATCTTTTTCAAAAATACCGCGATATTCTTGATAGGTTGTTGAACCCATACATTTTAGTTCACCATTAGCAAGTAATGGCTTAATTAAATTAGAGGCATCCATCACACCACCAGATGCGGCACCCGCACCAATAATGGTATGAATTTCATCAATAAATAAAATACCACCATCTTGCTCACTGAGTTGCTTTAAAACAGACTTCAAGCGCTTCTCAAAATCCCCGCGATATTTGGTTCCGGCAAGTAAGGCCCCCAAGTCGAGCGCATAAACCACACAGTTTTGGATGGCTTCAGGCACTTCACCGTCGACAATGCGTCTTGCAAGCCCCTCTGCAATAGCTGTTTTACCAACCCCTGCTTCACCAACCAGCAAGGGGTTATTTTTACGGCGACGACAAAGCACTTGTATGCTGCGTTGTAGTTCTTCATGCCGTCCAATGAGCGGGTCAATTTTACCCGCTTGAGCACGTTTATTGAGGTTCAAACAATAACTTTCCAAGGGAGATTCTTGCACTTCACTGCCCATCATTTCTTCATCAAAAGCAGGGCTCATATTGTCTTGGAAGTGTTGATGTTGCTGCTTAGAAATACCATGCGAAATATAGTTAATTACATCCAAGCGCGTAATATTTTCTCTTCTTAAAAAATAAACCGCCTGGCTTTCTTGTTCACTAAAAATAGCAGCCAGTACATTAGCTCCACTGACTTCTGTTTTACCAGCAGATTGCACATGAAATACCGCACGCTGTAGCACACGTTGAAACCCAAGCGTTGGCTGGGTTTCACGCTCCAATTCTCCCTCTGGAATTTTTGGGGTAGTTTCATCAATAAATTCGATTAAATCGCGTCGCAGAACTTCGATATCCGTATCACATGCTTGCAGTACATTGCCTGCTGCAGGATTGTCTAGCAGTGAAAGAAGCAGATGTTCAACCGTCATAAACTCATGACGTTTCTCTCGAGCCTCTTTGAAGGCTAGATTTAAAGTGAACTCAAGCTCTTTATTTAGCATAATCGTTGCTCCTATCTAACGATAAGCCAAGTTAAACTGCCTCCATCGTACACAGCAGTGGATGCTCATGTAACTTGGCATACTCATTAACCAACCCCACAATGGTTTCGGCAACTTCATGAGTAAATACACCACAAACCGCTCGTCCCTTCGTATGTACTTGCATCATCACACGTACTGCCACATCTTCTGATAAATGAAAAAAATGCTGTATCACTTCAACTACAAATGCCATCGGTGTGTAATCGTCGTTGTGCAAGATCACCTGATACTGCTTTGGCACCTCCACCGCCGACTGAACCGCTACTTCTGTTGACGCCTGTTCTTCAATTTCTGTTGGCATTTCAAGTTGGCATAAAGCGATAACCCTTACTTTTTTTATAGTCTTTGAAATTTGATTTGGCCAGTAAAAAAGAAAGAGAATCTCTAAATTATTTTGTAAGAACAATGGAAAGATAAAAAAAAGCCAAGGTTTTCCTTGGCTTTATCCGCTTTCAAAAAAAAGCATATTTATGAAAAAATTACTTCATATTTTGAACCATGGCCTCTGCGAACTGAGAGCATTTTAAACAAGTTGCATCAGACATTAGACGCTCTAAGTCATAGGTCACCGTTTTGGATCGGATGGTTTCTTCCATTCCTTGAATGATTAAATCAGCAGCTTCTCCCCAACCTAAGTGACGAAGCAGCATTTCAGCCGATAAAATCAACGAACCAGGATTGACTTTATCCTGCCCTGCGTACTTAGGCGCTGTACCATGGGTTGCTTCAAAAACGGCGATACCATCACCCAGATTTGCACCAGGAGCAATACCAATACCACCGACTTGGGCGGCCAATGCATCAGAGATATAGTCACCATTCAAGTTTAAGGTTGCAATCACATCATACTCTTCTGGACGTAATAAAATTTGCTGCAAGAAAGCATCAGCAATCACATCTTTAATGATGATGTCTTTGTTGGTTTTTGGATTCTTCAAAACCATCCAAGGCCCACCTTCATAAAGTTCTGCGCCAAAGTGCTCTTTAGCAACTTGATAGCCCCAATCTTTGAAAGCACCTTCGGTGAACTTCATGATGTTACCTTTATGTACCAAAGTCACAGAGTCACGGTCTTGATCAATCGCGTATTGAATAGCAGCCTTCACTAAACGGGTTGTGCCAGCTTCAGAAACAGGCTTCACACCAATCCCACAGTTTTCAGGAAAACGGATTTTTTGAACGCCCATTGTGTTTTGCAAAAAATCAATCACTTGATTAGCTTCTGATGTACCTGCTTGCCACTCGATACCTGCATAAATATCTTCTGAGTTTTCTCGGAAAATCACCATGTTGGTTTTCCAAGGCTCTTTCAAGGGGCTTGGTGTGCCCTCAAAATAACGTACAGGTCTTAGGCAAGTGTATAAATCCAATTTTTGGCGAATAGCAACGTTCAGAGAACGGATACCACCACCTACAGGCGTCGTCAAAGGCCCTTTAATTGAAACTGAGAACTCTTTAATGGCTTCTAAAGTTTCATCAGGCAACCAATCGTCTGAGCTGTATTGTTTTGTTGCTTTCTCACCAGCATAAATTTCCATCCACTCAATACGCTTCTCATCGCCATAAGCCTTGGAAACTGCAGCGTCTACAACCGTTCGCATCGCAGGTGTTACATCAACCCCAATCCCATCTCCTTCGATAAAAGGAATAATTGGATTATTAGGAACATTTAAAGACCAATCGGCATTCACAGTAATCTTTTCACCTGCCTCAGGCACTTGAATTTTATTGAACATGTATCACTCCGTTTGAATATAGGATTGGGGTCAGGGCTTGAATTTTGAATCTTTGGATTCAAAATTCAAGCCCTGACCCCAATCCTGAATATCAGAAGCGCGCAGTATAGCACCGCTAATGACCAACGTCAGCCACACCCACTCGAATCACTGCAGAAATTGCATATGGAATACCAAAAACTGCAAGAATTGCTATCGCTAATAGTAATGCCAAATGGCCGCTAACTGAGATATTCTGCATAACACTGGTTAACACTCCCCCACCAAAAATCATCACAGGGAGTGTCAGCGGCAAAACAATTAAAGCCGTGAATAGCCCCTGATTTTTTAAACCAAGCCCAAAGGCTGCCGAAAAAGCACACAGCATATAAAGTGTCGGGGTTCCACAAGTTAAACTGAGCATCAATACACCCATTTGATTCAGTCTTAAATCAAACACTATGGCAACCACACAACAAAGCAACAACAACGGTAGAATGTGAGTCAGCCAATGCACTAAAAGCTTCACACGAATGCGAGTATGTAAAGGTTTTGATGAAATAAGCCACTGCTCCAGCACACCGACTTCATATTCCTCTTGAAAAACACCTTCTGCCGAAAGAAAAAAGGCAAACAGCGCCGCAATCCAAACCAGTCCAGGCAAAACCTTTTGTAAAAGGCTCACATTTGCTTCAAAGCCAAGTGGGAACAAAAGTAAAACCATTACAAAAAACAGGCTTGCATTAATCACGCTGCGTAATGTTCGCCACTGTAATAACACTTCTCGCCTGATAGTCTGCCTCAAAAAACTCATAACACGAGCTCCTTATGCTGCTCTTCCCGCAGCTCAAATGGCAAGTTTTGATGAGAGGTCAAAACAATACTACCAGATTGCTTCAGATGTTCTTGAGTCAGTACACTAAATAATTGAAGGCTTGCTTCATCAAGCCCTACCAAGGGCTCATCTAAAAGCCATAAGTCTGCCTTGGTTGCTAAAAGGCGTAGCAAGCCTACTCGGCGTTTTTGTCCTGCAGATAAAAGTCCACAAGGTTTATCCTGCACTTCTCGCAGTGCCATTTTCTGGAGCATTTCATCACATTGCTCATGACTCGTGATATTTAAATCTAAGTGCACATGCTCCAAAGGCGTTAAACGCAGGTTCACACCATTTTGATGCCCCACATAACAAAACGTCCCCTGGCATACAATTTCCCCAGAGTGTGGCTTGATAAGCCCTGCCAGAAGCTTTAGTAAGGTTGTTTTTCCAGATCCATTTTCACCCTTTACGTGTAAAACAGAACCTTTTGAGACTGAAAAAAAAACTTTTTGTAATAAAATTTTATCGGAATAGTCAAATGTTAAGTCTGTTACGTGCAACATCTAGATTTCACTCAATAGAACCGTTATGGTTAAGCATAACAGTTAATAAGAAAGAGCTCATAATTATGTTTATTTGCTCACCCAAAGAACTTGCTTTACTCGTTGCTAATCGAAGAAAAAATTTAAAGCTCAGCCAAGCTGCTGTCGGCAAGCTGGTCGGGCTCAAGCAACAAACCATCTCAGAGTTTGAAAAAAGACCTGAAGGCACTAAACTCGATACGCTTTTTAGAATTTTATCTGCCGTCAAACTAGATGCAACCGTGCTTGCCAAGGATGAACAAACCCCTAGAGAATCGCAATGGAACGAAGAATGGTAAATCAAAAAACATCCCGCCAAAGCCTCAATATTTTAATGAATGGTCGAGCAGTCGGCACACTCAAGAAAACTTCGCAAGATACCCTCACCTTCACCTATGCAAAATCTTGGTTGGAAACACCAGGCGCACGTCCTATCTCGCTCTCCCTACCCTTATTGAATAAACCATTTAAAGCTTCAACTGTACAGCATTTTTTTGACAACCTACTGCCTGATAGTGCCAAAGTCCGAGCACGCATCCAAGGTAAGTTTAAAACTAAAAGCAATCATACCTTTGATTTACTCACTGCCATCGGTAAAGAATGCACGGGCGCCCTACAACTGATTCCAGGACGTATTCCCACGTTTAGTCACACAATAAGACTCGAAGCATTGGAAGAGTCTGACATCGCAAACCGTATTCGCGATCTGCAAAGTCATCCGCTCGGTATGATGCCAGGGTTTGATACCTTTAGCTTTACTCTGCCTGGCTCACAGGATAAGGCAGCCTTTTTGTATCATAACGATACTTGGGCAAGACCCCGAGACAAAACACCAACCAGTCATATCTTGAAACTCGGCCAAGCACAATCTAATCAACTAGAAAACGAATGGCTCTGCTTGAAAATCGCCGAAGCCTTTGGCCTACCAGTTGTTCATGCGCATTTGTTACATTTTGAAGACATTCAAGCACTTGCCATCAAACGTTTTGACCGAAAGTACTCAAGCGATAAGACTTGGCTAATGCGTCTGCCAACAGAAACGCTTTGCCAAGCACTCGGTGTCCCACCTGCTGCCAAATATGCAAAAGATGGTGGACCAGGTATCAAGACCGTCATGCACTTTTTATTAGGTTCAGCCAACCCTATTCACGACCGCGATGTGTTTTTCTGCAGCCAAATTTTATTCTGGTTGCTTGCAGCAACCGATGGCCACGCCAACAACTTTAGTATTTTTATCCAACCTGAAGGCAAATATACCCTTGCTCCACTTTACGATATTTCATCCAGCTACCCGCTCATGGCGAAAAAAAGGCTTCAAATCGAAGATATAAAGATGGCTATGCCACTGGGTAAACAAGCAAAATGCACCGAGTGGCAGAAACTAGAACGCCAACACTTTCTAGAAACAGCAAAAGCAATTAACTACTCTGTAGAACGTGCTGAAGCCATTCTTGACGATATGCTGGCACGCGTAGATACAGTCATTAATCAAGTCGCTTCCAACTTACCTCTGAATTTCCCTAAAGGAGTCTCCGATCCTATTTTGGAAGGCATGCGCCAAGCTAAAAATAGATTCGCCATGATGAAAAGCACAAAAGAATCTTCTCCTATTGCTAACTAAATGTGATATACTTAGATATATACTAATTTTTAGTGGATATTCTAGATATGACTAAAACCGCAAAAATTTTCATGAACGGGCGTAGTCAAGCCGTTCGGCTACCCGCAGATTGTCGTTTTACAGGCAAAGAAGTCTTTATTCGGAAAAACCCTAAAACCGGTGATGTGATTCTATCCAGCCGCCCAGATAACTGGGATGACTTTTTTAAGCTCCTAGAGACGACTGATGTTCCTAAAGATTTTTTAAGCTCCAAAGAAAGGCAACATAAAGCAAGCAAAAAAACTGATCGCGATCCATTTGATGGCTGGGATGAATCATGAAGTATATGTTTGACACAAATATGGTTTCTCATCTCATCAAACAAAATCCTGAAGTCAAAAAAAGATTAGAATCCAAACCTATATCCTCTATTTGTATCTCATCTATCACAGAAGCAGAGTTATACTTTGGATTAGCAAAACGCCCAAATGCAAAAAGCTTACATCAACTCGTTCATGAGTTTTTACTTAGAACGACCGTATTGGCATGGAATAGTGATACAGCAAAAACTTATGGCACACTCAGAGCATCAATGACCCAAGCAGGTAAAAATCTTTCGCCACTAGACTTGCTCATTGCAGCCCATGCACTTCAAACCAAAGCAACACTCGTAACAAACGACAAGGCATTTCAACAAATAAACACGCTAAAAGTAGAAGACTGGTCCAAGACTCAAAAATAACTTACGTACCACACACACGCAACAGCACCCGAAGCAAGCGATTTTCATCTGGCGTTAGTTGATCTCGAAACAACAATACGTGCTTTGGGCCTGCTTGACTCTGAAGCACAAGCCACATTAACCAGCCAAAATCAAAACGAATACGTACAGAGTCACAAACCTCAAAATGCTTGTCTATAGGATAAACACGCCATTTTTGCTCTATATATTGGAGCCTTACGCATGGCGCACCAGGAGTTTGTAAGCGCCATAAAAAAACAAAATAAATACTCAGTACTGCGATAAGCGCCACACTAAATAGCACATAAAAATTAGACTGGAGTAAAGCCACAACAGCCACGCCGTACAACAAAAACAATAGTTTTTGATAATCTTTTGAGGATTTAAGGCTTACCGTAACGTTGGATAAGGGTGACCAGGTGTTTAAAGGCTTCATCTTCAACGTCTTCATACCCCATAAACCAAGCATATAAATTAGGATCGGGTTCGTGCAATAACCGCTCGAAAATTGCTTTCTCGTCTTTTGTTAACGCATCCCAGTGTGTTTTCAAAAACCGAGATAAAATTAAATCCAGCTCAAGCATGCCACGTCTACAACGCCACACCAGCTTCGCTTTTTCATCAGCTACCGTTTGATTTGTCATTCCAACCAAATCCCACCTAATGAGATAAAGTGAGTTATGATACACTGCCGTATATCTTTAAGACAAGAAACCAGGTTATTCCCTTAGGGCCTACGCATGAAAAAAATATTTAACAAAGCATTAAAATAGGCGATATTAGCTCCTTTTGTAAAAGGAGCTTTGTGACGTGCAGGAAGCATTAAAATATTTCTCAGATATAGACGACCCTAGGTCGCAGCGAAA
>JASBUZ010000049.1 GCA_030147635.1 Gammaproteobacteria bacterium
TGCAAACTTGAAATGTTAAAAATTAAAACAAACCTGAATCACTTTGCCATCAAATATAAACTCTTGCTTCGGGCAAATCAGGTTGCTATGCAGGAACTAAAAAATATGACTTCTTAAGTGGGCAGTGCGTAAGGTGAGTTATTAATCGCTTTGAGTTTGGCAGAAATATATAAAACAACCTGAGTTCTGGATAAGAAAACCTAATTTGGCACAATTTCTGAGCGCGTCGTTGAATAACTTCTATTTTCATAATATTAAAAGGGTTGATATAGCTCAGGGTGACCGAAAGGTCCTGTAGCCAAGCCAGATTTTTCATAGTATTGTGTGCACTACACGGGTATTGATAAATCAGCTTGTCATAGATAAGGATCATCTTATGCGCCGTTTCTTGACTATTTTATTTTTCTTGCTCATGAGCCAAGCAACAGCGAATGCAGGTTCTATTTTTGAGGTGTCAGCTTCAGGAGAACCTGCTGAATTAGATATGATTATTTGCTTGAATGGAAAAGGCAAGATATCGTGTGAGCGGCATACGGCATCTGCACTGGATCTATCTATAAGAACAACCATTCCTAAACAAGCTTATTCATCTGTCGGAATAAAACTAAATGCTGCAGGGTATTCCCCGACAGGATGTTCCCCTTACTCTAACGGCTACTGTCTTTTTTCAATACCTGAAAATGGTGCGGCATTTATTCCTGTTAGAGGTACTATACCCTATACGCTTGGTGGCCGAATTTCTGGTTTAAAGGGAGAAGTAATCTTACAAAATAAGGATGGATCGCTATTCAGGGGCAGGACTGATGGTTTATATCAGTTTTCACAAACATATAATCGGGGAGATAATTATGCAGTAACGGTCAAAAAGGACCCGGTTAATCAAACTTGCTCGATAGTAAATAGTATTGGAGTTATAAGCCAAGGCTCAAAAAGGAATATTAATGTATTTTGTGCATCACAGGCTTATTCAATAGGAGGTATCCTTAAAGGGGCTACTGGTGTAGTTCAAGCATACTTAAATGATATAGGGCCACTAAAGCTAACTCAAAACGGTCCTTTTCAATTTCCAGATAAACTCGCATATGGTACTCCATACACAGTGACTGCGTTAGTAGCTGACTCTCAACTCTTCGCAGAAAATTCTTCTTACCCCCTGTTAAAGGACGATGCACAAACGTGTACAGTGAGTAAGGGGACAGGAACAACAACAGAAGACGTCGATAACATAACAATTACCTGTTCTTCAGCTTCTTATACAGTTGGCGGTTCTGTAACTGGGCTAGATGGAGAGCTGGTTCTAACACTTAATGATGCCGATCCAATTACCCTTGATGCTGACGGTAATTTTACCTTTCCAACTCCTCTTGCAGACGGTAGTTTTTATCAAGTCAAAGTTGACTCAAAACCTGAAGTGCAAACATGTAGCATAGTGAATGGTACAGATTCAGGTACAATTTCAGGTGAAAATGTTACAAATGTTGATGTTCAGTGCGTTACAGATACTACAACAATTTCTCTATCTTCTGCCGACGTTATTCCTGTCACTTCAGATGGTAGCCAATCGGTTAGTATTAGTGTCAAGAATGAAGGGTTCGATAATACTGCAGTAGATATATCCATAGCGCTTCCCACTACCTGGGAAGGCGTGACAGAAGATGCAACTGATTGCTCTTCTGTGCCCCCGGGAGATACTTGTAATATTATATTACGTTCAACAACACCTTATGTTGCTTCAGGGAATATAAAAGTTGCGGGTACTAATACCAACACTGTGAATATATCGTTAGGGTTCAGCGTAAATAGTTATTTGGTATGGTCTACACCAACTGTTTCAAGTGTGCTTGTATTGGACTCAACAAGATTAAGAGGTGTTTGGGATCCTCAAGATGGGGGAGCAATTAAAGTCGAGGGTGTGAATGATACATCAGTGGCTGGGGATGATTCTTGTTTAGGGCCTACAGACGGGCGGTGTGATACACAGCGAATTTTTGATACTTTTGATCCTTCATATCCAACTGCATCCTATGCTGCACAAGACTGCTATACTAGAACCAAGGATGAAACAGGTACTATACCTGAGGGGACTTGGTATTTACCAGCAGCTTGTGAATTAGCGGATGTTGAATTTTATCAATATCCACCTTGGTCTTGTACTGATGTTAATGACGGGCCTATTGCAAATGTTAATACAAATCTATTTACGCTAGGATTTCTTCCAGAGGTCGAGAATAGAATGGTTTATAGTGCGACAAATAGCTCATCTAATCTTTATTATGCTTACGTTGCTAACTTTTTATCTTCACCAGCCGATACAGGGCTACTTATAGTAAGTAATTTAACGAATCAATTTTACTATTGTGCTCGAGAAATAAGCCTTGATTAGGGGGGATTTAGGGTAGTGTATTGATATTCATAAGCTGGAAGATTTGATTGCTGAATAGTTAGAGCACTATAATCACGAGCGGCCCCATCAGGCACTCGGCAATTTTGTCCCTAGTGAGGTTTTAAAGGACTTAAAAAATTGCCTAGAATGGAACGTAAAGGGGCATTTCACTTTCAGTTGATGTGAGTTTACATATGAGTCAGTCAAAGATATTGGTAATATGGTCTAACTATTACGAAACGTTAGCTGAAAAGCAGTTAGAGAGTTGTATAGAGCTACTTGAAAAATCTGACTATGCATATGATATTGAAACGCTCACAGCAGGTTGCTACGAAATTCCTGCAGCGATTACACACTTCAGTATTCATCGTCCGTACGATGGTTATATTCCTCTTGGTCTCTTACTCAAGGGAGGGACTGATCATTATGAATTCATCTGGGAGCACGTAAAAAGCTGCTTCATAGAGTTTGCCATGCAGGGTATCTTACTGGGAAATGGGGTTATTTCTGCACCAAATATTAAAGTTTTAACCGAACGTGTCGACGATAAAGGGCGTGTTGAGGAAGCTTTTCATGCAGTTGATTACCTAATTAGGTTAAAACAAAGAGTTTAAAAAAACTATTAGTCCTTATGTTTTTCATTCTGGAGAGCTAGGGCCTTATTAGGAATATTTCTTATTTCACATGGTTTGTAATAAGTCTATCTAACTGATTTGAAAACAACTGGACTTCTTTAGCGCCCATTGCACTTGGCCCACCTTGCAGGAAGCCGCTACTGCGCAAAGATTCATTTAAATTTCTCATCGCCAGCGCTTGCTTAGCATTATCTTTCGTATACAGAGTGCCGCGGGGATTTAATGCTAAAGCGCCTTTCTCGATGATGCTATTGGCTAGAATAATATCACCAGTAATCACTAAATCATGGGAGCGCACCTGGCTCGCGATATAATCATCGGCAACATCAAAGCCTGACTCCACCTGAACTTTTTTAATGTAAGGCGAGGGGGGCGTTGCAGCCAGATGATTCGCAACAATAACCAGTGGAACTTCTCGCTTCATTGCCGCACGAAATGAAATCTGCTTAATTAGTTTTGGGCAGGCATCGCCATCAATCCAAATTTTCAAACAATGACCTCCGAGATTGGGGGCTTTCGATATTTGAAGCACTGAGCTCTTACTTCACTTAATCAAAGGCCGAATATATGACTGCATCTCAACCTAGCTTGCTAAAAATACTGGGCTACCTATTGCAAAACCTGGCAGGGTCCATATATGAGATCAATTTATCATTGGCAATTACAGGCTCTCAAGTTTACGAGTATGTGTTTATACAGTACGAAGCTGGATACCTGTTGTATGTATTGGTGAGCCAGCCTCATATTCCGGTAAGGTTTGTTGATGTACTGCCTTGATGGATATGACGATGCGGTCAAGAGTTGCTTTAAATTTGCATAGATCTCCTGGCTTTTTAAAAATGATTCAATCGTATTTACGACCAACTGCGCTCTATTTTGTTGCATATCGCACTTATTAAACAAACTTGCCTCTCGTTTAAGAGAGTAAGCAGGACTGGCTTTTAGAGCCTTAAGGCTGTTGATGAGCTCTCCTAGGACTTTATCTTCTTCTACAGAATACATGAGGGATTCTATCTCGGTGTTAATGCGTTGTGAGTGCAGAGAAACTAAAAAAAAGGTTGTCAAAAAGCAAGGCAAGATTACTGGGAAGCAGCAGCACCATAATATTGTTACGTTTATCAGGGATTGATCAGGATCTCGGCAATTTGCTTTGCTCATCACTTCGCTTCTTTTTTTCACTAATTCCTGAATTCTATCTAATTTAGATTTTATTTCCTCATTGATACAAACCAGAGCATATAGAGCAGGATTCATGCTCAGGAGGATAGACTTTTGTTTGATTAAAGAGAGTAGCTTTTTGTCGTAATAACCATCAGTGGGCATATATGAACCATACCATAGAATGTAATTTAGAAGACTATTATAACAAGAATGTCTTTAGATGTAACGGGTTGTGTAACTTCTATGTAAGAGCAAGACAATAAGAGCAATGCCATATTCAGGGCAAGGTTGGGGGGACTATTTCCCTGCGATCGCCTCCCCAATGGCTTTTATTTCTTCGATGAGATTGCGTTTGTTCTGATAGGCGATTATCGCCATATAAAATAACGCTTAAAATCTGGACGTCGGTGAGTCGCTATCTTGAGAATCAGTTTCTTTATCATCTTTCTCTTGGGTTCCTGGGTACACTTTTGTGGTTTGCCTCCCCTTACAAAGGGCGTCGAGTTGCTCCTTAAACCGTGAAAAGCATGTCGGTACTTTTTTTGAGTTGTTTGATGGCTTGGGCTTTTCTACTGCTTCTATTAGTATGTCAGGCATATTCAACCCAGCTATCTCTGTCATGGCCTCATGTGTGTCATCTCGACTTAAAAAATAAGCTTCTACCTCAGGATGTTTTCGGCCATCAATAGATTCGAGCATTGCGTAATTATTTTGACGAAGCACACCATCTAAATGTTTTTGTGTCTCTTCCCCAGGAAAGGTTTCTAGGCACGTTTGAATGAGAGATAAGTTACCGGTTTGAACCGCTTTTTTCAAATTATAAGCAAGTGTTTCATTAAGTTTGTTCTGCATCAGAGCCTTTTCTTCTTGGTTTTCCCCACTCAGAATATTACTAATCATCTCCGTTTTTTGATTTTGAATCAGTAGGAAGAAAAAATAACCATCATCTTGCTGTATAGTTTCTCTTCTTTTAGCTTCAGGGAATTGATCTAAATACTTCTTTGCCTGCTCAAAATTATCACGATTACAAGCTCTGATAAAATTTCTGTGAAGAAAGCCATTATAGCCACGATAGTCTTCTCGAGGAGTAAACCCAAATTTATTTCTCATTTTGTACTTTATGAATATTAATTGACATAAAGTAAGTATAGGTAAGTTTTTAAGAAATGCTTTGGGAGAACTAGAGTTTCACTAGATCAAAAAAATGTAACCTGAAGTAGGCAAGAAAAGCGATAAGCATTGCAATCCATAAAACAATCATGGTGGAACGAATAAACTTAGTTAAAAAACTATTTTCAGCCCAGTTTCTGGGGTAGATACCTTGCAAGAGAAATACAATCACACCTGCAACGTTGACGGAAAGAAAGTTCATTAAAAAAAGGACAAAAGCACCTTCAACAAGCTCAGGGTGTCCGGCACCAATTAACAAGCCCGTTGTGACGAGAGGAGGTAACAGGGAGACAGCAACCATAACACCAATTAACATGGCAGGAACCCCTGTTGTAAATGCCAGTGCACCAGCGCATCCCGATGCAAGCGCAACCACAAGATCGCCTTTTACCAACTGGGTTCTTAAAGCAATTTCAGATAGGGTGGGGTCTAGTTTTATGAGAGAACCAATGGTGATAGAAAGAAGTAGTGCAATACCAATACCAGAAAATCCTGTTAGCACCGAGCGTCTCAGTAACCACAAATCACCTAAGGTAATCCCCAAAGCAAGCCCAATGATAGGGCCAAGTATCGGTGCAATCAACATACCACCGAGTAGAACAACAACATTGTTATTATATAAACCAACCGCTGTTACAAGTGTTGAGAGCACAACCATGAACATATAAATTTTAGAGCACTCGGATGCGTCTCTGACATCTTCGTAGAGTTCTTCTGTGGCAACGCGGTCTTTAGAGATGTTTTCTACTTGGAGAGGGGAGTTAACCGGCTCTTCTGTAAGTGGCAGTGTTGCTTCCACCGGAAGAACTGTGACACGGTTTCGCTCATTACAAGTATATTTTTCATCCAGAAAGCCAAGTACCGTTTCACAAATATCTGCAGATAGTAAGATACGAAATAGGACCTTATTTTTTAAGAGAGGTAGCTCGCTATGCTCGATAACATCGTATTTTTTTAGAAACTTTCTAAGTTCACCCGTGTCTTCATTGTTTAACACAATTTCGATTAAGCGAAGTGCCATCTGAGCATCCTTTCATAAGCTTATTCTCTTATAGTGCATACAATTTGGCAAAAGGGTCAAGTAGCTACTTAATGCCTTGGAGTAACCAACCGCTGTCGATTACAATATCTGTTGCTGTTTACTCTGATTTTGTGAGGCCCAAACTTTAAAGCCATACTTTTGGTTGCTATTAACAATCCAGCTTTGGCTATGCAATAAGAGATTGAACCACTACTTAGGGAGTAAGCAGCTGTTGAACAAAGATTAATGATTGACCCTTGAATTTCTTTTTCTATCATATATTTCACAACAGCTCCTACCAAAAGCACTGGACCTGTCAGATTACTTTCAATAATTTGGTGAAGTGCGACTTCAGGCTCCTTTAAAAAGCGGTGTTTTCCTGCAAGGCCTGCATTATTAATCAAGTTCCACCTGCCACAATTACTGATCGGCTCATATACTTGTCTTACATTTTTCACAGGGAGAGATCTGATGCTGAAAATAGTAGTATGTTACTATCTAAATTAAAGTTTTTTGGGAAATAAAAACCATGAAAAAAATCATTGGATATGCAGCTGAGGCAGGCAAATATGATTTTCTATTAAATACAGCTTCAGCCACCATCGATTTGTCGCCTTATTTCAATTTACTAAAGCATAATGGCCAACTCACGCAAGTTGGCTTACCCACCGAGCCCCTTCCTGTAAGCATGTTTCCTGTGGTATTTAAAAGACTCAATCCCTCTGGTTCATTCATTGGAGGTATTCAAGAAACCCAAGAAATGATTGAATTTTGCACAAAAATAGCGTCTCTGCAGACATCGAAAAAATCAGCGCAGAAGAAATCAATACTGCATTGAAAAACTTGCTGAGGGCAAGATGAGCCGCCGTTTTATGATAGATATATCAACACCTTAACCTCACCCCGGCAAACTGATGAATTCCGTATGAGTATGAATCGTATTTGGCAACTCGCATGGCCTGTGATGCTATCGAATGTAACCGTTCCATTTTTAGGAATGGTCGATATCGCTGTGGTTGGTCATGACTACCCAGCTCATGTGCTGGGTGCTGTCGCGATTGGCAGCATGGCATTTGATGTTTTGTTTTTACTTTTTGGGTTTCTCAGAATGAGTACTACAGGGCTCGTTGCACAACAGCCTGAACAAGCAAGCATTTTATACCGTTCATTACTCAGTGCTATTTTAATTACGCTCCTATTGATTCTGTTGCAAAAACCACTATTGAGCGTGATCTTATGGGTCATGCAGCCCTCTACTTTAGTAGCCAACTCATTACATGACTACTTTTGTCTAAGAATCTATGCAGGTCCCGTGACGCTCGCAAACTTTGTTTTGTTGGGCTATTTTTTTGGTCGTCAAAATACGAAAGTTCCCTTAATCTTGTTAACGCTTACAAATCTAAGTGCAATAGGCTTGGATTTTATTTTAGTGAGATATTTAGACCTTGGTGTGAAAGGGCTCGCATTTGCCAATATCCTGGCACAAAGCTTAGGGTTTATCTTTGGGCTTTACTTTATGTATCGACTATTTAGACCTAAACTACCAAGCTTTTCAGTGCTAATAGAACTGAATGCTGTACGTCGTTTGTTCCATTTGAATAAAGATATTTTTATTCGTACTTTATGCCTAATGAGCGTTTTTGCCTATTTCACAACTGCAGGAAGCCGCTTAGGCACAACGACTGTTTCAGCAAATGCTATCTTGCTCAGCATGCAGCATTTTATGGCCTGTGGTCTGGATGGATTTGCCATTGCGTGTGAGGTGTTAGTAGGGCATGGCATTGGTAATAATGATAAGAAGGCTTGGCTTGAAGCTATCAAACAGTGTGCCTATTTTTCGGGACTCGTCGCTATTTTATTTTCTATTTTTTTCTGGGTAGCAGGAAAGGAACTGATTCTCTTCATGAGCTCTTTACCACCAGTGATCTCCACTGCAGAACAATATTTAATTTGGATAATCTGGCTTCCACTGCTTTCGGTAACCGGCTTTTTATTAGATGGCGTGTTTATTGGCGCAACTTGGTCGAAACCCATGCGCAATACTATGTTATTTTCAACACTGGTTATTTACCTCCCATGTGTTTTTTTACTCAACAGCTTTGGTAACACTGGGCTTTGGGCTGCATTTGCTTTATTTATGTTGATGCGTGGATTATCACTTAGCATGGTTCTGAGGAGAAAATTGACTACTGCAACAACTTAACCAGTTTTTCGATATGCAGCGGTTTTGAAAGTTGCAATACCCCTTACGTCCCAACAAAAACCTTCCATTTTTAAGCAATTTTTTAAAAGGCTCAATTTGTTTGCTAAATTTCGTGGCTTAGTATCTATAACCTAATGGTATGGACCCTGCCACTTTTTGGACTTGACCCTGACATTTTTGGCGGGATTAAAAGTTGCGTCAGTTCAGCTTGTACAAGCTGCACATAAAGATGTTTTATTGGTTGAGCGTTTTGATCGTGCTTTAACTCATTTAGGTTGGCGTCGTCGGCTTATGCTTTCAGCCTTAACTTTACTCGAGCTAGACGAAATGATGGCACGTTATACCAGTTATGAGAAATTTGCTGAAATTATTCGATACCGCTTTCAAGAGCCCTCTGAAACCTTGAAGGAGCTGTTTTCTAGATTAGTATTCAATGTCTTAGTTGGAAATACAGATGACCATGCTAGAAATCATGCTGCCTTTTGGGATGGAGAAAACTTATCGCTTACTCCAGCATATGATTTGTGTCCTCAAGCAAGAGTGGGAAGTACTGCTTCTCAGGCAATGCTTATTGTTGGCAACGATAGACGGAGTCAACTTAAGGTATGCCTCAATGCTGCACATCACTTTTTACTTTCAGAGCAAGAGGCCGAGAATATTATTGAGTACCAAGTTCAGGTGATTCGTACACATTGGGATGAGGTATGTGATATAACTGAGCTTACTGAAGTCGAAAGAAATTTCTTTTGGAAGCGACAAATTTTAAATCCATATATTTTTTTAGACTTTCCGTAAGACATTGAAGAGAATACAAAAGATGTTTCCCAAAGAGCCGATTGAAACACCAAGATTATTAATTAGGCCACCCCAATTGTCTGACGCTAAGCCGTTAAATGATGCGATTAATCGTTCACTAGATACGTTAAAAAAATGGATGCCTTGGGCGCATGATCCCAGTCTTAAAACAACCGAAGCATTTATCCAAAAAGGTGTTGCTGAGTGGGATTCAGAGCAGCAACAGAATTTTCCGATGATTGTTATGCTTAAAAGTAGCGGTGAAATCATTAGTGCTTCGGGATATAACGAATCAAGCAACCCCTTGGTTCCTTTATTTGAAATTGGCTACTGGATTGATTCAAAGCATACAGGACAAGGATATGTGACAGAATGCGTCAATGCTTTAACGCACTTCGCATTTGAACAGTTAAAAGCCGTCCGAGTGCAAATTAAAGTCCAAAGAGAAAACGAAAAGAGTCAAGCGGTTGCTAAGCGATGTGGCTTTCACCAAGAAGCCATTTTGGAGAAAGCTGTACTTGATTGTACGATGAACCAGCCGGCCGATCAGTTTATTTTCGCCCGCTTCGCGCCCCCGGAAAATACAGTATGAATATCAAATTTTTTGGGATCACAAGAAAAGAATTCAAATTATTAAGCCTAACCATTTTGCTTGCCATATGTGGTGCGCTTGGTCTTGATATTCACCTAGCGTCATTGCCTTATATCATGGTGGACCTAGGAACTGATAAGCATGCTATGCAGCAATCTGTTAGCTTATATATGCTAGGAGCGGCTCTCAGTATGTTGGTGTATGGCCCTTTGTCAGACAAAGTAGGGCGAAAACCTGTGGTTATTGCAGGGCTTGCAATGCTTTGCCTCACTACTTTTGCAACAGTCTTAGCACACTCAGCGAGTACTTTTTTATTATTTCGGCTCCTACAGGGGCTTAGTGCCGGGGTTTCATGGGGGCTTGCTCGGATTATCGCTGCAGATGTCATGCAAGACGAGCGCTTAGCAGCAATAGGTTCATATTTTACATTATTCTTAAGTTTATCTCCTTTGTTTGCGCCTGTTTTAGGAGGATATATCCAGCATTGGTTTAACTGGCAGGCAAACTTTATTGTTTTAAGTGGCATCACTCTTATCGTGCTTATTAGTTTTATTTATTTCTTTGAAGAAACTAATCTTCATAAAAACGAGCATGCCTTTAAGCTAAAACCTTTATTGATAAACTATGCTGCTTTTTTTAAGCATCGTTTATTCGTTTCAGCCGTTTTATTAGGAAGTATTGCGCTTGCGATTGATATTATTTATGTCACTTTAAGTTCTTTCATTTTTCAAGAGCAGTTTAAAACTTCAGCCATTGCTTTTGGATGGCTTACGGCAATAGTAGGAGTCGCAAGTGTACTGACCAAAGTAATATCTCCTTTTTTTATTCTACGCTCTACAAATTCAAGAATTATGAAAGCTGGCATTGCCTTGCTTTGGCTTAGTGGTTTAGTATTACTCATCCCAAGCCTATTGGGCTTCATCAATATTCCACTGGTCTTACTAGGTGCATCGATTGGAATGGCGGGCCTAATACTAATTGGCAGCACCTCGATGTCAACGGCACTAAGTCCTTTTCATGATAAAAGAGGGAGTGCAGGAGCATTGTATGGTGCCTTCCAACTGCTTTTTTCATTTGCTGTCAGTGCCATCGCAGCAGGGCTAACTTTCTCAGGAACGACTGTGATGGCACTGTTTTATACGGTGCTTGCATTATTAGCAACTTTGCTTTTTAGAGGGCTAAAATAAAATGGTGTACCATCAAATCTTGAATGTTAAAAAAGAAGATTACTCCACTCTCATCGAGGTGTGGGAAAAATCAGTCCGAGCAACCCATGATTTTCTGCCAGATGAAGAAATTAATGCACTTAGACCTTTAATTTTAAATCAATATTTTGATGCAGTTGTTCTTAAATGTATTAAAAATAAAGATAATCAAATCATTGGCTTTTCTGGGCTCTCGGAAGAAACAATAGAAATGCTTTTCATACATCCATCCTGCCAAGGACAAGGTATTGGCTCTGCCTTGTGTCAACACGCAATAAAATACCAAAATGCGAGTAAGGTTGATGTAAATGAGCAAAACCCGAAAGCGAAAACATTTTATGAGAAGATGGGATTTATCGTTTTTGACCGCTCAGAGCTTGATGGTCAAGGAAAGCCTTTTCCAATTTTGCATATGGTATTACGGAGCCAGGGCACCGCAAAGGATTCTACCTAAAAAACCAAAAATAATTGCAATGGCTAAATAGAGCATACACACATAACTCTGTACAAATTGAGAAATAAAAGTTAACAATAAACAAGAGGTTTTATAATGGATGTCGGAGACCAAGTTCCAGTAACACAGTTCAAACAAACAGGTGGTTTAACCACAAACTTTAGGCATTATAGTGGTAGTTGGCTGATTCTATATTTTTACCCGAAAGACGCAACGCCTGGCTGTACGACTGAAGGTGGTGATTTTCGAGACAGTGAAAAAGAGTTTTCACTGCATAATGCAACGATTCTTGGTGTTTCACGTGATAGCATGACATCTCATGAAAAGTTCAAGCAAAAGCAAGATTTTCCTTTTGATTTAATCAGTGATACCGACGAGGTACTTTGTGATAAGTTTGATGTCATCAAAATGAAATCTATGTATGGCAAGCAAGTTCGCGGTATTGAAAGAAGTACTTTTCTCATCGACCCCACTGGTACTGTACGCCATGTTTGGAGAAAAGTGCGTGTCAAAGGCCATGTAGCAGAAGTACTGGAGACTTTAAAGTCTCTCTGTTAGGGCTTGAGCCTTGGTACATTATTTTGCGTTCCCTCTTGTTGTATTTGAGACACCTGAGCTCTATAAGATTGCGTGACACTCGGAAGTGCGCGAGGCAACTCGTCACGCAAATCTTGTACCCATGCCAGATGTTGATGTCCATGAGGATGCGTGATCAGTGGCAGCTTTAACTTTTGTTTAAGCTCTCGAGCAAACGGCAAATTAGTATTTTCTGCATAACCAGGTTGCTCGAACTCACCGCAGCTCAGCTGCATTTGAGCGCGGGGCTGACTTGGCTCATAATCTGCAACGATTTCCTCAAGAATTTCCCGACTACTTGGTGAGGGAGATTGCGCAATCACATGACCAACTGTATTTGGATATTTTGAACCGATATAAATGCCTGCAGTACCACTTAAACTTGAGCCAATCATGACACGGTGGTTTACATTTGGCATTTTAAGTCCGCGTTGCTCTAGAGCTGGAAGCAGTGTGCCTTGCAGAAACTCAGCATACTCATTGATACGGTGCTCATATTCTACAGTACGCTCACCCATACCCGGCATACTGGCTTTGGGGTCGTCAGCTGGAATTTTGCTTTTTAAAGCCGGAAGAGGAGTTACAAATGCAAAAGCGGTATTTTCTGGCAGCTCTCCATCTTTGACCATTTGCTCAAATTGCCCCATACAGTCAGACATCAAATAGGCCAAGCCATCATTGACAATTATAAGCTGGTCTATTTTTCCTGAGCGAGGTGTAAAAACATGCGTGACTCGAGTACAATCTGCATACAGGGAGTTTTTATCCGCTTGAAATAAAGTATCAGGCCCAACATTCGGCTGTCGATACAGTGGGTCTGCCTCATGCAGGCGACCATCTGAGGTAGAATAAAGTGTTTGCTGATGCGCAAAAGCCGTCCCTGAGTTAGGAGATAGTAGCTCTGACCAATTGATAGGCTGACCATCAAGTTTTGCCTGATGCGGGCTTGGGTGAACACGCAAAATCCTTTCAGCACCCGCAAAACCTAAGTACGGTGGTCGATGAACCGTATTAGCATCCAAAATATCTGCATCGGGCCGCGAGAAAATTTCACTCGAGTCATAACTCAAATGCTCGGATCGCTTGGGTAAAATCTTTGGCACCTCAGCTTTTTCAGCTGGAAAAAACGCCTCAGGTGGAACTTCTAATTTTTCTGAGCCATGTATTTCTACAGCAGAAAGATTACTGAAATCAGGCTCAACCTGTACATAACGGTAAGTGATGACTGCGTCTTTTGCGATGCGATTATGCTTCAGCATAATACCAGTATTTTCAAACTCATCTACGCGCTGCTTATCTTGGGTAAAATCATAGCCATGAATATCACCTTGCAAATAAAGCGTCTTTCGTACTTTCTGTGATTGACTCTTTGAGAGCTTATCCTTAGGGAGTAAAAAATAGACTTCACATTGGTCTGGTAAGTCTGGGCTTGGTTCAATAATAGGCGTACCAATTTTCTTAATCTGCGTCCAAAAAACTTCAGAAACTTGCCCTTTTTGACGTGCAGAAAGGTTTTGATAGTAATTGGCATATGTTTGTAATGCGGCTTGAAAGTTTGCTTCACTTTGTGCAGGGTAGAGGGGATAGCCATCAAGAGATTGTATGGTCAGTTTCATGCCTTCGGTAAAACGAGCTGCTGGGCTTTTCATACCAAAATAATCTATTTCTCCTAACTCAGTCACATTTTTTGCAAAACCATATTTTGTAAAAAAATATCGACTAGCATGGTCTAATTCAACTTCTGGGCTAACAATTTGCTCGGCAAGGATATGCCCATTATGTGAGTTTGCAAAAAAGACCACGGCTCGTTTCGTTTCCAAGTCCATTGCAGTCCAGGCACGCCACTCATTCATATCACCCGAATGATAAGCTCTAACTGGTTTTCCTGTCTCATCAGTTTGCACACCAAAACCAAATCCCCAGGCTGTATGCTCTAAGTCTTCTTGGGGGACATGCTCTCTAATAGCCCAATCGTCTCGCGTCATATCAACCACAGGCTGAAACATATATTGTAGATTTTCATCTTGCATACAGGCAAGCATAAATTTTGCATAATCATTAGCTGTAGTATGCAGACTATTAGCCGCGGAGGCTTTCTGGTCAGTTTTCACTTCTCCCGCAAACTCAGTCCCAGACTCAAATCGCGCAGGCTCAAAATGACTTTGATGCATTTTAAGTGGTGTAAAAATATATTCATTAGCTAGATCTTCAAGTCCTCGATGCATGTGTGCTTCAATCGCTTTTTGTAAATAAGCCGTGCCAATGCCTGAGTAGCCATATTTTGCTTCGTTTGGATGAAACTCAAATTGAAGTGGCTGACTTGGATTCGCACCAATCGGCAACCCAGTCATATGCGATAAAGCCATGCCAACCGTAAGCTCATTTGCCTTATCTTGCTCTGCTGGGTCTAGCTGAAGCCCATCATCAAACTGAATGTCCCCAATGCGAAGCCCCTCTGCAGCAAGTAGTTCAGAGAGTTTGGTGTCAAGCGTGAACTGATTGGCTGCAATCAGCTTCAATATCAAATAGGCAAATACTGGCTTACTGAGAGAGGCTGCACCAAAAACCGTATCAGAGGTAATGGCTTGCTCTCTGTTGGTGTTGGATGTACCAATAGTTGTTGTTGCAATATCACCACGAGCATTCACCGTTGCAATAGATACCCCAGAAATATGGGCAGATTTCATCGCCGCTTCAGTTGTCTCCCGTGGCATAATTTAGACCTCCATGGTTTCCTCAATATTTTGATACATTGCGTTTGTCGCATAAGATTCTAAACCTTTCGCTGCAGCAAGTGCTATGTGATCTTTCCATAAGTTACTTACCAATTGAATACCAATTGGCAAGCCACTTTGCGTGCTTGCAAACGGAATCACCACAGCAGGTGAGCCACTGTTGTTAAACGACATGGTATAGGTGAAGTCTTTCACTTCGGTTAAACACATGCCATGGGGTTTTGCAGGCGTTGCGCAAGGTGGACAAACCAACAAATCATATTGATTTAAAAATTGATAAGTACTCCATCTAAAAGCTGCAATTTCAGTAAATCGCTGATTGAGTTCAGTCGCAGTTAAATCACAAGCTTTAGCATCTTGATGAAACTGTTGGCGAAGTGCTGAAATGCGCTCATCAGGGATATCTTTTAAAAAGTTTCTTACGGTTGCGCCACCATCACACATGGTGAAGAAGGGTTCCCAATGTAGCTCATAAGTTCTTTCGATATTAGGTGGCCGTACTTCTTCGATAGTCGCACCCATTTCGGCTAACACTTGAGCCGCACGATGTGTCGCATCCATAATTTCTTGGGTAGGCGTGACAATGCCATTGTCCATGAAATAAGCTACTTTTAATTGACTAATATCTACGGTATTTGGATTACCAAGGCTCACAGGAGGCGTGTTTGGGTCAAGTGTATCTGGGCCACTCATTACGGATAAACCCAAAATCAAATCATCAGTAAAACGCGCCATCGGGCCAAAAGTACCAAAAGGCTGCAGTGAGCCTGCACCACTGCCAGGCAAAGCACAGCCAGAAAGTGGCACCAAACCCTGTGTTGGTTTAATGCCTGCGATGCCACAGTAGTGAGCAGGGATACGAATACTGCCACCACCATCAGAGCCAAGCCCAAATGGTGAGCCATGCGCTGCAATAATTGCTGCTTCTCCACCCGAGCTTCCACCAGAAGAGCGGTTGGTATCATAGGGGTTATTAGTTTTCCCGAAAATAATATTATCTGACTCATAGGCACTCAGCATTTCAGGGCTGTTAGTTAGCCCTAAAATCACAGCCCCTGCCGCCCGAAGCCTTTGTAGTACAGTGCCTTCTGTTTTAGGCGTGTAGGTATCATATAGATGCGAGCCGTAAGTATTGTTATAGCCAAAGATGTCAATTGTATCTTTAATAGTGATAGGCAGCCCATGTAGCGGTCCGAGCGGTTTGCCTTGCCGAACCTCTAAATCCGCAACTTTTGCTGCTGCGAGTGTTTTTTCTTTATCGATTTGAATCACTGCATTGAGTAATGGATTGACTTGCTCGATACGCTCTAAGAACGCACGTGTCACTTCCTCAGATGATAATGCTTTAGTTTTGATGAGTTCAACAAGTTGAGAAGCTGATTTTTTAAGAATAGTATTCATACGGCACCCCTTTAAAGTTCAGTTGAGTCTGCCTCTATTGGTTTATAAAATCAAATTTTTAAATTTGAACAGATTGATCTAAAATAACTACTTTACCTTCACCTTGCGTGAACCTTTAAGATGCATGTGTTGTTTAGAGAGAAGGGATATGGCTTATACGATTAAAAGATTTGCAGCGCTCTCAGGTGTAAGTGCACGCACATTACGCCTCTACGACGAAATGGGGTTATTAAAACCCGCCTATGTTGGGGAGAATCAATATCGCTATTACGAGGAAGAACAAGCGCTGTTGCTGCAGCAAATTTTATTTTATCGAGAGCTCGATTTTTCTCTGAATGACATTCGGCAAGTTTTAAGCAGTGACGCGTTTAATAAGATTTCATCGATGCAATCACAGAAAGTGATGCTGAAAGAGAAATCTCAAAAGATAAACAGCATGCTCAAAACCCTTGATAAAACCATACAGCATCTAAGAGGAGAGCTCACCATGCAAATGGAAGAATTTTTTGACCCTATTAAATTACAAAACTCAGACATTCAGAAAGAATATGAGGCTTATTTAGTGGGGAAAGGCATTTTGTCTAAAGCGGAAATGGCCGCAGCTTGGGATAAGCTAAAGCATTGGACACAAGCAGACTGGGATAGTTTTAAAGGGAATGGCGATGTATTTTATCGCAGCATGGCAGAAGCAATTGATTCAGGACTCAATGCAAAATCAGAAAAAGTACAAACGTTGGTACATCAGCATTATTTACTGATTAAGCCACTCTGGCCATTTAATCAAACAAGCTACTTAAAGCTCGCTGCAGCTTATCAAGAAGATGAAAATTTCAAGCAATTCTGTGAATTGTATCACCCAGAGTTATTAGGGTTTATTGTTGATGCGATGCAGGTTTATGCAAAGCGGTGTTTGAGTTGATGAGGTGACTGGCATGAATCAAAACTTAACCTTCAAACTATCCGACGGTAGACGGCTAGGCTATGCAGAGTATGGAGACTCTGCAGGCCATCCTGTTTTGTATTGTCATGGATTTCCTGGCTCAAGACTACAAGGAAGTGACTTTCACAGTACAGCACAGGCAAAAAGCTGCCGCTTATTAGGCGTAGATAGACCTGGCATGGGATACTCGGATTTCAAAGGTAAGTATACGCTTTTGTCATGGACAAAAGACATTGAAGAGCTCGCTGATTATCTTGGCCTAGATCAATTTTCAATCATTGCACACTCTGGAGGAGCTCCATTTGCACTGGCTTGTGCTTATGCCATGCCTCGGCGCATAACTCATGTTGCTATTGTTTCCGGGCTAGGGCCTACTACACTCGCCGGGTCAAACAAAGGCATGGCTGTGGGAATGCGTATCATTAATGGGCTCGTGAGACGGGTACCAGGATTCTCTTGGCTTCTCATGCAAATGCAAAATCGTGTCCTTTTAAAACCTGAGGTGTTTAAGCGTGTCATTGAGAAAGTGCCTGCAGTTGATCAGCCAATTTGTAGCAAGTTTAATATTAGCATATTAAAAGAAGCATTTCGTCATGGTGTCAAAGGGGCTGCGTATGAGTTTCGGCTTATTCTGAAAGCGTGGGGATTTAAACTTGAGGATGTACCTGTACCCGTCAGTATTTGGTATGGCTTACTAGGGCGTGTCATCAATTAACCCTTTAATTGTTTGCCAAGAAGAAGTATTCTCCTTTCCATTTAAGTGATGGAGCAAACGGATGCGCCGCTATGGGTTAAAGGATGAGCAATGGGAAAAAGTTGAGCACTTGCTTCCTGGCCGTAAAGACAGTGTTGGTGTGACAGCAAAAGATAACCGGCTTTTTATTGAAGCTGTGTTATACCGGTATCGTGTAGGCATTCCATGGCGTGATTTGCCGGAGCGTTTTGGTGACTTTAGAGTCATACACACGCGTCATACACGTTGGAGTAAATCTGGTGTTTGGGAAAAAGTTTTCAAGGTATTATCAGAAGACGCTGATAATGAATATGCAATGATTGATTCTACAATTGTGCGCGCACATCAGCACAGTGCTGGAGCTAAAAAAAAGCTGGCGACCAAGCGATTGGACGCAGCCGAGGAGGATTAAGCACAAAAATTCACACCACGTGCGATGCACTGGGTAATCCCACAAGCTTTTACCTCACGGGAGGACAGGCCCATGATCTCCAGGGAGCAGACGCGTTAATTGATGAGATTCAAGCAGGCGCGCTGCTTGCAGATAGGGCATTTTATGCAGAAGAGCGGGTTCTGAAAAAGTTGGATGACAAGGGCTGTCAGGCTGTTATACCGCCCCGCGTTGATCGTAAAGAGCAACGAGTTTATGATAAAACACTTTATCAAGCTCGCCATCTTATTGAAAATTTCTTCGCTAAATTGAAACAGTATAGGGCCATTGCAACACGATATGACAAAACAGCTAGAAACTTTCTCGGGGGTATTTATCTAGCAGCTACTATGGTTTGGCTTAATTGATGACACGCCCTAGATAAACAAGCCTCGAGACAACATGCAGAGCTTTTCAAAGAGCGCTGTCCACAGGCTAAACTACATCTTTTGGAACATGATGCACATCTGTCTGCACTATATCACCATATAGAAGAAATAATTCTTAATTAAGGCTGAGATAAGGGTAAGCAGCTTTCAAGGGAAATGATTTTGTCGGTTTGTATTTTTATGTTTTTAGCGATTTTTTCTAATGCATCTTCTTTAATTTTTCCTATTTGGTTGATGTTTATTTCCACGGTATGAAAAAAACGCAGCTTATTTTTCAATGAGTCCTGGGTGTCCATTACATTGATAGAGCTTACTTCTTGATAAGCATGTTTATATAAACTAAGTTTTGTACGCTTAAAATCAATTTTTCTTTGGATAAATTCAATGGCATTCGAGCTATCACCATACAATGTCAAATTATCTATTTTTTCCTCAATTTCTAAAATTTTTTCTTGGTTTATAATATTTCCTAAAAATGGATCATTATATTTTCTTAAATAACTCACTAACTTCTGTAATAGTCGATTAAATGGTCGAAGCTCTTCTGTAAGCTTAGTGCTCTCAGTCGTCGAGTGTTGATAGTGCGTTTGAAACAAATGCTCGATAATAAAGCGATCTTCTGCCAGCGATAAATCTCTTTTAGAAATGTGGTGACAATCTAAAATAATGCCAAAGGGCTCAAGTAAATAACTTATGAGGGTCTTGCAAAAGGGAAGTAGTGTATTTTGCGCTAAAAAATAGGCATTAACTGCTGTCGCAAAATGACTCATTATATTGACCACATACAGCAAAGTATACGATGTATATACAGGGGGTATGTAGGCAAAAATTAAAGCGGATGCAACCAAAATGCCAAGAGCCATAATCGATAGCTCAAAATAGGAAACTTCATCCGACAAAAAGCGATGTGAGAAACTCATCAGATTTCCGCAGCAAAGCAATATATTTGCAAGCATAAGGAGGAAGGCTTCTGAAAAAAAACTCGTTGCGATAACTAATGGTGCAATTACGCCTGAAACAATAGCACCAGCTACAAAGTTCATACGAAAAAATGTGCGCTTAAAAATGTTATTTTGTTGCCTTTCCCTCGTCCTATTTCGTTTAAATAAATCTTTTTTTAGCCGCATCTCATGAAAACCCAAAGATCAAGATGATTAAATATTATCATCAGGATTTAATCAGTTCAATGGAGGCTTTTCGAGCGTGACGATACCAGGCCTTGCACCAGTCACGATGGGTTTCTTCAAACCATACTCCTAATTGTCTTACTTATAAAATAGGGATACAGTAACAGTTTAAGGCTTGCAGTATATAACAAATCATAAAAAAATGGATGTTTTCAAAAAACTATTCGGTACTTCAAAGCCAATTATCCAAGCACCCATGGCAGGTGTGCAGGGGAGTGAGCTTGCAATTGCTGTTTCAAACGCTGGGGGCATTGGTTCTCTGCCTTGCGGTATGCTCAGCAGTGCGCAAATCAGTCAAGAAATCGAAACTATCCAGTCCCACACAAGCAAGCCTTTTAATGTGAATTTTTTTTGTCACAAAGCTCTTGAGAAAAACATTCAACAAGAGCGACGTTGGGCAGAAATACTCTCGCCTTATTATCAGGAATATCATTTAGACTCGCTGAGTGCAAAGTCACACACAGAAAGAAAAGCATTTAATCTTGAGATGGCAGCGCTTTTAGAGAAGTATCGGCCACCTATTGTGAGCTTCCATTTTGGTCTGCCTAAACCTGAATTATTTGCTCATGTCAAAAACTTTGGTGCCAAAGTGCTCTCGACTGCAACTACCGTTGAAGAAGCGCTATGGCTTGAGCAGCATGGCGCTGATGTTATTATTGTTCAGGGGCTAGAAGCAGGGGGCCATAGAGGACATTTTTTATCAGATGATTTAGACAAGCAAATGAATACGTCTGACTTGCTGCCTAAAGTTCTCAAAGCCGTTTCTCGTCCTGTGGTTGCAGCCGGTGGTATTGCTGATAGCGCTGCTGTGCAAAAAGCACTGCAACTTGGTGCTGCAGGCGTACAAGTAGGCACTGCTTATTTATTATGCCCAGAAGCCAATACCAAACTTTTGCACCAGAAAGCAATTCAAGAGCAATACAGACCTACAGCTATTACTAATCTGTTCTCCGGAAGACCGGCACGAGGCATTATGAATCGGCTGATACAAGAGCTTGGACCTCTCAATCCAAACGTACCTTCATTTCCATATGCCCCAAATTTCATTGCAAATTTACGTGAGCTGGCTGAAGCCGAAGGCATTGATGATTTTTCTCCGCTTTGGTGCGGAGAAAATCGAACTGGATGTAAAGTACTACCTGCCGCCAAAATAACAGATTTATTGATGCCAGGAATATAAGGATGCTTTGTGTCAGAAAAAAATGATCTTGAGGGCTTTCTAGAACGATTAAACTGCGAAGAAGTTACTTCTTTTTACGCTTCCAGTTCTTTTTTTGAGTCAGGAGAATATCAACACTTCCTCAGCTTACAAAAAACCATGAAAGCAGCAATAAAACACTATCATCAAATCTACCAAAGCCCTGCCGATACAACCAGGCTAAAACGCTCAATAACCAACTGCCATAACATAAAATCGCTGCTTGGTGCATTAGGTGATTTTTTAAAACAAGCTGATAGTCATACACATCACCCGTTGGTTGCTTGTTTCGTAAAAAAGCTTTATGAATTATGCAGCCCAGAGTTAGTTTCTTTTTTAACTCAGATTATCAGAGCGCAAGTAAAAGAAAATGGTAGAGAACAATGGAAAAACTTTGCGTTTCAAAAAAGACGATTTAGTCGACAGTATATTGAGGAGCTAGAAAATCTAACCCATATCCTGAAAATGTTTAGTCTACTCAACATGCAAGAGGTTGATGAGTATTTAGTTGTTAGTTTTGGGGATGGGGTAAGCCCTTGACCTGGATTCTTTATTCAGAATACATTGAAGTTCCTTTATCAAATTCAGAAAATGGACATGCCTAATTTTAAATATTTTGTCATTGCTTTCGCGGTGTTTGTCATCACTGACAGTCTTTGGCTTGGACTGGTTGCCAAAAGTATGTATTTCGACGCATATGGACCTTGGCTCAGACTGACAAACGGTGAATTACAACTGACTTGGTGGGCTGCTGCTTTAGTTTATGTTTTATTTACTCTAAGTGTTGTCTTTTTTATCGCACCACTTGCTGGGGAAAATTTACGTCAAGCAGCAGCTTATGGTGCATTACTTGGCTGTATTATCTATGGTGTTTATAACTTTACGCTACTCGCCATTATGAAAGACTGGCCAATAAAAGCAGGGCTCATAGATTGGGCTTGGGGCACTTTTTTATACGCTTGGAGTGCCACCATCACCCTATTTGTAGCTCACCGTTAGTCGAAGGCAACCGCTATTGCGCTTTGGCCTGCATGTATGCTCACAACAGAAGAAATTGTACCAATATACATAGGCTTCATTTTGATAGATTGAAATAAATCTTCAGCCAAACGCTCAGCAGCCGTTTTGTCAGTCACATAGAGTACACAATACCGACGAAACTGGTTCTTCTTATATCGACTCACTACGAGCTTTAACAAGCGGTTATGCAAGTTTTTGTTAAACAACAACATAGAGGTCACTTTACCAGAACCATCAGGATTTACACTGACAAGCAATTTAGGCTTAAGCCATTTAAGCACGGATGCTTTTAAACCTGCCACTCGGCCGGACGCAAGCATTGCAGTGGTTGAGTGGACACCAACAAAAATAGAAACTTGGGCACGATAGGCTTCTAAAGTATTTAAAAGCTTACGCATGGGCTGATTCTTTTCGATCATTTCAGCCGCTTTAAGCACTAATAGACCATGAGCACCCGAGTTTGTGCGTGAATCAAATACTTTGACCTTCTCAAAGCGCTGGGCAAGGTTTACAAAACTCTTATAAGTCGAGCTCATCTTAGAAGAAATCGTAATCACTAAAATTTTTTCATAGTGCTGAGATAAAAACGTGAGTAACGCTTTGATTTTTTTCTGACTCGGAGACGAAGTTTTGGGATGTTGCTTATGATTGAGCAGGCGCTTGTAAAACGTTTCTTTCTCAATGGTGTAAGGATCTAAACCTTCTTGGTTATCAAAGCTCACAGATAATGGTAAAAGGTGAATTTGATACTTCTCAAGTAAGGCTTTATCAATGTCAGCAGAAGAGTCTGTAACTAAAGCAATAGGTTTTTTTGTGCTTGCAGACTGGTATTGCCGCAACATATCTTCAACCTTAGGCTTACTCACTCGACCATGTGCATATAAATGACTAAATAGCAAAGCAGGCTCATTGGTATGAATGTGTAGATGAAGCTGTTGACCTCGATGAGTAATTAAGCTGCAGTCACCAAGCGGCTCAACCTTGGATTTAATAGTCGCAATAGTTTCTGTCATATTCGCTTCTGGAAGCTCTACATAGGCTTCAGTACAATAACGAAAGGTTGGCGCTTCGGTTTGTTCATGCGAATAATGATCATGATGAAACTCAGACTGTGTGAGTTGGCGCTTCACAAGCTCTGGTTTGTTTTCACTATATAGCGTCTCAAAGAAGTGCTTTAGGAATATATGTAGAGCAAGTGCTCCAGCATCTACCACATTATGTGCTTTAGAAGTCGCATTCTCTCGCTTCGTTTCTTCTAAACATAAAGATAGTGCATCAAGAATTTCAGATAAAGCCGTCGCTTCTTGCAAGGCGGCGGTAAAGTGCATCAAAAAGCTCACCATGGTGCCAGGCATTGCATTTTCCATCTCTTGGTTCAGATGATTTGCACCAGCCTTAAGTACCGCTCTTACATCAAGTAATGTCCAGGTCGTTGCTTCTGTCTCAAAAGATTCGATCCCAATAAACCAAATCGATAAAATAAGCCCTGAATTCCCTCGAGAATTTTCAAAGATAGACTGAGAAACAGCGTTCAAAACGGTTTTCATTGAACTATCTTTTAAGGCTATTTCATCAATCGCTTGTAGCGTTGCAG
Organism: Gammaproteobacteria bacterium; assembly: GCA_030147635.1. Taxonomy (GTDB): domain Bacteria; phylum Pseudomonadota; class Gammaproteobacteria; order Legionellales; family Legionellaceae; genus JAALKW01. The sequence continues at coordinate 23,823 of JASBUZ010000049.1, forward strand.
CTACGTTTTCTCCGGTGTCTTTATCGGCAACAGGGAAAAAGTTTACTTCATTAATTTTATTCTTTGAATCTTGCACAGCATAGGCCGCAGCAGTAAAGGCAGATAAAAGCCGTTCTGCTGTAATGGTTTGCTCGGCTATCTGAGTATTCAATATCGCTGTCATTTGTTATTTCAAATTTATAAAGATAAGGTTGGGGTATTATGCCGGTGATTGGCAAAACATAAAAGAAAAAAGAACAGGTTATTGTGGATGTCAGAGTCAATTTTCTCAAAAGAACTATCAAACGCCCGTATTTTAAACAGGGCAGGCAAGCTTTCTCCTAGGGGGCAAGTGCATCACAAAGAAAAATATTGTTATTTAAAAGTAGATGATAATTACATTCATGATATTTATCCGCTACTTTCTGGCTATGGTCAAATTCAAAAACCAGATTATTTCAAAGATGGCGTTGGCGCACATATCTCAATCATATATCCTGAAGAAGGATTGCATCACTTCAATTATGATACAGGTATAGAGCATGAATTTTCTGTCGTAAAATTTGTTAAAACAAGATTCCAATCGGATATGTACTACGTACTTGTGGTCGATGCGCCAACCTTAAGTAGCATGCGTGAGCAACATCAACTGGATGCCAGACCAACCTTCAAGCAACAAAAAATTTTCTTTCATATTACAATCGGGGTTGAACCTTGCTACTTAAGCTCTTCAAGTCCACCTTCAGCTAAATCTATCAATAATAAAGCGGTAAGGTAAGCTTTTTTCACGAGACTATCCACATGAATAAACTCATCTGAGGTATGCGTGCCACCGCCACAGACCCCCATTCGGTCAATAACCGCAAGACCTTCTTCAGCGAGGTTGTTCCCGTCACAACATCCACCCGAGTCAACCCACTCAAATGCAATGCCATCGAGTTTGCCAAGTTCTTTAATGCGATTAAATAAAGCCTTACTTGCGGGATTAATACGTTTAACAGGACGGCCAAAACCGCCATATAGATTGAGGTTATATCCTTTACGTTTTAATTTCTCAATAATATTATCAAACTGCTTTAAAACCCAGGCTTCATCATCAGGTTGCACGGTGCGAACATCTAATTTTGCGCCAGCTAAGTCAGGTACAATATTAAGCGCTTCGCCTCCCATGATTTCTCCAATATTAAAAGTGACTTGACGCTTATTTGTATTGAGTGCATGAATAGCAACAAGTGCCTCTGAGAGATAAGCAATTGCATTTCGTCCCTGACTAAATGCAGCCCCTGCATGTGCCGATTTACCATGCGCAATCAGAGTAAATTTGCCGCTACCCTTTCGATTTCGTGCAAATTGCCGAAAAATGGGGGTTGGCTCATAGATAAGCGCTGCCTGATACAAGCCGCGAATTTGCTTGAAATACTCACAAGAAGCAGGGGAGCCAAGCTCTTCATCGGCGTTAATAACAACATCCCAGCCGATACTTTTGGCAACCTCAGTCTCTTCAAACACCATAAGACCATGCAACATCGCAATTAGTCCACCTTTCATATCAGTAACACCCGGCCCGTTTAGAATTCCAGGTTTCAATTCTGTAACTTTTTGAAAGGGGTGGTCTTCTGCGAACACGGTGTCCATATGACCGCAAAGTAAAATGCGACGCTTCAAATGGGGACGTTTTTTTAAATGCAAAAGGGCGCCAACTGAATTATGGGCTTCTTTACCCATAATATTAACTGTTGAAACGGGTGGTAGGGCGTGTGTTTCGGTGGTATCTACAATGGGCTTAAAAGCATTTTCTAGAGCATCATGCATATGCGCGAGGCCTTGAAGATGATGGCTGCCTGAATTGATATTACAAAAAGCATACAGCTGCTGAATCATCGTTTCTTCATGGGGTTTCAGTCTTTTCTTAAGCGTTTTCGACCAAGTCTGCACTGATTTTGGCATGAGTCATTTCCACAAGCTTTTAACTTTAATGTAGAACACAGAGGCCATTTTGTCAGTATTTGAACTTACCAATTGCCAGTAAAACTAAGCATTGGCGTATAAAAAGCAGGACTATTTTTCCCTGCAACGGTAAACCACACACCACCAGTCAAGCTTACATTTTTAGTAAAGCTATAATCAATCGCCGGGATTAAGGTAAACTGACTCACATTACCATGCCCAATCAACTGATCGCTACCAAGGTTTAAATGACTTGGCCTTAATCGGTTAAGAATGACTCTTCTAAGCAAGTTCAGTCGACGGTGCCTAGCCGTCCCTGCAAACCCAAACCGAGGCTCAACTGGCCCCAGATGCCCACGAAAATGTGAGGCTTTTTGCGCAAGAATGAAGGACTCTAAGATAAATCCCCAATGCTGACTTGGACTATATTCCACGGCCAGATTAAATGAAATTTCATTGCCAGGCCACATCGTGCCATGTGTTTCTCTACCTCCTCCATAAAGACTAAACCCGTTTAAAGTGATCGTACTTGGAAGTGTAACTGCAATCGTTGCGAACTCAATTAAGTAATGTTCTCCCCATAAATTGGTCACATGCTCCATATTCATGGCAAAAGTAGTTAAATAGCTACCTTGTCCGGTTGCATCCGTTCCAAATAACTCTGAATTGAGTTGATCAAATCGCCCAGTTGGAAAAAGTTGTCGAAACATAAATTTAATATTCGGAGGCCACTTTCTTCCATTTTGTAGTAAAAGCTGACTTGCTATGGTAATGGTGGTATCACCAAGATTACTTGCCTGCCGACCTTCTGTTTTGTTATCCAGATAAGTTAAAAGCAGTTGAGCTTCAGTATTTCCTGTTAAGCCATAGTTAAATTGAGTATCAACCTCTCCTGTCGTAGCTCGGGGAAGGGAGTAAAAACCAAAGTTTTCGTTGTAAGCCCCATAGTTATTGATTTTATAAGCATGAACTTGAAGATAACCATGGCCAACAGGGGTTACAATAGCGGGTTCGGATAAGAGTGGGCCAGAATACCAAGGCTCGGCATACGTAGCAGTTGCATATGTCAAAAATGCAGCGATAAAAACAGGCCGAACGCCTTGGCGTAAAAATCTCATACGGTTTGTTTTTTGTCCCTAAAACAAGATTTTTACATACCTATGGAAATAATAACAATACCTACAAAAATTTATCTGGCACAACCATACGACCTTTCGCTGCTTTCTCACGAACAGTCATCGGTTTCTCTGAAGGCGGCTGATAACTTGCCCGAGGATAATTATAACCTGGTTGCTGACGCTCGACTCTTTCCACTTGCTTGCGTGTGCGGGCTGGGTTTAAATACGCATCGGGAGAGGTTACAGGGCCTACATAACTAGCAAGGACAAATACGGCACTTGATATCAGCATCTTATTTTCCTAGATGATTTAGCTGCTTATACATATGGATATAGTGAAGCAGAGTGATTTCGTCAAATGAGATGTGTTTACAGCCGTAAAGGATAAAGCTTGAAGAAATTATTTTTACTGACACTATTAATCTCCACCATGGCCATGGCTTCCACAAAACCCTGGCAAATTATTCCACCCACACCAATACTTCCCAAACCCAAGTACAGCGGATATGTCACAGTGCACCAGACTCAAATTTGGTATGCCGAATATGGGAAAGGCGCTCCCGTTATTTTGTTGCATGGTGGCCTAACACAATCAAATTATTGGGGACACTTAGTTTCCAAATTACAAAAAAGCTATCACGTGATTGTCATAGACAGTAGGGGGCATGGACGAAGCTTTCTAGGAAATAAACCTTTGAACTATCACCTAATGGCTGAAGATGTATTGGGCGTGATGGACGCTTTACAACTTAAACATTCGGCCTTAGTAGGCTGGAGTGATGGAGCTAACATCGGCTTAGACCTCGCAATTCATCACCCTGAAAGACTTAGTAAATTATTTGTCTTAGGGGGTAATGCAAATCCAGATGGCACTTCCGAGCTCCCTCAAACCTCTGAGTCTGAAGCCTTCTCTCAAAGAATTAAAAAAGAGTATCTGGCGTTGTCTCCTACGCCATCGAATAAAGCTTATGAGCATTTAACACAACAAGTTACTAAACTATGGGCATCAGAACCCCAATTTACATCAGACATGTTAACTTCGATTACAGTTCCTGTTTGGGTTGTTGCTGGAGAATATGATGAAGTGATAAAAAGTGACCACACAGAGTACTTGGCAAATATAATTCCTCACGCAAAATTATCAATTCTTCCAGATGCAGGCTACTTTGCTTTTCTGCAGCAACCTGAAAAGTTTAATAGTGCGGTTTTAAATTTTTTGAAGATTGAATAAAAGTGTTAGTCGTTGTCGCGAACTAGGTCGAATTCATGCTGATTTTTTGTTCTATTCACATATAATGATATCATTCGGTTCTTATTCTTAACGGCGTAGTCACACATATGACCGTTATTCCGCATTAACTTTTTGAATTAAATTTTTCGCGTGATCTATTGACACAGATCCCTGATTTTGATCTATTACTGCTTTTTCTGAGGCAGAAATGGACGCGACCCAATTTGACGTAAAACGTTTGGACCACCTAG
>JASBUZ010000050.1 GCA_030147635.1 Gammaproteobacteria bacterium
TCCTTAGCATCCTCTGAAATACACTTGTGTGCACTCAGAAAATCACTGATTAATTAGATCCGTCAATTTCCCTTGGTAATTAGTGAATGCGACAAAGTCGCTTGGTAATTAAGGTACGACAAAATCGCTTGGTGTTAACAAGGCTAAACTGTATTAGTTTCAACTTAATCTGACATTTCACTTCTGCTCTACACTCACGTAAATTAAAGGACATGACGGAGGTGAGTTTTGATGGGATGGCTCGATTTTTTAGTGATTTTTCTAGTGCTGACAATTTTATTCTTGGTTGGCAATCACACTGCAAACAAAACCAATAACCAAGCGGCATATTTAGTTGCCAATCGAAATATAGGTTTGTTTCCATTAATGGCAACCCTAATCATGACGGAATTCAACGCCACCACTTTCGTCTCACACGCAGCCGCAGGATATTCTACAGGATTACGTGCCTTAGTATTACCCGGTATATTATTTATCTGCTTAACCTTCTATGCCATTACAGTGTCCAAAAAGTGGAAAGAATATAATGGCGAATCAATTGCACAGTTTTTTGCTCTTCGCTACTCAAAATCATTAGGTATTTTTTCTGCTTTTTGCTTTTCATTTGCAATGATGGGACTTACCGCCACATACATCAAATCTTTCACCATACTCGCTCAAGGCCTGTTTCCTCAGTGCAACCCATGGAAAATCAGTGCTCTTTTAGTTAGCCTCGTTGCTCTCATATCCATCAAAGGAGGATTAAAAGCCATTGTTCGAATTGATATATGCAGCTTCATTGGGCTTTTAATTTTTTTACCAATTATGGCTTACTACAGCTTTACTTATGAATTTCATAGCGTTCATCCAAGCTCACAAAACTGGCAAATGCCGCACCAAATCTTATCGGGTGAGTTTCTGGCTGCATTTATTCTATTTGCCTGTTTAAGTTACCTCGCTGCGCCATGGTATGGGCAAAAAGTTCTAGCAGCTAAATCACCCCAAACCTCTTTTAAAGCAGCGCTGCTCGCCGCTTTTTTCGTTTTCTTAATGTATGGTACAGGAGTAGTTTGTAGTAAGTTTTTATTCGATAAAGGTATTATTTTAGTCGACAGTCAGCATGCTTTGGGATTTATTCTTGCAAATGTGCTCCCTCATGGAGTTCAAGGGTTTGGCCTCGCCATTATTATCAGCATTTCAGTCACCACCATCGCAAGTGCTTGGAATGTCATGACCGCACTCATCATAGGAAACTTTAGACAAAGTAAGCTTGAGGGAGTCAAGCTTGATAAGTTACTTACACTTTTTATTGGGGTACTATCCTTTTTGATTACCAATATTCTCATCGATGACGTTTTCTCCAAAATGATCTTAGTTTCGATTCCTCTTGTTTCCTTTAGCTTTTCAATACTGGGCGGGTTTTATTGGAAACAAGCAAATTATTGCGGTGCCCTCACCAGTATACTCGTTGGTACCTGCTCTGGGATTGCAACTTATCTCCATTATGGTGATGCTGGAAACTGGCTATATCATTGGATGACAATAGGAATTCCTCTCATTTTCATAACAGGAATCATTTTTTCTTATATAAAAATACCAAAAACACTTGCATCCAATTAATTTTCGGTTTACTGTCTCGTGAACTGGATATGAGGATGTAACATATTCACCTAAAAACTGACTAAAATTCGATGGAACGAAATGTCATACAAAAACATAATTACAACGGAAGTATTGATTCCTGCCTACAGTAGCAAGCAGGATGCTTTTCTTATTCCCCTAACGTTACAAGCCATACCCCATGAGTATCTATTGATTCAAACTGATGGCAATATTGCTTGTGCTTTAAAATATGCATTGCACCGCACTGTCGAAATCATGGCATCTATTAAGCCAGTTTGGCAGCCGCTTCAAGCACACCACTATACCCTACAAGGACAAGACCCTCGCTTTGTTGTAAAAGACGCGAGAAGTGCTGGACTTGCGCTTGCCATTGCACTTTTAAATATTCACCGAACACAAAATCAAAAATCACAAATCTACTCGCTCATAGGCACAGGCCTACTGCGCATAGATGGAAGTTTCGAAGCAACCCACAAGGAGGACATCAAAAAAACAGCAATATCAAAAGCACAACTTATTACTTCAAGCACATGTCGCCATGTGTTTGAGTTAGAGCACTTCATGGAAAAGAGATAAATAAGGAGAAACAAACGTGAAAAAGAAAAAATTATTTTCAGCCATGCTATTGGCTGGTAGTGCAGGCATAGCATCAGCCAATGTATGTACCATTGAGCCCGGCAGTGTCACCTGCGGTAAAGGGAGTGTCACCGACTTATCCGGTAATGGCATGGTTACAGTGAATGGAACCACAGTTGCTGACTCGACTGTCGTCAACGGGCTGCTGAAAGCCAATGATGCAGAGTTTGGCTCACTACAAGTGCACGGAACAGCCACCTTAACTCAGTGCATCATCAATGACGCTGCAGATTTTAAAGGCTCAGTAACCGCATCTTCTAGCCAATTCCGAAACTTACTAGACATTTACTCTAATTTGTCTCGATTTATAGATAGCAAGATAGAAAACAATATTCATGTGCATCACACCGATAACCCAAAGCAAGTGGTGCACCTGGAAAAAAACACCAAAGTCTCCGGCGATATCATTTTTGATGATGGTCATGGAGAAGTGATTGTGCGCGGTAAATCCAGCATTACCGGAAAAGTCATTGGCGGTGAAATCATTTACAAATAACTCGTTTTACAAGGATGGAACCATGCAGTTTGATATTCAGGAACAAATAGATTTATTTTTTGGGTTTTCTAGTGACGGAAAAGAAGGAGGAAGTGACGGCAAGGAAGGCGGAAAAGACAGCCATAAAGATGGCAAAGATTCATGTGGTGGTATTCAGCCAACAACAAGTAATTTTGTCAATGAATATGTTTTTTAACCGGAAAAACCTTGTAATTGCTTCATCCTCCCCCGATGAAGCAATTACAAGCTGTATTTTAAAGCACAAGCACTACTTTGATTGTAATATAGATATTGTATTTATTCGTGATTTATTAAATGAGTTTGAAATTTGTGATGAACTCTCGGATAAAGGCTCTTTCGTACATTGGTTTAACCAAGTGGGTACTGTCATTTCAAATCAAACTCATGTGCTTTTAAACAGAACTCTGTCTGTGGAAGAGCAGCTGTTTTCTGGCTTTATTCAAAAAGACAGAGAATATGCCAAAAGAGAGTTTGAAGCCTATTTGGGGTATAGCTTCAGTTCATTCGAAGGCACAGATAACCAAACCGTGAATGGCGTATGTGGTACTTTTTTTGCCCTACCTGAGCAATGGCAAAAAATTCAGGCGCATACAGATTTGAGCACTCCGGAATACTATTGGGGGCCCAAAGCGTACTGTCCTCTGATGCAAAACACGGTGCACTCAGATGTATATAACCTCTTCAATTGGTCTACGGCAGCCCCAAGACCTCGAGGAACTCATATATTTTGCTTTGAAAAGCCTGAAGGCATGCCACTATTTGTGTTATCTCTGGGTAAAAAAACACTGATACAATCTAAGGTTGCCCTAGCAAAGCACACAGAAGCTCGTATACGAGATGCAGTACACCTGACAAGAAGCCTATTCGATTATTTCATTTTTGAAATATTATTTTTCATTCGCCAAAACCACATCCAGTTTGGGTGTGTAAATTTGGAGCTAACTCAAACTAGCAAGCATCCTGCTTTTGAAACCTTTGTCTGCGAACATCTTATTGAGGAGTACATACAATGCCTCAATTAAAAAGTTTTATCAGCGCCTCATTTCGTCCCGAAATTCATGGGGCAACTTTAGATAAAACCCATGAAACGCGATTTCTGATGAAGAAAAAAAATGTACGAGAAATGACAATTCATGCAATTTGCTTTGGTCCTAAAAAAGACAGAGTTTTGGTGAATCTTGAACAATCGATTTTAAGTCGGGATAAAACGCTAGTGCTTTATTATGAAGACATCCACAAGCGTTGGACTTATGTCAAAACCCAACAAAAAAGTTATTTTGTTTACCAGAAGAACCAAGAAGAAACTCTTATTCTATACCCTAGCTGCTTATACATTCGGGGCTGCTATATTCCGGCCCGTACTCTCATGTGGAAGATCATTGGTCATTTTTATACCTTTACCAATTGCTGGCCGGGTCGAGTTTTATGTGCCCCTCAAAGCCAGTGCTCTAATGAATCTAAACCGCATCAGCTTCATCATGCACTTAGAAAAGCTGCGAAAGGCAAGCCCGCTATATCTATTGGTACCAGTTATATTGTGAAGGGGGATAAAGCTTATGAGCGGCATATTAAAGGCAAAAATTGCATCGTAAAATCACTCTCAGGTATTCGCTCTATTGTCGTTGATGAAGCGGAGTTTTCGGCTTGGCATCGGGCAAGCATCCAAAATCTCCCAGTTTTGTTTCAAAAACAAGTAAAAGGTAACGATTTACGCGTGCATATCATTCAAAAGCAAATCTTTGCCAAACGCTCTTCATCTAAAGAAAACATTGATTATCGTTATGATAAAAATTTTTTCCAGCTAGAAGATATCCACACGCTACCTAGTACAGTGAAACTGTTTGCTTATACAACTTCTCAGCTTGAAGGAAACCAGCTAATGGGTATCGATTTCATCCAATCAGCTTCAAAATATGTTGTCCTTGAAGCAAACCCTTCTCCGGGGTGGTCAGCCTATCATGAAAGCCATGGAATAAACGGCGATCCTTTTATTAAAGCACTAATCAATACGCTAAAAAATAATACTTTCAATCGATAAATTTAATTGGTAAGGGGCCCATTCAAGTCACTAGACCAGGAAAACGATTTCTTATATATTACCGGGAGATCGTCATTTTTTGTTGTTTACAAACTCGAGGACATGTAAACATGGACCGTTTTTATCAATCCCCTGATGTTAGATTACTCTTTTTTATCATAGCATTGGCTTGTTGGTGTGGGTTCAGTTATGCAGGTACCGTAGGCACGCCAACTGAAGCTACTTATGAAGTGGGCGGAGAAGCCCTCTATCTACAACCGAATTATGGCAATTTGAATGTGCATGCACTGAAAAATGTAGAACCACAGCTTACAACTTTCTCAAACTTTAATTTACCCTACACGTGGGGGTTTGATATATGGGCTGGCTATTATTTTAACCAGGAAAACGATGTACGGCTCGTTTGGTACAATTTAACAGGGAGCGGATCGCGCTTTGAGGGAAACGTTGTAACTACCACGGATGTGGAGTTGAGCAACTCGTCGACCTTCACAAATACCCAATGGAATGCCGTTTATTTAGATCTCGGACAGCAAGTCAACGCTTTTAGCCGTGCATTACTCCGCATCTACGGTGGGATTGCCTATGTAAATATTGATACGAGCTGGGATGGAACCGCCATGGCCGGCACAACGCCAGGAGAAAGTCGTTTCCATAACCTCCGTGTATTCAATGGCGTAGGCTCACGTGTTGGTGCCGATGTTGGATTTAAATTAACGGATAGGCTCAGAGTGTATAATGATGTAACGTTGGCCATGTTTGCCGGAACCAAACGTTCGGGAGCCTCTTTTGAAAACCTACGTACACCCACAAGAGAGGGAGCCATACACACGGTTGTCCCCGAAGTTGGACTCAAGTTGGGCCTTAATACCAGGTATAAGCTTTTTCAAGGTGTGCTGACTGTGGATGCTGGCTGGATGTGGAGAACCTACTTTGATGCTATTCTGACAGATTTATCGCAATTGCAGAACGATCTAACGTTGATAAGTTCGAATTTCTCACTCCAAGGCCTGGCTTTTGGTTTAAGCTGGAAAGGAGATTTAGGCTAAGGTCTACGCTCTTAAAGCAAGATCACGCTACATTTGGCAGTGTCTTAAATTTAGTGTCTGTACGGCTGCCAAATGCGTATGCAAGTATCTCGCGTTAGTTTGACTTACTCTGCACAAAAGACCACTCCAGAACCATTCAGCGCCATATCAACAATCTGTTTTTTGATGCCAGGGTTACAGGCTTTATAACGATGTGATAGACAGAAGGCTTATTCTGATGAGGAAGCATGCTCATGACGCATATGTGGGAACAACACCACATCACGAATAGAAGGTGAGTCAGTAAACAGCATCACCAGCCTGTCGATTCCAATCCCTTCACCGGCAGTTGGTGGCATACCATATTCTAGAGCTTCGATATAATCATTATCAAAGTGCATCGCTTCCAAATCCCCTGCTTGCTTCGCTTCCACTTGCTTTCTGAAGCGCTCGGCTTGATCTTCCGCATCATTCAGCTCCGAGAAACCGTTGGCAATTTCACGTCCTGCAATAAACAACTCAAATCTATCAGTCACTTCAGGGTCGGTTGCACTACGACGTGCCAAAGGAGACACTTCAGTTGGATAATCCATCACAAAAGTCGGCTGAATCAATAAGTGCTCAACCGTCTCTTCAAAAATAATCAGTTGCAATTTACCCAAGCCATCTGTCTTGTTATAAGCAAGTTTCAGCTTATCCAAAACAGCTCGACATGCATCAACGCTACTCACATCGCTCTCAGAAAGCTCCGGATGATGGGCAAGAATAGCATCTTTTACACTGAGTCTTGCGTAAGGCTTATCAAAATCAATCACCTCACCTTGATACTCAATCTGGCGCGTACCCATCACATCATCACATAGATGATGGAATAGCTTCTCAGTAAAATTCATCAAATCTTGATAGTCAGCGTAAGCTTGGTAAAACTCAACCATGGTAAACTCAGGGTTATGACGCGTTGAAATCCCCTCATTTCTGAAGTTTCGGTTGACTTCATACACACGCTCAAAGCCTCCCACAACCAGGCGCTTCAAATACAGCTCAGGCGCAATTCTGAGATACATATCCATACCGAGTGCATGATGATGTGTTACAAAAGGTCTTGCCAAAGCCCCACCCGGAATAGGGTGCATCATGGGTGTTTCCACTTCCAAAAAATCTTCTGCTTCCATCGCTCGACGAAATGATTGAATGAGGCGCGAACGCAAAATAAACGTCTTACGTGTGTCTTCATTAGCAATCAAATCAACATAACGCTTACGATAGCGCTGCTCTTGGTCTGCAAGACCGTGAAACTTATCAGGCATCGGGCGCAGTGACTTGGTTAACAACTCTAAGCTGTCTGCATGGACAGTCAATTCGCCAGTTTTGGTAATAAACAAAGCTCCAGACACGCCAACAATATCGCCTAGGTCCCATTGCTTGAACTCAGCATAGGCTTCTGGCAGCTCATTCTCCCGAACATAAACTTGTATGCGTCCCGATACATCTTGAATGTGAAAAAAACTTGCCTTACCCATCACTCGACGCAAAACAATACGGCCTGCAATAGTTACCTTGACTGTTTTTTCTTCTAAGACTTCTTTACTGTCACCCGCATGAGCCGCCACAATATCGGCCGCCAAATGGGTTCGTCTGAATGCATTCGGAAAATCAAAGCCGCTTTCACGCAGTGCATCTAATTTTTGCTTGCGCACTTCATATACATCAACCGATTCTTCTGTTTCGGGTGTCTTACTCATCACTATCTACTCCTGCCTTCAAACTGGCTTCAATAAATGGGTCCAAATCACCATCTAGTACTGCTTGCGTATTGGTATTTTCAACCCCTGTACGTAAATCTTTAATTCGAGACTGATCAAGCACATAAGAGCGAATTTGAGAGCCCCAGCCAATATCAGACTTGGAGGCTTCAAGGGCTGCTTGCTCAGTCATCTTTTTCTGTCGCTCAAGTTCATACAGTTTAGCGCGCAACTGCTTCATCGCTTGGTCTTTGTTTTTGTGCTGACTTCTATCATTCTGACACTGCACGACAATGCCGGTTGGCTCATGGGTAATTCGAACCGCTGAGTCCGTTCGGTTAACGTGCTGCCCACCTGCACCTGAAGCACGGTAGGTATCAATGCGAAGGTCTGCAGGATTAATCTCAATTTCAACTGCATCATCAACTTCGGGTGAGATAAAAACAGCCGCAAAAGAGGTGTGCCGGCGGTTACCTGAGTCAAACGGTGACTTTCGAACTAAGCGATGCACGCCAGTTTCAGTGCGAAGCCAACCATAAGCATACTCACCTACAAAGTGCACAGTCGCACTCTTAATCCCTGCGACCTCACCTGCAGAACACTCAAGCAAGTTGACAGCAAAGCCGTGTTGCTCACCCCAGCGCAAATACATACGAAGTAACATCTCTGCCCAATCTTGTGCTTCAGTACCACCTGAGCCTGCTTGAATATCTAAAAACGCGTCATTTTGGTCGAGCTCGCCAGAAAACATCCGACGAAACTCAAGGACTTCAACTTCTTTTTGAATACTTTGTACTTCGGTGGCTACATCATGAATGGCTTGCTCATCAGATTCTTCACGTGCCATATCAAACAAATCACGGCAGTCAGAAATGCCTTCCGTAAGCTTATGTAATTTATCAACTACGGCTTCAAGTTGCGCACGCTCACGCCCCAGGGCTTGCGCTTTATCAGGGTCTTCCCAAATGCTTGGAAGCTCGAGTTCACGCTGCACTTCTAAAAGACGCTCAGCTTTCTCCTCAAGGGATAAGAATACCCCTAAGGCTTCAATACGCTTAGCTAAATCATCTAATGTAAGATTAACTTGATTGACTTCCAACATGGCTTAAGCCTTCTAAACTACAAACCGGCTATTTTACATAGAAAACAAGCCATTGACCAACAAAACACCAAAATTGCTACTCATCAATACGCGCACGGATACGATGAGTTGCCTGACTATGAATTTGAGACACCCGTGACTCTGTCACCTCCAGGAGATCTCCAATCTCTTTTAGATTAAGTTCATGCTCATAATAAAGCGATAAAACTAGACGTTCTTTCTCGGGTAAGCCTTCAATAATATGAGCAAGCCGGTCTTTAAATTCATCTTTCAACACGCTCGCATGCGGCTCCGGCATTTGGGCAGCACCATCCGACTTTAAACTATCGTCGGTCACGCCTAAATCATCAAACCCATACAAATGAGCACCATTCGCATCATGTAGCATATGATAATATTCTTCGACACTGACACCCAATTCTTTGGCAATTTCCACATCTTTGGCATCTCGGCCATTTGCATTTTCTACCGCTCGCACAGCTTTCGCAATCAGACGTGCATTTCGATACACTGAGCGAGGCACCCAGTCGTTTCGACGCACTTCATCCAGCATATGACCACGAACACGAATCCCCGCGTACGTTTCAAAAGAGGCCCCTTTGCTCTCATCATAGTTAGTTGCCGCTTCAAGCAGCCCAACCATACCCGCTTGCATTAAATCTTCCAGCTGAATTGAGCGAGGCAAACGGCCAAGCAAATGATAAGCAATGCGTTTAATCAGCATCGTATGGTTTTTGACTAACGCTTCTTTAGCTTGCTCATCAAGCCGTTTAGTTGCAGTTTTCCCATCCGAAATAGGCTCTTTTAAACTGTCTGTATCCATATAGGCGCGGCTCTCCCTTTTAGCGCGTTCTAAAAAATAGTATCAGCTATTCTGAGAATCCCCGCAACTCTAAACTGGTCTACACTAAAAGAAATCCTATTTTTGATAAAGCATGCTATGGCACGTACTAAAAAGAAAAAAACAAAAGGGCAATTAACTGGCGGAATGACAGGCAGTCGCGCAGTCAAAGTAGATGGACAAACTTACCAAGAAAAAGCATCCTTACATGGCAAGCTGAATACACGAAGTCTCAAGGCAGGTTTTAGTGACCGAGAAAACCTAGGTGAAGCACTTGCTGCTCCCTACGTGAAAGCTTATCTCGGTGAAGGATATGCACCAGATGTCGAAACTTCTTACGATCCAGAGCACAAGAAAGTTGAAATACTCTCAAAATACCTTGAGCATGCCTCGCTGACTATGGATAAGTTCTACACAGAGCATATCAACCCATCCCTTGGCAAAAAAAAGCACGTACAGATTGTTTTGACCTCCGAGGCAGATGAAAATCCACCTGCCGGCGAGTGGCAAATGCATCCCGACGATCCTCTAGCAAAAAGCCTCGCCCGTACACTAGCTGTCGCGGCTATCATTGGAGATGCCGATGTTAACCCGGGCAATCGTATGGTCATTGATAAACCAGGAGAACCTTTAGAAATAGCCAGTATTGACTTTGGCCATGCATTCAATGATTTAATTCATGCGCCAGCTGTGGTTGGTGGTCGTATCCGAACACGAATGAACCCAGTGTTTGATTTCTTCAATCGAACCAGTGTTGCTGATGCACGCCCTGGCGGCTCAATCTCAAAGTTTTGGCGTGACTATCGGGGCTTTTTACCCTCGGAATTACTTGGAAATGCTTTAATTGAGGTGGGTGAAAATATTCAAGCTCAAACCGCAGGCCTCGAAGCCGCTAAACAAGAGTTTACCGAGCTCTTCGAGTTACTCAACCAGCATGATGACGACGAGAGCAAAGCTTATGTACTGAAGTCCTTTAATCAAATTCACCATGCCATCACAGGTGAGTTTTTCCCATCAGACAGTACCGATAAGCAAAAAGTAGTTCTACTTTTCGAAACCATTGAGCGATTCATTCAAAAAAATGTTGAAAACGCAGTACAAGCAGGTCATATGATGCGTATTCAAGCAGAACTAGATGCGGCACTCAACAAAGAAGTAGACGACTTAGAAGCGCTTACTGACAATTATCGCGCGCAATTAAAGCAGCATAGTTTAATGGATGAATACGACGTGATGCAATGTCCTTGGTTTAGAAGATCACTCACAGAAAAACCCTTTAAAGGCTCATTAGAAAACTATATTGCCTACAAGAACTCGCAGTACCTAAACAAAATAAAAGAGCAAGCTAATATACCTAAACTGTTGCAAAGCCTCAGAATACAAATCCAAAAACTCATGGAATATATTACCGCCTACTTCAAGCCAGAGCTCGAGCTCGAAAAAGACACGGGTATTGAAATGCAAACCGTAGATGGGCCAGCGCTCTTAAAAGAGCTCAGAGCCGACCTACATGAGGTAGAAAGAAAACTACCGCCACCTGATAGCGATGATGCCACTCTAGTCTAAAGATCGCATCGGAGTTATACGCTCCTCGCAAGACACTGCAAAGAGGTAACACGTATCAAATTTCATTGCCTTAATCAGGCTTCATAATGAGCCAAAATGAAATTGCATAGTTCATTCAAAAAAATAGAGGATCCATGGAGTTTGCTAGGACCTTATATGGACTCGACCATATTGTCAAAGGCTAATGAATAATTTTTAGCTCTGAATTGGCATATAATAATAATTCTTGTATGATTTTCGAAACAGGGAAAGTTAGAGTTTAAATAAAGGGTATGAACATCAAACTTCAGGCTTTATTTATCGTTGCGCTGTTTTCCTCATGGACTTCAGCCGAAACAGTAAGTGATTTATCAACATCACATTGGTTTCTAACAGCAAACTTAGGTCCCGCTTGGACTACTTCGGGGGAAACCCAGATTCTTTTTGTTCAACCCAGTATTAAGAAAGCGTATATTGCAGATAAAAATACACGAACACTTATTGATGGAGAGTTTTTTTTAGGCTATCAATCTGGAATAGCAGCTGATTATTTTGGCCAATTGGGTATTGCTTATGGTTTTACTAACCAAGTGAAATTTACAGGCAATATTTGGGAAGATGCAGACCCTGATTTTAACAACTATTATTATCAATATGATGCGATGTATAGCCATATTACGGTGAAGGCAAAACTTTTCAAGCAATGGACCCCAACACTTGCCCCCTATCTTGGGGCAAGTGTTGGGGTCGGGTTTAACCGGGCTACACGTTTTCATATCACACCTATTATCCCAGAAGAAGTGCCGGCACCTCCTTTTACAGGGCGAACAATATACGATGCATTTGCTTATACATTTGAAGCAGGCATTCAAAGAACAATAGATGCGCATTGGCTTGGGGGCGTGAACTATCATTTTGCCGACTGGGGCAAAACTGCTTTAGGTCCTGGTCTTGGCTATGTAACCAGCCAGGGCATACAGAATAAAAATTTTTATACCAATGGATTGCAATTTAATTTGACGTACGTCGCCTAAGAGGATAGGGAATGTTTAAAATCATCAGTACATTGGTAGCCTTATTATTCAGTCAGTCACTTTGGCCCTTACCCCAACTAGAAACAAAAACGCAACCCAAATTTAAGGTTGTGCCATGTAAAAAAGGAGAGAATAGAGTTCAACTCAGGCAAACAGACATTACAGACATCTGTTATGTTGTAACTAATAGCACTAAAATTACTCGTTGTCTGAATATGGATAAAATTAATGCCATTGAGCAAATTGTAACAGGAAATTTGCCTTCTAGTGGCATAAGTTTACCCTATGAAAGATGTGCTACAACATTTTGTTTGCCACACAATGAAAGTTGCCTACTACACTTAAGGATATATGGAAATAAACTTCTTGCCCGAGGCATTCATGGTGGCCCTGTAGTTGGGTTAGCATATCCAGCTCCCCCCTCCACGGGCTTATTCAATGGAATACTCGGAGCAGATAGATACTTAGCATCGCAACCCAGTCCAGAAGATGCAGTCGATGCTACAATAACTACAGCTCCTGTTCCTATAATGACTGTAGGCAGCTATGCAGATAGTTCGGGCTCGCAACGTCCTTTACTCGCATTAAGTGCAGATTCAGGAAATACATGGAGCTATCCTACTGACATTACTCAGCCAAGTACTACACCTACATTTTCTGATGGTGGAGTTTTAGTGAACGTCACTTGTAATGAAAGTACATGCATGGCTGTAGGCAGCTATATAGATGATTCAGATCCAGGCACAAGGCGTCCTCTGCTGGCATTAAGTACAGACTCAGGAAATACTTGGAGCTATCCTACTGACATTACTCAGCCAAGTACTACACCTACATTTTCTGGTAACGGCGCTTTAGCGAGTATCACTTGCAATAAAAGTACATGCATGGCTGTAGGCAGCTATGCAGATAGCTCAGGCAAACAACGTCCTCTACTGGCATTAAGTACAGATTCAGGAGGTACGTGGAGCTATCCTACTGACGTTACCGAGCCTAATACTGGATCTACATTTTCTGGTGATGGCGCCTTAGCGAGTATCACTTGCAATGAAAGTACATGTATGGCTGTAGGTACTTATAGCAGTTCGGGTACACAGCTCCCCCTGCTTGCATTAAGTACAAATTCAGGGGGTACGTGGAGCTACCCTACGGACATTACCAATCCAAATGGTGCTCAACCTTCTATTTCACCTGCATTTACTCAGGGAGCTTTAGCAAGTGTCACTTGTAATGAAAGTATATGTATGGCTGTAGGTGGTTATACACCTACATCAGGTTTTCTAACTGCCCTACTCGCATTAAGTACAGATTCAGGAAATACATGGAGTTATCCTACTGGCATTACCCAGCCAAATACTGCCAATCCACCTCTTCTTGTCGACCAAACTCCTATCGCCGCTGCTTTAACTAATATCATTTGCAATGAAGGTATATGTATGGCTATAGGTGCTTATAGTTCACCTACGCGCTATCCCCTGCTCGCATTAAGTACAGACTCAGGAAGCACATGGGGTTATCCTCCTAGTGGTAATAAGCCAGCATCTGCTCAACCTCCTATTTCACCTACATATTTTAGTATTGGGGGTTTAAAGAATATTATTCGCAATGGAAGTACGTATATGACTGTAGGCTTTTATGGTACTAACAACAACGGCGTGCTTCAACAACTTCCTTTGCTCGGATTAAGTACAGATTCAGGAAATACATGGAGCTATCCTACTGACATTACTCAGCCAAGTACTACACCTACATTTTCTGATAATGGAGTTTTGGTGAGTGTCACTTGTAATGAAAGCACATGCATGGCTGTAGGCAGCTATACAGATGATTCAGATCCAGGCACAAAGCGTCCTTTGCTCGCATTAAGTACAGACTCAGGAAATACCTGGAGCTATCCTACTGACATTACTCAGCCAAGTACTACACCTACATTTTCTGGTAAGGGGGTTTTGACTGATATACTGCGATAATCCTACTATTCAGTTCGAGACATCCCCAAATTATAACTATTTAGTTTAACAACTGAATAACTTCATCCATTTTGGCAGGCAAATCTTCGGGCAATGCACCGCCTCCGAATACAAATTCAAAAGCTCATTGACTACATTACCGCCTACTTTAAGCCCGAGCCAGAAGGTGAGGAAGATATGGGAATCGAAATGCAGTCAGTCATTCAGGAAGAGCTCTTGGGAGGGCTCAAAGATGATCTACATGATGTAGAAGGACAGTTATCCACACCAGATACTGATGCCAACCCAGCACGAGCCTATTGCCTCATAAATAGATGTTACCCTATTGCCTCATAAATAGATGTTACCGAAGCCCTCTGTTGATCGCAACCGGACTTATGTGTATAATAATTACACATAAATTATCTGTAAAAAGTCCCTTATGCCACAGTATAGAAATCAAAATGGGGTATACCAAAACGCATCTCTCGCCCTCTCTTATCAAGATGCAGAAACCCTCGAGTTCTTCTTCCTGCTAGGACAACCCAAAGACACGACAAGAAGTCAAAAATTTATCTTTCCCGGTGGACAAGTAGATAAGGCAGATAAAACACCTCAAATGCACGAACAAGCGGCTTATCGTCTTGCCGCGGTACGGGAACTAGAGGAGGAAACTGGGATTGACCTAAGCACACTCAATATTCCCATTAACTTAGTGGGGACAGAGCACTCTGCTGCAAGTAATGGCTATCCTGCAAAAGATATACACTTTTTCTCAGCACACCTCGGAAGACTGGATAGAGCAAGTGTTTCTACACTGAGTCAAGCATTACAAGCAAAAGATGATTTGAAGAACCTCAAATTCTTATCACAAACTACAAGTGTTAAATATCCCAACAGTCGCTATATGCAGCGCATAGCGAAAAGAATTAAACAAACACCTCAGGAGGCACAGTATAAAGATATCGCGCCATGGCTACGTCAAATGAAGCAGACAAAGCAACCCTGTCACAATACAGCTTCTTCTGCCTCCCCAAGCCACACTTCTGCAAACCAAACTTCTGCATCACTATATCTTGCTATGTTAGGCCCTATTCTGTTGATTGCAGCGGGAATTGGCATCTTATTGCTTGGGCTCGCCACCTCAAATCCGCTTGGACTAACCGGTGCAGCACCCTTGCTAGTGGGTTTGGGATTATTCAAAGCAAACACATGCAACACTAACCTACAAACTGAGCAAGCACAGCAATTGGCAGCTCCTCTATTTTAGGAGCTGAATCACTTCTTCCATTTTGGCAGGCAAGTCTTCGGGCAATGCACCGCCCCCTTGCGCCATGTCATCACGGCCACCACCGCGACCACATAACACTTGCACAAACACACTCGCCTTAGGTGTACCGGACTGCAGCAATGCAGGGCTAACACTCGCGAGCACATGCATTTTAGCGCCTTGCACACCAACGAGTACAATCACTGCTTTCTCAACACGAGATTTAAGTTCGTCCAGCAAGCCACGTAGTGCTTTGGGTGCCATGTCATCAATTCGCTTCATTAAAACTTTGGCATTCCCTATCTCTTGAAACTCTGAAAGCATTTCACGGCTTGAATCAGCTTGCAGACGCTGCTTCAACTCATCCAATGTACGTGCTTGCTGCTTCGACTCACTAATCAATTGGGCCAATTTTTCAGGCGCTTCAGCATTAGAAGCCTTTAAGAGGGTCGCCATACTATTCAAACGCGCAATTTGTTCACGCATCCAGTCGAGGGCTGCTTGCGCTGTTACAAATTCAATTCGACGAACGCCTCGCGCAACACCATATTCAGCAGTAATTTTAAACAGGCCAATATCACCTGTTTGGCGTGCATGCGTACCACCACAAAGCTCTTTTGAAAAGTCTCCCATGGTCAGCACACGAACGCTCTCACCATATTTTTCACCAAACAAGGCAACCGCCCCATCCTTCACAGCGTCTTCCATCGACATCACTGCCGTTTGCACCAAATCATTGGCGCGAATCGCCTGATTCACTCGGTCTTCTATCTGCAAAAGCTCATCAACGGTTAAGCCTTTCTCAAAAGCAAAATCAAAGCGTGCACGAGTCACATCCACGAGAGAGCCTTTTTGCTCAACTTGAGAACCAAGTGCCTCTTTTAAAGCGGCGTGTAAAAGATGTGTTGCTGTGTGATTCAGTCGTAACGATTCACGAGCTGCTTCATCAATTTGTGCAAGCACTTGCATGTTCGGCTTTAAGCTCCCCTTGAGAAGCTCACCTTCATGTACAATCGCATCGCCTACCCGTTGGGTGTCATCCACCTTAAATACGGCGTCTCCTGACAGTGTTCGAATGTCCCCACTATCCCCAACCTGACCACCACTTTCGGCATAAAAAGGTGTTGCATCCAACACAACAGCCGCCCGAGTACCCGGTTTTAGCTCATCAACAGGATATCCTTCTGTGCGCAGTGCAAGAATTTTCGCTTCTAGTGCATGCGTTGTGTAGCCTTCAAAAGATGAGGTTTCGGTAAACGGTTGCATGCCCGTGTAATCCACTCGAAAGGCTTGAGAAGCTTGTGATAACGCACGCTGCTTCTCCATACAGGCATCGAACCCGGCGACATCAACAGACAGTTCTTGCTCTCGCAAAATATCTTCAGTTAAATCTAGTGGGAAACCATAGGTATCATACAGTTTGAAGGCGACATGGCCAGGCAAGACTTTCTCGCTGAGTCCGCTCACAGCATTTTTCAGTAGCCCTAAACCATTTTCAAGGGTTTCAGCAAATTGCTCTTCTTCTTGCAATAAAATCGCTTGTATTGCAGCCGATTTACTACGCAACATCGGGTACGCCTCACCCATTAAATCAGCCAGAGCATCGACTAAATGTGTTAGAAAAGGCATCGGCAATTTTAAACGATGCCCATGCCGAACTGCACGGCGAATAATACGACGCAGCACATAACCTCGGCCTTCATTACTGGGCAGCACACCGTCAATAATCAAAAATGAAATCGCACGAATATGATCAGCAATTACATTAAGCGAGGTATGATTCAATGGAATATTTTTGGCTGAGTCGCTGAGTGCCTGAACTGCTTTTTTAAGTGTAATAAAAATATCGGTATCGTAATTGCTGTGCACACCCTGCATGATGGCTGCAATTCGCTCAAGTCCCATGCCAGTATCGATGGATGGGTTTTCGAGCGGATGTAATGTGCCTTCCGCATCTCGGTTGTACTGCATAAACACTAAGTTCCAGATTTCAACATAGCGATCGCCATCCGCTTCAGGCGTACCTGGTGGGCCACCTGCTATTGATGGGCCGTGGTCATAAAAAATTTCGGTACATGGGCCACAAGGTCCGGTATCACCCATCGACCAAAAGTTATCTTCATCACCACAGCGTGAAAAACGCTCAGAGGAAACTCCCATTTCATCCAACCAAATGCTGGCTGCTTCATCATCATCTTTGTAAACGGTGACCCAGAGCTTTTCTTCCGGCAAACCCAGCACTTGAGTCAAAAATTGCCAAGCATATTGAATGGCTTCTCGTTTGAAGTAATCACCAAAACTGAAGTTTCCAAGCATTTCAAACAAGGTATGATGGCGAGCAGTATAACCCACTTGATCGAGATCATTGTGTTTTCCACCTGCACGCACACAGCGCTGAACACTCACCGCACGCTGATAGGGACGCTTCTCAAGTCCTAAGAAAGTTTCCTTAAATTGAACCATGCCCGCATTGACAAACAAAAGCGTCGGATCGTTCAGAGGAACTAACGAACTCGATGGCACAGTCTCATGCCCATGATTTTGAAAAAAATCTAAAAACGCCTGCCTTATTGCGGCACTGCTCATTACTTTCATCAAAGCACCCAATCACATTCTCTAATCATCAACTACGAGTGTTTCAAAAAACGCCCTAATCGTTGCCTCGGGAAACCCCCGATAATTTAAAAACTGCCGTTGTTTCTGTCTCGCATTCGGCGATACATCCTCAACAGCTCGAAATTTTTTCTGCCAAACTCGGTTGGCCTCATCCAGCCAATTGACCTCCAGCTCCTCAAGTGCCTGGTCAATCAATTCAGATGACACTTCTGCCTGCCGTAATAATTGCCGAATCACCACCGGGCCATAACCACGGTTCACACGGGCCCGACAAAGCATTTCAGCAAATCGTGCATCACTTTGTAAGTCCAACTGAAGACACTTTGCGAGTGCTTCATCAATGGCCTCTTGTAAAAAGCCCCGTTGTTTTAGCTTATTTTGAAGCTCGTGTGCGCTGTGCTCGCGCCTGGCAAGCAGGCGCACCGCCGCTTCAAATGCATCAGACATCCATTGGCTCTTCTTCAAATTCAACCTCTGCGGATGCGTTGGCTAAAAGCGCTTCGCGAATTTTAGCATCAAGCTCCGCCATCACCGCTGGATTTTCCTTGAGGTACTGACGAACATTATCTTTACCCTGGCCAATTTTAACTTGGTTATGGCTGTACCATGCCCCTGCTTTCTCAAGCAAGCCGAGCTTCACGGCCAAATTAATCACTTCGCCTTCGCGTGAAATCCCTTCATTGTACAAAATTTCAAACTCTGCAATTTTGAACGGTGGTGCCACTTTGTTTTTAACCACTTTTACACGTGTCTCGCTACCCAGGATATCATCGCCTTTTTTAAGCGCCCCTGTTCGACGAATATCTAAACGTACTGAAGCGTAAAACTTCAGAGCATTACCACCCGTTGTGGTTTCAGGGTTACCAAACATCACCCCAATTTTCATTCGAATTTGGTTAATGAAAATCACCAGGGTATTTGAGCGCTTGATGTTTGCAGTAAGCTTTCGCAGTGCTTGTGACATAAGACGTGCTTGTAAACCAACATGCGTATCGCCCATGTCCCCTTCAATTTCGGCCTTTGGCGTTAGAGCTGCCACAGAGTCAACTACGACGACATCAACAGCTGCAGAACGCACCAACATATCGGTAATTTCGAGCGCTTGCTCACCGGTATCTGGTTGTGAAATGAGTAATTCATCAACATCGACGCCCAACTTTTTAGCATAACTAGGATCTAGTGCATGCTCGGCATCCACAAAAGCTGCTGTGCCCCCATTTTTTTGGCACTCTGCAATCACTTGCAAGGTAAGGGTTGTTTTACCTGAGGATTCAGGTCCATAAATCTCAACGATTCGCCCCTTAGGCAACCCACCAATACCTAGTGCAATATCAAGGCCAAGTGAGCCGGTTGAAATGGCTTCAATATCGCGAACGGCTGTTCCGTCTCCCATTCGCATCACAGAGCCTTTTCCAAACTGACGTTCAATCTGAGATAAAGCCGCATTGAGGGCTTTTTGCTTATTGTCTTCCATTAGTTCATCCGTATAAAATAGCCAGGGTCTTAATTATCACATACTCCCTCCAATGCAGCAAAGGTAGATGCTCATGAATAACCCGGTTTGGATGCCAAAAAATATCGAAAACACCGCCATGACCCGTTTCATGTGCACCCTTGAACAACAATACACAATAGAGCTCCAAGATTACGCGGCCCTTCACGCCTGG
Source organism: Gammaproteobacteria bacterium (assembly GCA_030147635.1). GTDB lineage: Bacteria > Pseudomonadota > Gammaproteobacteria > Legionellales > Legionellaceae > JAALKW01. The sequence continues at coordinate 19,585 of JASBUZ010000050.1, forward strand.
TCGATCCAACATCCTGACTTATTTTGGCAAGCAACTGCTGACTTTTTTGACGTTCAATTCAACACACCACCAAAGACAATTTTACAGCAAGCATCTCACATGATGGAGGCCGTGTGGTTTGAGGGCGCAACCCTCAATGTGGTCGATTATCTCCTAAGAAGAGACGACGAGCATCCTGCACTCATCAGCATCGATGAAACTGGCAAGCGTCAGGTTTTAAGTTACCATGCCTTGAAAGAACAAGTTGCACAGTGCGCTGCCGGTCTTAAAGCGCACGGCGTTCAGGCAGGTGATCGTATTGCTGGCATGTTACCCAATGGTACATATGCCATCATTGCCATGCTTGCTACAGCGTCGATAGGGGCTATTTGGTCTGCTTGCTCACCTGACTTTGGCGTGGCCGCTTCTGTCGATAGATTTTCACAAATCACCCCCAAATTCTTATTTGTCTGTGACGGATATACCTATCATGGCAAACGCTATGAGCTTGAAGAAAAAACCGAAGCATTGCTCTCAGCTATTCCATCCATAGAACAACTGGTGATTTGTAAAAACCTAGGCGATACGACCTTAAACGCTGAAATCTCTGAAAAAGCATGCAACTGGGATGATTTTCTGCAGCTCAATGTCCCACTACAAACTGTGCCACAAGAGTTCAATCATCCTTGGTATATTTTATTTTCCTCAGGGACTACAGGTACACCAAAATGTATTGCACATCGCACTGGAGGCACGTTACTACAACACTTGAAGGAGCTTGGATTACATACCGACTTAAATCAAGATGACACGCTATTTTTCCATACCACCTGCGGGTGGATGATGTGGAACTGGATGGTATCTGCCCTTGCCATTGGCTCAACACTCGTGCTCTATGACGGCTCCCCCATGTATCCTAAAATTGACCGAATCTTTAAGTTACTTCATGAAGAGTCAGTCAGCGTGTTTGGCACAGGCGCGCGCTTTTTAGCCGCTATCGAGAAAAGGGACTTTAAACCCAACGAGCACCTAGATTTTCCAGCCCTACGCGCCATTCTCTCCACCGGCTCCCCCCTACTTCCAGAGCAGTATGACTTTGTTCGAGACGATATCAACCCTAACATTCAGCTCAGCTCAATTTCAGGCGGCACGGATATCGTTTCATGCTTTGCACTAGGTAACCCAATTAGTCCGGTTTATCGCGGAGAATTGCAGTGTTTAGGCCTAGGGCTAGATGTTCAAGTGTTTAATGATGAAGGGCACGCCGTACTGGGTCAAACGGGAGAGTTGGTGTGTACCAATCCTTTCCCATCCATGCCTCTTGCATTCTGGAACGACCCTGATGGCAGTAAATACAAAAGTGCTTACTTTGACCGCTTCCCAGGCGTTTGGGCACACGGTGATATGGCTGAGCGTACCGAACACGGTGGACTGATTATTTATGGGCGCTCAGATGCCGTCCTAAACCCGGGTGGCGTTCGCATTGGCACCGCAGAAGTGTACCGTCCACTTGAAAACATCCCTGAAGTTCTCGACAGTATCGTCATTGGACAACCATGGGAGGGAGATGTTCGAGTGGTTTTGTTTGTCCAGCTACAAAAAGGAGCTCTATTAGATAAAGCACTGCGTGATAAAATTCGCCAAGCCATCCGAAGCGAAGCCTCACCTCGTCATGTACCTGCCAAAATTTTAGAAGTCCCCGACATCCCAAGAACCATCAATGGCAAAATTGTCGAAGTCGCTGCGCGCCAAACTGTACAAGGAGAGCCTGTGAAAAACTTGGGTTCCCTCGCCAACCCCGAGTCACTGGAGTATTTTAAAAATCGGCCAGAGCTCATGGCAAGCGCTACCGAAAAGTCGTAAATTTGGGTATACTTCGTCATTGTCAAGCAACGACCAACCCAAACGCTTTGAGTGATACAGACGTGATCAAACTAACCGGCCTCAACAAGCACTACCAAGACCATCACGCGCTGCGTGATATCAACTTATCCATTGAAGCAGGAGAAATTTTTGGCATCATTGGTCGAAGTGGCGCTGGAAAGTCAACACTGCTGCGCTGTGTCAACTTACTTGAGCGCCCCGATAGCGGCACCGTCACAGTCGATGATTACGACATGATGGCTCTCTCTTCTGAGGCCTTGCGAGAAGCGCGTCACCATATTGGCATGATTTTTCAGCACTTCAATTTACTGCAAGCCAAAACGGTCTATGAAAATATCGCGCTCCCCCTACGCATCCAGGGTGCCTCGAGTGAGCTCATTGAAGCGCGTGTTCATGAGCTCTTAGAATTGGTTAAGCTCAGCCATAAGAAAAATATGTATCCTGCCGCCTTAAGCGGTGGTCAGAAACAACGAGTTGCCATTGCAAGAGCGCTTTCCAGCAAACCCAGTATTCTTTTATGTGATGAAGCAACGTCTGCACTCGACCCAGAGACCACCACCGCTATTTTGACACTTTTAAAAAAAATCAATCATGAATATGGCATTACGATTATTCTCATTACGCATGAAATGGATGTGGTCAAACAACTTGCTCACCGAGTTGCACTCATGGACGCAGGCGCCATTACTGAAATCGTGGCGCTCAATACTTTGTTCTTAAAACCAAGTACACCGGCGAAACAACGTCTATGCGCACAACTTAGTCCAGAGCTTCCACCGTGCCTCTTAAAAACGCTCACCCAAGCGCCCAATGAGCGGCCGTTGCTGCGTGTTTTCTTTCAAGGCAAGGCAACCAATGGTCCGGTCCTCAGCCAAATTAGCCGAGAACTTGGGCTGAACATCAATATTTTGCTGGCTAATATTGATCGCATTGATGGTGTACCTTGTGGTGTTGTCGTCATTGAATTAGACGCCAATCAAACAGCACTCGAGCGCTTTCTGAAGCATTGCGAGTCATTTCAGTTAATTGTGGAGACCCTTGGATATGTCACCAGTCATGCTTCATGATATTTTTATTGCGACAGCTGAAACACTTTACATGGTTTTTTTGAGCACTGTTTTTGCCGCTTTGCTTGGGCTGCCCTTGGGTACTTGTTTGTTTGTCAGCCGCGAAGTCAAACCAAATGCGTTTTGGTATCGCACCATTGGTGGCTTCATTAACTTTACCCGCTCCATTCCATTTATTATTTTATTGGTTGCACTCATCCCATTCACACGTCTTGTGGTGGGCACCTCTATTGGCCTACATGCAGCGATTGTCCCGCTTACTTTGGGGGCAGCACCCTTCTTTGCCCGCTTAGTCGATAATGCTTACCAAACCCTCCCCAAAGGACTATTTGAAGCAACCCATGCTATGGGTGCGACCACACGCCAAATCATTCGGCATGTGCTTTTACCAGAAGCACGACCTGCACTCATTCAAGCACTCACGGTCACAGCCACAACTTTGGTCAACTACTCAGCAATGGCAGGCACGGTTGGTGGTGGCGGACTCGGCGATTTAGCCATTCGCTATGGCTATCAACGCTTTAACCCAAGTGTTATGATTGCAACCGTTTTAATTTTAGTGGTTATCGTTCAGCTATTTCAGATCTTAGGTGATAAACTGAGCGCACACTTATCAAGAGGAACTTAGCATGCGTATTTTTCGCCTTATTCCCTTACTGTTTTGCCTGTTCGGCTGCCAAAACCATGACTCACCAGATACTTTAACCATCGGCACCATTGCAGGCCCTGAAACTGACTTGGTAAAAGTGGCTAAAACCGTCGCTGAAGACCAATACGGCCTAAACATCCGTATTGTTGAGTTCAGTGACTATAACTTGCCGAATGAAGCACTACAGGATGGCAGTTTAGATGCTAATGTCTATCAGCACCTGCCTTATTTGGAATCTGCTCAAAAAGCACATGGTTACACGCTGGAACCGATTGGCCGAACCTTTTTATTTCCAGCAGGCTTATATTCTAAAAAAGTAAAAGATATCAAAGAACTCCCTGAGCGCGCACAAATTGCCATTCCTAACGACCCCAGCAATGAGGCACGTGCCTTAAGACTCTTACAACAAGCAAACCTCATTACGCTCAAAAAAAGTGAAAACAAAACTCCAAGTGTTCAGGATATTGAACAAAACCCCAAGCACCTTCGCTTTAAAACTTTGGATGCAGCTCAGCTGCCTCGCATTTTACCGGATGTCGATGCAGCTGTGATTAACACTACTTTTGCAGTCCCTGCAGGTTTAAACCCCATGCATGACGCGCTAGTTGTGGAGGACAAAAACTCACCCTATGCCAACTTAATTGTCATTGAAATTAATACACCTAAACGAGAAAAACTCGAGTTATTTGTCAAGGCTATGCATTCAGATGAGGTCAAAAATAAAGCCATGAGCCTTTTTGGTGACTCTGCCGTCGCTTCATGGTAAAATGTGTTATACTTTTAAACAGACAATCCACTAAATAGCGAGATTTCTGGTTATGGCAGATCCGACAAAAAGATGGTCTTGGTTCACAAATCCGTTCACCACTCTCAATTGGACACGAAAACCAGGGACTTACGTTTATAACGAAAACGCCATGAAGCAGCTCTCGCCTCACGTGCGAGAAGAACTCTTAAAAGGCTATTATCATGGCCTAGGCATTACAGAAAGCGATGTCTTTCATTCGGCCCTTGAAACTTATTTTACAAAGCAAGACGAAGCATTCGATAAGATTCTCAATGATGAGAAATATAAGGACGCTCTCACAGCAGAAGATAGGAAAGAACTCAAAGAGCAACTCAAAACGATGCAAGACCCTGTCCGAAAAAGCGCACTTGCTTTTGATGATACAATCCCTGGCCGTGCACCAACCTCTGTACACCCCAGTCAAATTCAAGATCAAGCTCATGGGGAAAAAGCCAAGTTACTTGAAGACCTCGGAAACTTTAACTTAGAGGGCCTACTGGAAGATTTAAAAAGTAGAATCGATAGTAAAGAAACCTCTGAACCACCAGAGACTACAAGCACTTCGACTCCCCCTAAAGTGAAAACATCTAAACACCCACAAGCTATTCGAAATTTTCTCACCCTTCCCAAGCCAACTGACGCAGCAGGAGAGCTGCGCTTTGTTAACATCCTTCGTAATCTACATAATATAATTATAATAGAAGAAGAACTCAGCGCCGAAACCGATCCAATCCAAATTGAGCAAAAAAAGAATAGAATTGAGGAGGAGAAAAATAAAACGTTAAATCTACTGGAGCAAACCTTTTCTCCTTATAAAGGTCCGTTAAAAACTGAGCTAAGAGCAAAAAACAAATCAATGCCTGAGCCAGAACTAGACAAGCTCGTTAACCAGCAAATGAAACTGGCAGTTGAAGAGAAATTTAATCTACAAAAAGAAAAAATTAAAACTCGTCTAAATGAACTCCCAAAAGACCACACCCGTAAAAACTGGATAGCGAAATTAGTAGAGATAGCCCAGCTTGAAATAGCAGAAGAAGAAAAAGCTAAAAAAAATGAGCCCTCCACCTGGTCGCGCCTCGGGTCCGCAGCCAAAAAAATGGGCTCAGGACTAGCTCCAGGATTTGACGACGAAGATGAAGATGAATTCTTCGATGCAGAAGAAGGCTCCCCCGAAGACAAAAAAAAACCAGAAGACAAGCCAAGTCACCCTGAGATTGACGTTGAAGCACTGAAACAAGACCTTCTGGATGCGCAAGCTGAAGCCAAGAAACAACTCGAAGAAGACTTTAATAAAACCATCACGGCGTTTGATAAAGCAGCGCAACGCGAGCGCGAACTCATTGGCTGGTTAGCTGCAGCAGAATGTGCGAGAAGACTTTCAGCAACAAGTAGTGATCCAGGCTATACCGTCGTCATGACCGCGGAGGAACAAGAGCGGGTTAAAAAGCTACACGAAGCGATTCAAAAGAAAGATGCTACTACACTCTCCAAATTGGGCTTATACGGTCCTTCAGGACTCCCCATCCTACCCAGTCAAGATGCGGATGGCCAACTCACCTTTTCTATTACATTTCCTTCGGCATGGTGGGGACGTGGCTACTATAGCGACCCAAAACACAACTCCAAAGCAGATTTACTGTTTCAGGCAGCACTGGTGCGTGGTACAGGTGCGGAAACCATTGTCACCAATATTGCTCACAGCAATGATGCTATCGCAAGGCAGCTTGCTCGTGAAGCATTTGAAGCAGCGCGTGAGGTTGGCTACAAATATAGTGACAAAGCCGAAGACAACGAAATTACCATTCAAATTAATGGTACCACCATTTCTCGTAAAGACTTATTCACTGAAAAACTAGAAGATATACAACACCCAGGCCAGCAAATACCTGAAGTAGACCTAAGTGGCACAGCTGAAGTGCATGCGGGGAACGCTGCAAAGCAAAAAAAAGCGGCTGAACCACCACTAAATACTCCAGAGGGTCAACGGCGGTTGAGTGAAATACTCAACAAAGGGCGAGAAGCACAAGACCTACTTGCGCGCGAAACCCCTAAAGGTGGTCCTGTGGCTACTTTCTAATGCTCGGCGCGCTCTAAATGTTTGCTATTTGGATCGCGTGCATACGTTGCTAAAATATCATTGACCAAGTCATCCATCGCACTGACTTTGTTCTCTTCCTCAATCAAGCCACCTTCCTCTTTAAGCTCATTTAAGCGCTCTGAAAGCTCTTTGGTAATTGAGCCGTTGGGGAACAGTAAAGCTAAAAAACGACGTGCTTCAGCAGGCCCTAAATGCCGATACAGCTGATTTCTGACGGCAGCATCTTCAGCTGTGGTGCTAAAGGCCCAAAGCTCAATCGGACCAAGCGTTAAAGTAAGTAGCTGTACACTCACCCCATTTTTAGTCGCAAACTGTGCTAAGAAAGTCCCTCCACCCTCTCTTGGACCATGAACACGTGTTCTCAGTGCTACTTTCGCTGTTTCCGATAAACCAAAAACTTTACAAGTTTTATCAATGGTTTGTGCAGGTCCTGCATCCATAATAAAGACAGAGGTCGCGAATTCCACCATCACCGAGTCAAAGTCATCGAGCGATTGCGAAAGCAAAGAAATTTGTACATTCCACTTTCGTCCTTCCCGCATATCGATAATCACCTGTTCTCGCACTGCTGAAGAGCGCGCTGTACGGTGAAATTCATCGTACACAATTCGCTTAGGATCTTCTCGGATTTCACGAATACGCTCTAAGTGATACGGGTGATATTGCTCAAGCACGTTATTAATTGCTTCTTCTGTCAGATAATAATGACGGGCCAGCACATAACGCGCCAGCATATACATAACTGAGGTTCGTCTATCTGCAGCTTCTCCACCACTTTTAGCCACTTCATCTAAATCGAGAGATACGACCCGTGCGTCACCAATATCAAACGCTGTGACTCGAGACAAAATAGGATACTCACGCACAGCACTTGAAACCATGCGAGAGAAAGCCGCAATCAACGACTCCCCTGTGGGTGCCGTTACTTTCTCATACAAGTCTTCAATCGATGGCGTACGACAAATCGATGCTGCATCTGCCAAAAGAGGCATTGCGTAACGCTGGGCTAAATGCGCTTCATGGATAAAGCCTGCTGAGAATAAGGCATCGGTCACTTCCCACCAGGTGGATTTTGAGTCTCGTACAAAACCAATCTCTTCCAAGATACCATCAATTAGCTCTTCAACCCCTGGCGCATACGGCGCTGGATTGTATTCATCGGCAAGCCCTTTATAGAGTTCATCGACAACCATCCCAGCCAAGTCAGGCATCCCGTCATAAGGTTTTTCTGTACCCAGTGGTGTAGTCAGAAGCGTTAAAAAGTTAACCAAAAATGCACGCTCCGAAGGTGTTGGATAACGTGAGCCTAGCTGAGTATCAAACGGATTAATCGAGTACTCTGGTAACATGCGCAAGCGATGGTACGCTACCTGATGGCGCTGGTTCGCAGGCAGCGCTTCTCGAAGCAGCGAAATCAGACCGCTACTAGATGGCCCAATATCAATAATAGCAATCCGAGGCAGTCGCATAATCCCACCCGACATACAAAGCGCTAAGTTCTGAGCATTCGACAAAACCGACTTACCCGACCCCGGACGCGCATAGACTAAGTCAATCCAAGTGGTTTGTTGGTTTGAACCAGGCTGAAATGGCCAAAGTTTACCATCGGGTGAACGGAGTAATAATGCGCCTTGCTTCCAGGGAGAAGCAGGTCTTGTGACCGGCAACATAGTTATCACATCCGAAAGCGGCGCAACAGCTGCCACAGCGGGGCTTGCTGTTGTTGTCGCCAGCATATTAGCAGCAAAGCCCGCAAATGGATCGCCACAAATCTCAGAAACATCGGTTGAACCCCAACCTTGAATGGCTTTTGCAAGTTCAGAACTACGACGGCGTAACAGTGGCAGTTGCCCTTCTGGCGCCCAAGTGCTCGCTACAACACGTAATCTAGCAATTGCTTCATCAGTATTGATTTGTAAATACTTCAGTAAGTTCACTGCATCACTAATCAGGCGGTTCTGCGCTGACGAAAAACTTAAAATAGCTGCAAGCAAGCCTTTCAGCTTAATGGTCGTTAACCCTTCACTCTCAATTAAAAATGAAATACGCCACGGAATATGAGTTGGCAGAATCCGTGAGAACAAGGTCACAAATGGGCGAATATCTTTGGGAAACAAATCGATGAAAACACTGGAGTACAAACGGTCTCCAATCAAAACCGTCCGCCTATCCACAATTTCGGCATCGCGCGGAATCACTTGCTTGGCAAGAGATGGCCATAATAAATCGGATGCATCACCTTCAAAAGAATTCATTTCACGCACGGGAATTTCATCGCCTGGCAAAGTAGGGCGCCAGTCATCTGCAGTAAAATCTGGATCAGCAGTCATGCGAATCGCGCGCACCGCTGTATGCACATCAAGTAACTCAGACACCAAATTCAAAGTTTCCAAATCACTCTTAATTGAGCGTACATAAGCATCGTGAGTATCCCGAAGTTCGGGCACCGCGGCATAAATAGTTTGGGTATACTTAAAAGCTGGCGCTTTTTTCTCTTTCAGCATTTTAAGCTTTGCTTTATTGGCAACATTGAGTTGATCTTGAGGCAAACTAAATGGCCTGGTCATCAACACAAAATAAACTTTCTCCCCCGCACAATATCTCCCTAAAAAGCCCCCGCGCTCTTCAAACAAATCATCTAAATCAAGCCCTATTCGCTTGGCTGTCGCTTCTGCTGGCGAATAAATATCTTGAATCATTTTTCGGATGTTTTGCTTATCGTGATCGAAATAGACTTGCAGGGCGTGTCCTGCACGGCTCATAGGAGAGCGAAAGGAATTGGTTAGGCCCTCGATTAATACTTTGAACTCATCATTACCAAGTAAGGCCGTCACACCGTCAATTTCGAGCACAGACAGTAACGAGCCATCGTGATTCACTAAAACAGTTTCTGAGTCAGCAGTTTCTAGCTCACAATAAGATTCTGTTGTTTGCTTTAAGGACGTACTTAGCCAAGCAAAAAAGGTGTCTATCCCTTCAAAAAATGATTCGGCCCATTTGCTCATCCCTCAGTCTCCAAATTAACGTTGGATCAGGTTTCCCTCTTCTTCCCAGCGACTTCTTCTAAAGCTCCAGCTGCCCAACTTTCAATTTGCTTTCGAAATTTGGCCCGAGAAGGTAAAAGCCGCACATCCCGAAAAACAAGTTCTGATTTTTCTCCGTTCGCATGGCCCGAGTCAATCAACAAGCGTCCAAAAATGGCTGGGTCACTCGTGCCTTCTCCAAACTTTTCTTCAACCGGCTGTGTCCTAAACTTCAAGCTTCGGTAAATACTCTGCGCAGTGCTTTTATAGCCCGTGTCATTGGTAATTGCACAAAACAAAACGTGACACAAACTATTCAGCTCTGCTTGTGAAAGCTCTGGGAGATAAATCAAAGAGCCACCTCCGTAGCCTCCGACTCCCACCGACTCAATAAAAAAGCATTGCGCACAAAAGCAACATGAGGTCACCAAGTTTTCAAGCTTATTATGGGTATAGTCACCATCGACATTAATAACTTCCTGAAAAGCGCGTGCCTGAAAACCACAAAAACGACAGGTGAATTGGTCCCGCTGAAACACTTTCTGCTCAAACGTCTTAAATCTCGGGTCTGCCTGCCTGGCAGAATACAACCGCCAGGCACCCGCAGACGCCGTTAACCGAATGAGAGCAGGTTCAGCTGGATTCCCCATATCTCAATTCACCAAGTTAGCTTGTGCTATAAACTTGCCCTGTAGGCCCTGCTACCTGTCCTTCACCACCAAACATCGTTGCACCAGCAACATCTAAGATAGATGGTAGGAATAACAGTGCCGCAGCAATAAAGACAAGCGCAATAGGTGTACCAATTGGAATTTGGGTTGGATTATCTTTATGTTGCTTGAACTTCATAATTGCCCCAATCGAAAAACCTAAGCCTGCTAAATAAGAAGCAGCTGTAATTAACTTGGTTAGGCTTTCAAACGAGCTTGTGATAGATGATGCCATACCACCCAGGGTTAAATCGCTCGCAGAAGCCACACCTGCAAACATAAATAGCCCGACCGAAACAAGCTTGGTTAATCCACGCTTACTATTTAAGTTTTTTAATTTTTTCACCGTCATTCCCCTGTCAGTCATTAATTTTTTTTAAACACTCGTACTATCATACACCGAAAAGAGTATTATTAATCATTTCTACTGTTCCCACAATATTCACAGCTAATATCCCTCCGAATACATGCATAAGCCCCTTCCCAGTACCACCAGGTTGCTGTCCTTGCCCGGATGCTCGTGCGATAAGCACCCACCCTCTTACAAACGCGTACAAGCCAATCGTTTGGAAAACAATAACTAACGCATTGCCAACTTCGCTATCCCCTCCAAAGGCTGACGTTAGTACATCACTATCGCCATAGGCTAAAACATTTGAGTACCCAAAAGTGGTATTCATGACAATATCAAGCCCGGTCGGAAAATAGATGAGCAGGCCCGCAATCGCCAAATAAAAAATAGGCTCTTTAATACTAGACGAGGAGGCCTGCATGGTCCGTGCCTCTCCGTACACTTTTAAGCTATAAATAGCCTTAAGGGCAAATGCTATTCCAATCACATAGGCAGCCCCTGTAATTAAGTTCTGAACCGGCAGCAGAGAATTTGCTAGGTTAACCAGAACTGTTGTACTTGCAGTTTCATCAGCCATCGCGTATTTGTCCTTTAACTATCAGCCTGGCTAAATCGAATCACCCGGCCAGAGCTTGTAAATACTCGCCCAACTTCTGCATTAATTAATCGTACAGTACCATAACCTGGGACCACAGACCCTTTACTGACGGTCAGAGGCTTCCCTTGACTCGACATCAACCATGCCCGACCTGGGATAATGGCCTGAATCGAATAGGTTGGCTTAGGCGCAACAGGTGCTCGACGTGCAGGAGGCGTTGATGACGCAGTGCGTCTCGATCGGCTCATCGCTTGAAGTCGCCCCATCTGGTTAGACTGTTGCTCCAGCCGCTCACTGAGTACAAGCATCGTTTGCTTCACATCATTCATTTTAGTCGCCATATCACTCATATTTTGAGTGATGGTATTCATTTGCGTACGAATCGACGATAACTCATTTTCAATCCGTACCTGTTCTTCCTTAAGCTTGGTCACATCACGACTACTCGTACTTGTAGAAGTTAATGTACTCACAGGCGTTGTCTGCGTATTTTCTGTTGTACTCGTCGTCCGTACTGGCAGTGGCATTTTTGCACTTTTAGGAGTCGGTTCTATACTTGCTGCCATTTTTATCTCTTGCTTTGGTTTATCAGAAGAAAAGAAAGAGCTTATAACTTTATAGACCACCAACACAAACAGAAAAGCACCGATTGCAATCAACCCTTTTTGGATCATTTTCACAACATTCGGGTCTAGCTGACTAAACCGACCTCGTCCTGGAGGCGAAGCAACGCCTTCAGTTGTCTCTCCTTCAAGCGACTCATCTTCTGGCAGTGAAACAGTCTCTTGCTCCGTGCCTAAAACATCAAGATCAGCAAAGTGATATTCATCGTTATTATTTTGATCACCATCTGCCATTAGATCACCTATTCATCAAGTTATCATGCTATCTGGACATCTTGCGTGAACAAGATACCCATTCCCGTACCGGAAAATAGTTCTACGGTTGTTGGTCGATTCATCAACTCTTGCGCTGTTTCAGACCATGCCTTACCAACCTCACCTAAACCAATTAATGCATTCTCCAATAAAGAACGATTAATACCATTCTGTACGGTTGTATCTGTCGTACCTCCCGTACCACCAATGGTAATCGTTGTATCTGCTGACTGAATCGCACTACTGAACCCGGCTAAGAAGGTAGAGGCAAAGAGCGAGCCATAGCGCATCAGGTAATGGTGATTCACACGACTTGCAAGCGCTGTTCGTGCTGTATTTGGATCAATCGCATATGCACTAATACTGATGGTTTGATCTGCACCAAGCATCGAAAGCGTATTAAAGGTAATGACCATTTTGTCAGCATTTGATGGCAACGTGAAACTTCCTATGATTTTCGAGCCTTTCAGTTTTCCGGATACAATCGTTGCAAGAATAGGTCCAGGTTCATCCGTATTAACGGCTGTATCTAGAACAGCAAACAAGATATCACCTGTTTTAATAAAGGTTGATTTGGGTTGCATTTCTGCTTCTTCACCCGCTTCTGCAGCATCTCGTTGAGACCTTTTGCTTGAGCGTGCCAAAGTATCTGTTAAACCTTCTTGCTCTGACTTATCGTCTTCGCTGCCTAAAATAAACACTTGTGTAGGTACCGCTTTCCAGCCTTGTAAGGCTTGATTAGCGGCTGACAGCATGCGTCCACTCAGTTGTTTAATTTTTGCCTGATATTTTTGATCAGCCACATGTAGTTGCTGTCTATTAATCAGCTCTTGTAGATCTTTAGTCTCACTCTTCGCTGCTTTCCCCGCAGCATCTTTCTTTGTACTCTCTAGAGGAGGGATACGAGTCACAGAGCTTGGACCTGTAGACTCTTCCACGCTGGATGTGCCCTTTTTCTCTGTATCTGGCGACTCTGCCTGCTTAGGCGCTTCGACAGACAATCCAAGTGTTTTTAGCTGGTCGTCTGAGAGTCCGGCATCCTTCAGCTCCTGGCCTGAGTAGCCCGCATCTTTCAGAGCTTGATCACTAAAACCCGCAGCCTTTAAGTCTGCAGCACTAGAACCTGCATCTTTCAATTCCTGTGCGGAGTAGCCTGCCGCAGCCATTGCCTTCGCAGAGCACCCTAGTGTTTCCCGAATGGTGGTCGCAGAAACGCCTAAGTTTCTTGCCGCTTTAAGCTCCTCAACACTACACCCCTTCTTACGGCCTTCAGCAATCACACCTGCTGGAATCAGACCTGCATTATTCAATGCACCAGAGTCAAAACCTGCTCTTAAAAGTTCTGCAGGGCTAAAGCCTGCATCGGCCAACCCTTTCACACCAAACCCTGCTGCTTTTAACTGTGCAGCACTACAACCATTCAAGTCATGAACTTGTTTAGCTGTCATGCCTTTGGCTTTCAGAGCCGCAAGCTTTTCAGGGTCACATCCTGCTGCACGTACTTTTTGTGTTTGAGCTTCTGTCAGCACGACACCCTCTTCAGGCGCAGTACTTGCTATATCTGAGGGACTAAACCCTGCATGTGCTAAGTCAGTCTCGGTAAACCCTGCAGCTTTTAAGGCAGCTAAACTACAGCCAGCTGCTTGACGAGCATTCCCAGCACTCACGCCTGCAGCTCGCTCACGTTTTAAGGTCTCAACTGAACAGCCCGCCTTTCTAAGCTGAGACATAGTCACGCCGGGAGGCAATGCGCTTTGCGCGCGCTCAATTTGCTCAGCGGAAAATCCTGCTTTGGTTAAATCATCTGGACTCAAGCCCGCATTCATTAAGTCACGTGCACCGTATCCTGCTTTTTTCAACTCTTCTGGGCTAAAGCCTGCGGCCTTCAGTGTCGCAGCACTAAAGCCAGCTCTTCTCAAGGCATCCGGACTGAAACCTGAAGCTTTAAGCTGAGCAGCATTACAACCACTAATACGCTGAATCGCTGCGGCAGTCACGCCCTTCTCACGCAAACGTGCAATCTTTTCAGGATCGCAACCAGTGCTACGAACGTCATCAAGCGAAACACCAGACGGTAAACCTTTAGCCGCTTCAATCGCCTCTTCAGAAAAACCAGCCCCTTTAAGTTCACCATCGGTAAAGCCACCGTCTTTCATATCTTCGGCAGCAAAACCTGCACTACGTGTTTCACATGCAGAAAACCCACAACGCTTTAATTGGCTCACGGTATAACCAGCAACTTTCATCTCGCGCGCAGAAAAACCCGCTGCTTTCAATTCAGGACAAGAGCATACTGGGTCTAAATCCGGTAGTGTATAACCATACTGTCTAAGCTGGCAACAATTACATTCTTCACGCAAGTCCGAGAGGGTTGCGCCTTTATCTGACACTGCTTTAATGGAGGCACTACTACAGTGCTCGTTCTGCAGTTGCTGGGACCATAAGCTCTTTTCTGGCCCCGCTAGATTTGAGCGAGACAAGGTGGTAAAACCAGGGCCACCTTCTCCATATTGCGGGCCAATTAAATCGACACCTTCACCAAATGCTTGCGTTTTAATAATGGTTGGAATCGCACTTGCACCACTTTTCTTTGCTGTTTCAGCTTGGTCAACATTTTGCTTATTCTGCAAAGTTGCATATTGCGCCGTTTGATTCATGCTTCCTGGAATCGAGTGTATCCCTGTTGGTACTTTTTTAACACTGGTTGAAACACGAAGGTCCTCTTGGTTCGTTCTGAGTTTAAAAAAGCCAATGACAACCGTCGTCACCAATAAAATAACGGTAAACAAAATGATGACTCGAGTCCGAGTATTTGAAAAAAGTGCTTTGATATTCTCTTTTTTTCCGGCCATGGTGTTATAACCCTTCTACCTTAAGCTGCATCACTTTTCCGTGCCATGAAACGAGTAACACGGGCGATTTATGCATTTCATAGGCATGCGTGCCATCGGCACTCGTCATGCTACCAATCCATCCAGGCGATAAGATGGTGAGACTCGTTCGAACAAACATACGGTTATTTAAAAGCCAAGCTTGAGCGTCTCCACCACTCACGGTTAACCGGGTGCTCCCTGTTGGAGGTACCCCATCCAACACGTGTAATAACACGTCACTTGCAGATGGAGGTAAGCTCGCAGCCATTGGCATTTGCTTCGCATTGGGCCCGTACCCCTGCACACGCAAATCAACACGGTAATCTACTGCTTTTTGTCCAGGAATTAGTGTCAGCATCACAGGCGTATTTAAACCTCTCAGACGTACAGCTAAATTCCCGTATGTATACAGCTTACTTGCTTGAATCATCAGCGTATTACTGACTTTATCCCACTGAATATTAAATGCGTTCGGATCACCTAAATCATAAGCTGCGATAGGCCATGGTGCGCCCGTAGAATCTAGAAAAACAAGGGATGAAACAAAACCTTGAGATAAACGAATTACAGGTGGGGTAGAACCTGGAGACAAATTTACAAACTGTGATGTGGCTGTTGGTTTTGGTGGTGTTTCAGGAGAAGTTGCCTGGGCATATTCATCCTCATGATACCACTTCTTAAGTTTCACGGTTTGTTCTGGCGTCAAGGGAAACATTTGCTTCTTCACTTCATCAAAAGCAAGCTCATTCACCAAAGTTTCATCTTCTGGATTCATCACACCTGAAGTACCACCTCGACTAGAGCGAGTCGCAGCACGCTCCTTTCGAGAAGGAGGCTTTTTGGCTCGCTTAGCATTAGAGCTTCCTGCCGAAGTCCCCTCTTCTTTATCTTCTTTGGTTCCTAGTCGTTGCTGTAGCATGCGAAGCTGATCGAGCGCTTGCTGAGCAGAATCTTCCTTCTCCGCACACCAAGCAAGTGGGGACAGTAAAGCACCTGCCAGCAGTATCCCCCCGATTTTTCTTTGTACTATTCTCATTGAGCCTCTGCTCCACTTGACGCGGGTCCAACCACAAATTGTGATATTCCAATTCCCCTAGGCGAATTTAAGGTAGATATACGAGTCACTAGAATAGTGACAATATTACGTTGTTGTGAAAATTCACTCGCACTTTGATAAGTCACCAAAATAGGCATTTGAATACGCCATGAGTAACGACCATTCAATACACCTTTCTGTAAAATAATAGGCGCGCTGGTCGCAACAGCTGATACAATTAATTTTTTCGCTTTCACAGCCTCCAAGTTATTAGAATCCTCTAAAGCTTTCAAAAACTGTGTCCAACCGGAGGAGGTAAAGAAACCCGAGGAGGCCTGCAATTCTGTTCTATAGTTTACAAAGTTATAAGTAAATGCCGCGATAGCCGCTTGGTTTGTCCACTGCAATACAGCTGAGTCTGACTGATTAGGTTCATCAAGCGCAAACAGTGGTGTAATACGCCCATTAATACTCGTTGCAAAATACTTTGGGGTGGGTGGGTGAGTCAGAATGTAAGCAAGCAATGCTGCCATTAAAATATTGGCGAGAATAGAAAGCAACAAAACCAGCATCAGTTTACGCTGGCCATCTCGATAAAATGCATTCCTCAATTTGACTGCTGCTAAGGCGTCTTCTGCCATAGATTCCTCTCTATTTCGGTATTAACTTCGCATCATCATCAATCGCTGGGTCTGCTGCAAGCAAGGGCACTGAAGTTTCATTCGGAGCATCCATTGCCGTTAATTCACTTGGGGGGACTTCCCCATTGGTTGCATAATAGTGCCTGTCCGGAACATGCTTATAGGCATAAACCAAACCAACACAAAGCAATACATTGACTAACAAAGAAAAGACCAGCGCACTCTCGGCAAAGCGAAAAGTTCCTACGTAAAACCGCTTGGAACGTATCATTAATCGCCAAAGTTCACGCCGCATATCCCTTCCTCACACCAACACTCGTCTAAAGGTAATCTCAATCCGTGCATTCGGTGATTTATCTCCCCGCATACGACTTCTTGTCACGATAGGTTTATCATTCCCCATACCGTGTGTAAAGAGCAAACGAGACTCAATCCCCTGAGACCATAAATAATTCGCTACAGCCTCCGCTCGCGCCAATGATAAAGCATGTTCACGTTGGCTAGAAACATAACGGCTAGCAAACCCTGTGACATTCACCCCAACTTTACGAAACTGTCTTAAATAGCAAGCAATTTCATTCAGCTCATCGTAAGACTCCCAGGTGAGCCTTGGTGACTGATCACCAAACAAAGATACAGCAGGAATAGTTAATAGATAATCTTGTCCTACGGAAATAATTTGAACGCCTCGCTCCGTTAAGCGTTTTTCTAGCGCGATAATTTCTGCATCTCCCAAAGCAACTTGCTCGGGCAGCCGAGCTTCATCTCGAATGATGCTCGGCGTGGGGGGGGACTGACACCCACTTAGAAAAATCAATCCCACTAAGATTGATTTTTGGGCAAACAGGTTCAGCTTATTGAAGGAATATCGACTCAACACGGATAGGGAGCCTCATTGGTCGCCATGTATTACTCATAAGAACATACAACAGCAAAAGAGACAAGTATTCTAGCAGTTTAAGTGCAGTTTTAGCCTTATTTAATCAGTCTTTTTTCTTTTTGTCAGCTTGCGCTTCTTTAATGCGCTGAACTAACGTTTTGACTGACTCGGCCAATTCTGAACCAGACATCATTGGACGATACTCCGGAGGATAATTCGTTGCCATCTGTAAATCTTTAATCAACTCATTCGCAACAGCCCCTGCCAACTTATCTTTTTCACCAGACAATTGCCCGATGCTGAGCAAATAATCACGTGCCTCTTGAATTGGCAATAGAGGCATTGAGAAGGCCGCAACATCGGGTACAAGAACAGGAGGTGTGCCTGCAGGAAGCTCACGCAATGGGCTAAAGATAGTAATATTCTCAGCTGGCGTCTCATCAAAGAGCGCTTCAACTTCTTCAGGTTCATTCCGCTTATGAAATGCAAGCAGTGCCGCAACACCGCGCTCCATCGGATCGGCATCCTTCGCATCTCGAAGCATATTCGCAATTTGAGGAATTTCGTCGTCATCCTTCGCGACAGCCCGAATCGTCAAATCCCCTGAATCAATCACTTCTCGAAATTGCTTAGTCTGTTCTTGTAGTTTAGCTAAATAAATATCTGAAGGTGGTTCAACTTTTAAGAATTGATTGACTTTCAATCGTGAAACGGGCTTTGGATTCGCATAAAACATTCGCGCTCGGACTACCTGAGATCGGAAGAAAATATGCGCCTCACCTTCAGTTTGCTCTTTCAAGTCTAACAAGTCCACTCGAGCACGTTTCTCAAACGAGGAACTCTTCGTATCTTGATACGTATTGGCAATACTGGTGTCTTTGGTTTGAAACGCGTCGACTTTTGTAACATATGCTTCCCCTGCCGTTTTGGTAAAGAAATCCCAAGTTTCTGTGGGATCCTCAAGCTTCATACAAATTTTAATGTTTGTATTCGCACCGATAGATGCTGCTTCTTCTTTAGAAGTTTTCTGAAACGCAGGTAAATCCTGTCCCGCAAAAATAGCAGAGAATCCAAGTGAACGAGCTTGTGCAGGTACGACCGCAAAACCCTGTACTGCATAATAACCATACTCATCGAGAATACACATATAAGGTGTAGGAGCTGTTGTCGGCTTTCGCTCAATAACATCTCGATAATCCCCTTCAACTTCATCTCCAAGCCCTGCTGCCATCATGGCTTTTAGTGATGCCACGATAATTTTTCCAAGGTTTGCAAGTTCATCAGGTGATTTTTCTAAAGCAGGCAAAAGCACAACCAAAATACGCCGGTTCAAAACTACGTCTTTAAAGTCTACTTCTGCAAGATTGGTCCTGATGATATGCCCATAGGTATCAGCCAAAGAAGAAAAGCTTCGTACCAACTGCATAGTGATAAAACCATGTTGCTCAAGTACCTGAGACACTTGCTTCCCTTTTTTCTCTGGGTTGTAACCAGGTAAGGTGGTCAAATAGTTTCGAAGAGGGTCTGTCACAAGTTTTGGAATGGATTCGATATTCACACTTTCCTCATCATCCCGAGGAAATACTTTATCAATCACAATCGACTCTAAACGCTGCAAATGAAAATAGTTCCGGATGTTATTTGCATCCAACAAAATAGCCCCTTCATCACGCATGTACACCAAAAGGCGCATCAGGGCTTCAACGAATGCAATCGCACGACCTTTCCACATATCACCATCAGATGATTGGCTGGAATCTCCCATCAAGCTCACCACAAGTTGGGTCAACATACTGGATGAACCTTGGCAAAATGGGTTAAGCGTATTGGATAAGCGCGTTTCTTGTGGGCCAACAATATCACGCGCACCTGTCATGAAGTTAATCAATAATAAGTCATCTTCACGCCCCATACTACGCACCATAGAAAAGACTTTAGCGTAAAGGGAGTTATCACCCTTACCATCAACATAGATAAAGCCACTGCCTTGTACGAGCGCATTATACGCAATAGAGACCAGCGTTTCTGTTTTACCACTCCCGGTAGAGCCAAAGATTAAAGCATGGGTTCGCATATCTTCATTCGCAAACCACAACTCTTCGTTATTTTGAATGGCATTACCAAAATAGGTAATCCCTCGAGCCAAATAAGGTTTTTTTATACCAGGAATTAAATCGTTATAATCTTTAACCCGAGCAACCTTGGGCAGACGAAAAGGAAGCTTCTGCTTGCGTGTTGAAGTATAGAAATAGATGATGACACCAAGCAGCAATAAAAAAAATGCCGAAACGGGAAAAATATAACTAATGGCAGCTAAAGTCACGAGCAAAATAGCGACATTAGATGAGTCAGAGAAAAACGCTGCCAAACGCTCGAGCGGTGTTCGAGTATCCCGTAACAAGCGGGTGGGGTCTACCTCATGATGCGACTCAACACCTCGTTTCATGATTCTAATCCCTGTAGTTCTTTTGGAGATAGTTTCACTTCTTTTACCGCAATTTCAAGAGCAACAATTGCTTCATCAACCATCGGAGTTAATGAGCGACGTCCCATCACTTGTTCAGCCCGCCAGTGTGCAAATGGCCCCCCCACCTCACAAAACGGCGTCTGTCTACCCACACTATTTAGCATATACCAAAGCCGCCTATCGACGGGTTTGAGCCATAGGAACTCTGAGCTCGGTACCACACCATCATCTCGAGAAACTTTCAATAACTCAGCAAGTACCGTAAGTAAATATGCATGCCGCTGTACAACCTCTTGTACGAGTTCAGTATTCTCATATTTTTTTATGGTTGGCAGCGCAACTGAGTAATCAGGCTTACCATCTGCGCTAGTTTTATCCAATGTAGACAGAATAAGTTGAGCTGCTTCTCTATCGCGGTTTATCCGTGCGATAAAGATAGCACCCATCGCCCGTGCCTGAGGAGAGCAGTTCTCGAACCCATCCCAATAAGGCCCCAGCTGTAAAGTAAAAATACGCTTCGCATCTCCTCGCCGAATCCCAGCGGTCATTTCTTGTCCGGGCACAGGATTATCAAGCACCTTGTCTTCTTTTCTTAGTAACTTATACTTTCTTGCAAACTCCATAGGTGTTAAAGCCATAGCCCATGGCCCCTTGTTCACATCTTGAGCAACAAGGTCTTGCTGCTTCACTGCAGGAATAATACAAGGCCAGTTGGCTTGCTCTTGGGCTTTGAGAGAATCCATGCTGTGTGTTCTTTTAAATCTTAGGGCAACATTTGAGCGATAGAGAAAAACTGCTGAGAAAGCAAGTGCTGCCGCCACAGGATAGCGAACATATTCACCAACACGAGTTGTCAATGTGACTAAGTCATCCCAATCAATATCTGCGGAATCTACAGTTTGCATCAACTCAATTTCTTGCTGCAATACATCTCCTCCAAGCACTAAACTGATAAGCTTCGCTTGCAGTATATTTAAGAAAAAAATGAAAGAAACGATATAGCTGTGGCCGAAATACCACAAAAGATAAACTGTAAAAAACAGCAGAATGGTAATCCATACTGGCGCTAACGAATTATCACCACCTGATTGTTGCTGTTGTTGTCCTGCCATATGTTTTTCTGCGCCTAGAAAAAAATACAGTTAAGTTTGAGTATATACCCACTTTGTTTTTGATGCGACTACGAATACTCTGAATCAGTGAACAAATCTTTAACCAATCGCCCTTTCGTGTAGGTATAAACATGATTTAGATGCACAAATCGCACGATTTGTTTCACCGACAACGATTTATCTTTTAGGGTCAAAAGCGATGTGCCTAAACGATCTTTTGGTGTTCTGTCTGCAGGCATCGGCAAAATATTGCTCTGTTCAATAAAAATTGCAACATACCCTTCATTCACTTGATTGTTTCTTTCACGAATCGCTCGCTTTAAGTCTTCTTCATTCTCATAAATAGGGCGAGAAACCATCTGCCTTGGGAGGTTCACTAAAATCTGCTCCCATGCTCTTAGATTTGTACCATCGGATGAATACAAAGCGACAAACACTTCTTTTTGTGTCTCTGAAAGTTTTTTCTTAGAGTGGTGTTCTTCTTCTTTTTTAGCCTGAGCTTCTTTCTCAAGTCCAACACTCGCCTCAAAAGCGTCATGAATTCCTTGCAGCTTTTTACCGAGCACGCGCAAAAGCGCCGAGCTTGCCCAAGGGCCATGCTCAAGCGCATGCTTAAACGCATTCAACAAAGTTTCAACTTGTTCGTCTGATAATTTATTTTTTTTCATCATGTTAGAATTATAGCAAAGCACATCCAAACAAATCACCAGATCTATAATTTATTATGCCGCAGGTGCAGCAGTATGCTCATGCCCAGCCGAACTATCCTCTGCGGGTCCTTTCTTGACAGCCTCAATTACATGCTTCATGGTGTTACACAATGCCACACTCTCCTCTAGTGCTTTTTCATTGTCTGTATTACCCGGACGATTTTTATTGAGAGTTTCTAAGGGAGCGACT
The DNA here is from genome assembly GCA_030147635.1 of Gammaproteobacteria bacterium. Lineage (GTDB taxonomy): Bacteria > Pseudomonadota > Gammaproteobacteria > Legionellales > Legionellaceae > JAALKW01. The sequence continues at coordinate 41,519 of JASBUZ010000050.1, forward strand.
ATATTCTTACGAACATCATCAAAAAGCTTTTCCACATCAGCAACTTTAACACCCCGCGTCTCAGCCGTATACTGCTTTAGCTTTTCCAAATCCGGATGAGAAAAAAACGCGTACTTATCTACCATTACAGCACCCCGCAACAACAAAAAAACAGTATGTATAATAAAAATACAATATATACTACCAAGAGTACAGAATATAGCTTAAGGAAAGCTTAAGAAGGGAGTATTTTTCGATTTCTTTACACTGTGGCCAAAAAAAAAGATTACTATCTGCTAGAAAAGCAGATTAATCATACATTAACTCATCAAGCGGTGTATTGTCGGTACTGGGCGCACCTTGAATCAATTCATTCACAACATCGGTTAAACACAGCAAGCGTAGGGCATTAGGCGTCACTTCATCAAATAATACGCGTGTGCCAAGTAAAGCACCTTCAGCATCTTCAAACGATGCGCCAAGCCCATAGCCAAGACATAATGAACTCAGTTGATCAGCACGACGCACCATAGCAGGCAAAAGGCCTGTTGGCGAAAAAACGTCTTCATATTTGATCGGGTGGTTATTGAGCATAAACTTCGCGCTCAATTTAGAGGCAATTAGCACCATACATTTCGTAATATCTAGGCTCATATTAAGTCCACCATGGCCGTGACACCTTCACGTGTCCTGCAAAAAAAGTACGTAACCAACGAAGAAAAATCGGCAAGCTATATCCGTAGTGCTCAATAATCCCGAAAAACAATGCAGACACCAACACTAAAATGCCGGTCCAAATGCGAATATGCATCAAAAAGAAAAAAATAGGGAAGGCTGCTCTTGCGTCAACCATAAAGAATCGCGCACTTCTTGATGAATCACGCCAATGTGCACTCGCAGCAAATCCACCACTCGCCATAGCCACCCCACTTCAATCAGGTCATAGTTAAAAGTATACCGAAGGTAGATTTGAATGCAATTGAGCCGAGGTTAGCCTGGCTGCTCGTCTTTTTTCTCTTCTGAAGTAAAGCACTGAGACACAACATGCGACAAGCCATTAGTTGGCTGTTGAGTTGGAGAGACAGCTGGCGCTTTGTCTTTATCTTTTTGCGCCACATTCGAGCCAACAGGAACCATTGCCTCATCTGTTGGTTGAGTCAAGCGCGGCATCAAGCTTAGCATCAAACTCGTGCTGTCATGCGTTTCTTTCTCAGCCATCATGCGCTCCTGTTTAAATTTTATACCATATTAACGCACAAAACTTAAGGTTTTCTTATGATATTGCACTTCATTTATATCCAAGCAATAATACCTAAACGCATCAAACTTTACACTTCTATCTTATGCCTCCTCTCGATAAATCGGCAATACGCAAAAAGCAGCGAGCAAAACGGGCCGCACTTTCCGAGACCACCCAAAAAGAGGCCTCAAGGGCCATTTGTGCACGCATTCAATCTTTACCTATCTACCAGAATGCAGAAAAAGTTGCATTTTATCAAGCAGTTGGTGGAGAAGTTGATCCAAATCCATTATGGCTAGATGCCTGCAACCAGGGTAAAACGTGCTATATGCCTGTGATGCTACCTCAAACCAAGACCTTGATTTTTTTGCCAACAGATCTCAATACACCCCAAAAAATAAATCAATTCAAGGTACTAGAGCCTGATGTACCTCATGAGCAAGCCATAGCACTTGAGCGCATTGACTTAATGCTCATGCCGCTGGTTGCATTTGAACCGAACGGCACACGCCTTGGCCAAGGGGCAGGCTATTACGATAGGACCTTAAACCAGGAAAAACCAGCTTTCCTGCTAGGTGTTGCTTATGAGTTTCAACGTGAACCAGCTCTCGAAAACGACCCGTGGGATGTCCCACTACATGGTATTATCACCGAGAAAAATATCTATTGGAGTAACTTATGACTCATTATTGGCTTTTAAAATCAGAGCCCTCCTGCTTTAGCCTTGAGGATTTAAAACAGTCCCCGAATCAAACCACGCATTGGGATGGCATTCGCAATTACCAGGCACGCAACTTTATGCGTAACGACATGCAAGTTGGTGATAAAGCCTTTTTCTATCATTCAAGTTGCACACCACCCGGTATTATCGGCACGATGACCGTCGTCAAAGAGGCTTACCCCGACTACACAGCATTTGATCCCAAAAGTGATCATCCCGACCCCAAAAGCACACCAGAAAATCCAAGATGGTTTATGGTAGATGTGCGTTTTGAGCATGAATTTAAGCAACTCATTCCGTTAGAGCGCTTAAAGCAACAACCAGAGCTGCAGCACATGCAACTGTTGCAAAAGGGCAACCGCTTATCTATTTTACCCATCACTCCCGATGAATGGGCATTTATTCATACACTTGGAGAAATTTCTCATGTTTAATAGTAATCAACTCGACAGCTTAGCCAAAAAGCTATGCTCGGCACTCCCCACAGGCTTTGGACAAGTGGAAGAAAGTATACGCGACACTTTTAAATCCATTTTACAAGCAGCTTTCACCGAGTTGGACTTAGTCACTCGAGAAGAGTTTGATGCCCAAGTAAAAGTACTTGCCAGAACCCGTGAAAAAGTAGAGCTTCTGCAAAAAGAGCTCGATAAACTTTTAAACACGAAAGCAAGCTAAAAATACGTAGCCTCCCTGGCTAAAATCGGCTATTGTATGCGAGCACCTTTGATGGAATATCAGGTGTTTTTGTCCAACCAAACCAGGGAGCACCACCCATGAATCTTGCCGTCACCAAAACTCGTAGTACTCTCGGAATCCATGCCCAATCTGTTGCAGTTGAGGTTCACCTCTCACGTGGTATACCCGCTTTTACCATTGTGGGTCTCGCCGAAACTGCAGTCAGGGAAAGTAAAGACAGAGTACGTAGCGCCATCTTAAACAGCCAGTTTGAGTTTCCAGCACGCCGTATCACCGTCAATCTTGCCCCGGCAGACCTACCGAAAAGCGGTAGTGGATTTGATGTCCCGATTGCACTTGGCATTTTGGCGGCTTCCGGCCAAATTCCACTTGAGCCGCTAAGCACGCATGAGTTTATCGCTGAACTTGCCCTAAATGGCGAGCTTCGCGGCGTGTCGGGTATTATCCCAGTGGTCCTTGCCGCAAGGAAAGAAAACCGGACACTCGTCATCGCAAAGGCCAATGCCAAAGAGGCAAGCGTTGCCAATTACCACGCCCTATTTACGGCCAACAACTTAAGAACCCTTTGCAATGCATTCTGCCATGGTGAGATGCTAACCCCAATTCCTGATTTTCCACCCGAAACAAAACCTGAGGATGCACTAGATTGGTCAGATGTGAAAGGTCAACATCACGCAAAACGTGCTTTTGAGATTGCCGCTGCTGGTGGACATAGTTTATTGCTATCCGGGCCACCGGGGAGCGGAAAAACCATGCTTGCCAAGCGCTTCACAGGTTTACTCCCAAAGCTTGATGAAACCAAAACCTTAGAGGCTGCAGCCATTCATTCCACACGCGGCCGCTTGCCTCGCACACATCGCTGGCATGAGCCCCCGTTTCGCTCACCACATCACACCTCGTCCCCTGTCGCGCTGGTAGGCGGCGGCAATCCACCAAAACCCGGCGAAATTTCACTCGCGCACCATGGTGTCTTATTTCTGGATGAATTACCTGAGTTCAGCCGCCATGTATTAGAAACGCTACGAGAACCCCTGGAATCAGGCTATGTTTGTATTTCACGTGCTGCAGCACAAGCGGAGTTTCCCGCACAATTCCAACTGATTGCAGCGATGAATCCCTGCCCTTGTGGGCATGCAGGTAATCCAGATCGTATGTGTATTTGCACACCTGAGCGCATCAACCGTTATCTGGCAAAGCTCTCAGGCCCCTTACTTGATCGTATTGACATGCAAGTCACCGTACAAGCATTAAGCAAAGATGAGCTTATCAAGCCTAATCAGGTAAAACATCCTGAAAGTCCACGGATTCGAGAAAAAGTAGAAAAAATTCAAGCACAGCAAATCAAACGCCAAGGGGTACTCAATGCCCACCTAAGCGCGAAAGACTGCGAGCAGCTGTGCGCACTTCAAGCTAATGAGCAGGCGTTTTTAGAAAAAGTTTTGGGGCAGTTGAAACTCTCGGCCCGTGCATTTCATAGGCTCTTAAAAATTGCGCGAACCATCGCAGACTTAAATGAGCGCGAAGCTGTCAGTCAAACCGACTTAAAACAAGCGCTCTCTTATAAACAAGTTTTAAAGTCAACTGCCCTCTAAAAACTTACATTCAGGGGGTATCCGCTCCCTGAATCAACGCCTCAAGAATCGCCATACGAATGAAAACGCCATTTTCGACCTGGTCCAAAATGCAAGACTGCGGACCATCCGCCACAGCATCATCTATCTCAATACCACGATTGATAGGCCCTGGGTGCATCACTAAAGCTTCTGGCTTCGCATAAGTCAGTGCTTTTTCTGTAATCGCGTAATACTCACGATATGACTCAAAATCTAGCTGCTCTTTTTTAGTAAAACGCTCACGTTGAACCCGAAGTGTCATCACAACATCAGCATCTTGCAATGCATCAGACAAAGAATCCGTCAAACGGCCATACTCAACCGTATCTGGTAGCCACGAACTTGGCCCCGTAAAAACCAACGCTCCAACCTCTAAAAGCTTACAAAGCCTTTGAAAAGAGCCTGCAACCCGTGAATGCAGGATATCCCCGACAACTGCAATTTTTGCATTTTCTGGTACCACACCTTTCTCAAGTATCGTCATCATATCCAACATTGCTTGTGTTGGGTGTGCAAACATGCCTGAGCCTGCATTTACAAGCTGAATGGAATGAGGCGCTACAGCCTGTAATTTGTCAAAAATGTCATCTTCGAAATGCCTCATCACCACAAGATTCACACCCATCGCTGCAACCGTTTTTAGCATATCCTGCAGCGATTCCCCTTTCGTTTCAGAGGAACGTCTCGAGTCTAAGCTCAAAACCGTAAGGCCTAGCCGTTTGGCTGCCAAATCAAAGCTTAAACTCGTTCGTGTACTGCTTTCATAAAATATCTCGAGCAAGACAATATCTGGATACTTTGGGTAAGTCTTCGTTTTTTTAAATTCAAATGCCCGCTCAAATAAAGCCCGCGCTTCATGCTTTGTAAGTGTGCTCACATCTAAAAAGTGTTTCACTTTAACCTTACTCCGAGTGCTGCAGCCACTGCTCTAGAATAACGCAAGCAGCCATACTGTCCACTTCTGACTTTTTAATCTTTCGATAACCGCCTTCTGCAAACAGTTGTGCTCGAGCCTCAACTGTTGATAAGCGCTCATCAACCAAAAAAACAGGTAAATTAAACTTGGTCTCGAGGGTATTTGCAAACTTTTTGGCAGGCTTCGTGGTATACAACTTTGTTCCATCTGCCTTAGTGGGATAGCCAACAATCAAAGCCTTCGGGCACCATTCTTTAATAAGGTGCTCTATCTGCTCCCAGCGCGGTATACCTTCTGTTGCTTTTAATGTAGGAAGAGGGGTGGCTGTACCTGTGAGTTTTTGTCCAATTGCAACACCGATTCGCTTATACCCAAAATCAAACCCCAAATAAACGGGGTTAAGCATGTCCTGCTTTTCCGATTAACTGCTTCACATCGACTCCAATACCTTGAGCTGTTTTTTCCCAGCGTTCATCAAAAGGAGTATCATACAATAATTCTGGCTGATAAGGACATACAAGCCATTGGTCTTCGATTTCTTGGTCCAGTTGTCCTTCACCCCAAGCGACAAACCCAAGGGCAACTAAAGCATCCGGTGGGCCATCATTACGCGCTATGGCACGAATGATATCGTTCGATGTGGTAATGATGACATCTTCCCCTAAAATAAGACTTGAACGCCAACTTCCAAATGGGCGATGAATCACAAATCCACGCTCTGGCTGTACTGGGCCACCAAACAATAAAGGTTCATTTTTTTTAGCTGCATCACCCGACTCAATATGCAACTGCTCAAACATAAAGTTTAAGGGATATTGAAGCGGTTGATTAATGATTAGGCCAACAGCACCTTCTGGTTGATGCTCACAAATGTAGATGACACTACGCTCAAAAGAGCTACCGTGTAAACTCGGCATCGCAACCAATAAATGACCTCTTAATGACATTGGCGTGTCCATTCACGCTTCCTAAATAGTTTGGCTTGATCTGAGTATAGTTGCTTTAAAAAAAAGCACAAAGTTTTATGGAAATCCTTTTTTGGCGCACTATACTTACAGTTAAGACAACACTACACAGAGGGTTTCAACATGGTTTATGAACAAAATATTGATCAAAAAATTGATTCAACTTACCGGGTTATGATTGACTCACTGGACGTAATCATCGAAGAGCTTGGAAAAAAAGGATTTAAAGATAGCAATCTGTATATTAGTGAGATAAAAGACAAATTACAAGAAGAACGCAAGTCACCAAAGAATTTACAAACCAGGAACCCTTATTTGGAGGCTGCACTCGAGGCCCAAAATCTCAGAGATAACATAAATAATATCTACAACAATAAAGCTAATTCCACCAATGAACAGCTAGTCCATGCCTGGCAACAGGCAATTCAAGAATCATCTAAAACCATTAACCAATTTCCCTTAGATGATTTATCCCGCATGATGCAGAATTGCCTCATTTCAATGAAAAATGCTTGCGCAGAGTTATGGGATGCACTACCAGGAACAAAAGAAAAAACGCACCGCATCCCACACAAACAAAGTACTGGATCGCTTGTTCGAAAAATTAATACAAGCTTTCAGGAGACTAAAGACACGCTGCAACAGCAACAAAAACAAGACAAGGAAAACGCCGATAAAATAAGCAAGAATTATCGACCTCCTAGCCCAGGTAATACTGGGGAAGAGTTCTAGGCTGTCTGTTGTTGCCGCAGCATGTACAACTCGATATGATGAACACATGCCATATCACAAAAAGGAACCAGTGTGGCGACATCTACCATCGAAGTAAAATATCCTTTTTTATTCGATACACTGCTTCTGGACCAGTTATACTCTCGTATCTTTATCCTGTTAATTTTTTTTATTCTTGTCGCTGTTTACTTCTTAGATAAAAAACAAAAGCGTCATACCATCCTTAGAAACTTTCCGCTGATAGGCCATCTTAGATACTGGAGCGAATATCTCGGAGAATTTCTCAGACAATATTTCTTTGCGAACGACCGCGAAGAGCTTCCATTCAACCGTGCAGAACGCAGCTGGGTCTATCGTGCAGCCAAGGGGATTGATACCACCATTGGCTTTGGCTCAACCAGGCCACTAAATCACACAGGCACACTTTATTTTGTGAGCGCTCCTTTTCCCGTGCTTTCATCAGGCTCCGCCAAAACTCAACCTCTCACCGTTGGCAAATACTGCAGAACACCATACGTAGCCTCTCGCCTGTTCCATATCTCGGGTATGAGTTACGGCTCTATTTCTAAACCAGCCCTTAAAGCACTCTCGCATGGCGCCAAAAAAGCAGGATGCTGGTTAAATACAGGTGAGGGGGGTATTGCACCTTATCATCTTGAAGGAGACTGTGACATTATTGCGCAAATTGGGACAGCTAAATATGGATTTCGAGACAAGGACGGTAAGTTGTCTGATAAACAACTTCTACTGTACGCAAAAAACCCAAACATCAAAATGTTTGAAATTAAATTAAGCCAAGGAGCCAAGCCTGGAAAAGGCGGTATCTTGCCTGCAATTAAGGTCACCGAGGAAATTGCTGCAATCCGAGGCATTCCGGTACATACCGACTCGATTAGTCCTAACCGTCATCCCGATGTTGCCAATGTCGAAGAGCTTCTAGATATGATTGAGCATATTCGAGAAATCACAGGCAAGCCTGTTGGATGTAAATTTGTATTAGGAAGTTATGAGTGGCTACATGATTTATGCCTTGCTATTCATCAGCGCGGCATTTTATCAGCTCCTGACTTTATTACGCTCGACAGTGCGGATGGAGGTACTGGTGCCTCCCCACAAGGCCTCATGGACTATATGGGCATTCCCATCAAAGAGTCTCTCCCAAAACTGGTTGATATCTTAATTATTTATAACTTACGCAACCGCATTAAAGTCATTGCCAGTGGCAAGCTCATCACGCCTGCCGACGTTGCCTGGGCACTATGTGCCGGGGCTGATTTTATTAACTCAGCGCGAGGATTCATGTTATCTCTCGGATGTATTCAGGCGATGAAATGTCACCAAAATACTTGCCCAACTGGCATCGCAACCCATGATTTACGCTTACAAAAAGGTCTCGTCATCGAAGATAAAATTGAGCGTGTGTATCGTTATGCAATCAGTATTGAACATGAAGTAGAAACGCTTTGTCATTCTTCCGGCGTCAATGAGCCACGTCAACTGCAGCGCAAACATGCCCGTATTGTATGTGAGGATGGCCTATCAGTCTCACTTGCTGACATGTTCCCCGATCAAAATCCACTCCCTGAGTATGAGTAATTTATTTCGATACGCATCACAAATCTTATTTTTTGAACTATCCTTCAAGTGTAAAGGCACATAAAAGAAGGATTGTCTGTGATGAAAAGGATTGTACTAATTTTAGTCTTCTGCTTATTCGCGCTCCCGCTGTGTGCTGAGCCCATACAAAAAAGCGATATCGACCAATTATTAAAGCGCGTGGACCCTGAAACAAAACTGGGTGCCTTGGTCGTGGACTTAGATACGGGAGAAACACTCTACTCAAGAAATGCTGATAAAGCTTTCATTCCAGCCAGTAACATGAAACTCTTTTCTGATGCCGCCGCCCTATTAGCCCTTGGCCCAAATTATAAATTTGAAACTGAATTAAGTACTGATGCAACGCACCTTAAAAGTGGTGTACTGAACGGCTCAATTTATCTGTACCTTCCAGGCGACCCCTCTTTCACCAGTGATGATTTAGCAGGTTTACTTGCAGAGCTTAAAGCGTGGCAGATCCAAAAAATCAAAGGTCATATCATTCTCATCAGCAGCAGACGTGGTATTAAACCCTACGCCCCTGGGTGGACCAAAAAGGATTTAATTTATAGCTACGGCGCACCACTTGCACCTGTAGTCCTCGATGAAAACCGCTTGATTGTGACAGTCAATCCTGCCGCACGAGCAGGTGAACAAGCGGTGATTGAGTTACGCCCTGCAAACAATGGCGTTAAACTCATCAACGAAGTCACCACCAAAGCTAAATCTGAGAATTGTGGATTCAGCTATTTGATGGATGCGAAAAACCAATTAACAGTTCGTGGGTGTATTGGACTCAGTCAGTGGTCAGCACAACAAGGTCTGGCAATTAAAAATCCTTCTATCTATACCAAAGCGCAAATCCGCTCTGAACTTGCAAAACTCGGCATCAGTTTAGATGGCAAAATTAAATACGGTAAAAAGCCAAAGCAGGCCTTATTGCTTGCCAAACACCAATCTAAATCTATCTCACAACTGCTTGCAGCAACCCTGAAGACTTCTAATAATTTATATGCCGACAGTTTATTTCTACACACAGCAGCCGTCTTACATGGCTCCCCCGTCAACTGGGCTGCGGCTAAAAGAGTCATTAAAAAGTTCCTACACAAAGAAACCGGCATTAAACTCAAAGATGCCAATTTTACCGATGGCTCAGGTTTGTCGAGAGAAGATCGATTGACCCCACAGCAAACTGTTGAGTTATTACAGTTTTTATATGCTCGTTTTCCATTGGCTTATGAGTACATTGCAGCCCTTCCTGTCGCGGGCCGCGATGGCACCCTCAAAAGACGCTTGAAAAAACCGTCTCAAAAGGGATTTGTTCGTGCAAAAACAGGAACTATGCGTGGCATTGTTAGCCTATCAGGCTATTTATATACCGAAAATGCACATACGCTTGCCTTTGCAATTTATGTCAACCAAGGGGAAAAAACCAAACCACAAATCACATGGCGCTATCCGGCCCTGGTCGATGCGCTTTGCGACTTTTTCCTAAAACAGCATCCCAATAAACCAGGAGAAAAACCTGCTAATCATGCACATGCTCGCGTTGCCTTTCAAACGCATACCCCTCAAACCGAAATTGCACTTAATCATGCTAAGAAGTGGCGTCATATTGAACTTGCGTTAAAACGCGCCTTAAGAGGAAAACCGGTTGCGGTGGTCTATCGTGGTGACTCTGTTGTGCTCGACGACCAATCAAAAGACCCTAATATCGTTTGGCAAGCACTACAAGTTGTCAACAAAAAATATCCGTTCTCTACGGCTTTAACCAGTAAAACAGCACCATCCAAGCATAGCACCCCTACCTTGCTTTGGATACAAACTGGCCAATCGGCCAGTACACGCACCTGGACACTCCGAGACTCCGCAGGCTGAGTAAATCCTTCAAAATAGTCTAAAATTAAAATATATTGATTGTATTTTGGACTAAATATGCCTAACAAAACTTTTTCAAAACAGTTTATTGATGAAATTAATAATGGTTTTTTTAAAAAAAACGCGTGGGCCCAGGAAAAAGTTAAGCAAGTCAATGACAAGTCAACCCCACAGCCTGGTGCATTATCACGCGTTTTCACACAGATGAGTTTACAGCTGCCCGAAACAGATTTTAATGCCTTAATCCATGCTAAAAAAGCTGGGTGGATGGCTTTTTCAAAATATCTGGCTAAACAGGCATTGCCTGTTTACCAGCACTTTTTCTCTGGTAAAGGTAAGCTTCCTGACCTCTCTCTGAGTGAAGCAGAAATCAAGAGATATATCCTCCAAGGCATTCTTGAGCAATATACAGGGGCAGTCTCGGAATATATGAGTCAAAAAGGCCTTGATGGAGACACTCAAGGCAAAATGAACATTGCTATTGAGCAGGTTATGAAAGCGCTAAATGATGCACCGAAAGACTCAATTTACGCTGCCGCCAACCCAAGCACGGAGCTGCCAAGTCCAATTGAAAGTCAATTAGAAGCATTTGCAGAGCGTGATAGAGTAATGGCTTCATCGGACACTGCCATGGATATTTCTGAGCTTCTTAATACTGCAGTAAGAAATCAGAAAACATTAAGTGAGTTACACAACAAGTTAACCGAAAAAGAAACCCAACTGATCGAGCAAGTTCAGCAGGCAGTAAATCGCCCAGAGATACAAAAGCTAGAAAGGGAAAACTACCCCCTTGAACTCAAAGCTCAAATAAAAGAATTGCATCAGCAAATGGCAATGGTTGCTCAGGCCGAAACATTCATTAAGTGGTTAGAGGATATCCGATTACTTACCAACAATGTAAATCTCAATGAGACCAATATGGCGACTGTTGCGCCAATACTCATGGAGAAATTAGTAGAGGTAGATTCATTGCTTTCTACAGCAATAGTAACTTTTTCCGACAACAATCTATCCACGGCACTAAGAACTGCCCAAACCGAGGCTCATGAGCAAATTAATAAGTTAAAAGAGGCTCTGCCTGAGCGCCTTAGCTTGTATCCAGGACAAAGTCCAACCTCCTTTACCGCGGGACAGAGTATCACAGGATTTGGCCAAGAACCTACAGCGAACGCGGCAAAAAACTTAGTTGCAGACTGGCAACGTGCATTAACAAACAATCAAGTAACCATTAACGGCGCCCCCCTCAGCTTCTATGCTGAAGCCTACAATAAATTTCAGGATGAAGAAAACATTAAGAAATTCTACAGAGAAATTCTATTACAAGATTTACCCGAGGACACTTCTTCCGACAAAAAAGAACAAATGGCCAAATACCTAGACGAGCAACTCCACCAAGGGGGGCTACTCTGGCCTGTTACCAATAGTTTATCACTTGCTTTCACAGCGATAAGTAAAGGTCAGTACCCTGATACCCCAACTGGTAGCACTCAGAAAATTAATATTGTTACAAATGAAAATGGGCTCACTGTACAGGAGTACCTCACAGCCAACAGTTTAACCATCGCCCAGGGGGGAGGAAGCCCTTTGGAGCACCTTGTTACCGAGGAAAAAAGGAAAATTTATGCAACCTCACCTAGTCAGCCTATTATTGAGGCAGAAGGTACTGTGAGCATTAATTTCTCAGGTAATCCATCGAGCCCTAAACTAAAAGTGGAAAGTAACCACATTAATTATGGACATCCTAAGTTAAAAGCACTGATGAATAAGCAACGTAGCTATTTAGAAATGTTTTCAGATTTCTTCGATTGGCTCACCCATCTCTTATCACTCACCTTACGCACTGCCCACTTAAGAAGTCATATTTTTTAGTTCCTGCATAGCAACCTGATTTGCCCGAAGCAAGAGTTTATATTTGATGGCAAAGTGATTCAGGTTTGTTTTAATTTTTAACATTTCAAGTTTGCA
>JASBUZ010000051.1 GCA_030147635.1 Gammaproteobacteria bacterium
TGCAAACTTGAAATGTTAAAAATTAAAACAAACCTGAATCACTTTGCCATCAAATATAAACTCTTGCTTCGGGCAAATCAGGTTGCTATGCAGGAACTAAAAAATATGACTTCTTAAGTGGGCAGTGCGTAAGGTGAGTGAGTAGGCTGGCAAGTCTTGTTTTACCGACACGCGTTGTGCCAACCACAAAGGTATGGCCCACACGAATCGATTGTGGAATATAAACATTTTTATCCTTACCCCCTAAGCCATGTAAAAAAGCATACCCGCCAAGCGCGTGCTGATTGCCTTTTGTGTTTTGTTTGAGAAATTTTTCATGCTTGATTTGCTTTAAATGATGCAAACGTTGTGTGTGGCTGGGCAGCCAACGAAAGCCGCGACCTATAAAAAGATTTTCTTGTGACAGAGGAATTTGTGTTGTTGAAAGTGTGTATCGTGGCATGGCAAATAAACGCTTTTGAAAGTGTCTGATGCGTAACCCCTGTATGAGTCGATATCCTCCAAATAAGCTAAGCGAAGTTGTAGCATACAGCCCCATACTGGGTGTAAGCAGAAAGAGATGGGGATTAAGGTAAGTCAAGGTTGCACATGCAAAAGCGCAGCTACTTGAATAAAACTCAGTCGGTTCTCTCAGCCAGTTTTCTATTGGATACGACACACTTATCTCCAAAGCATGAGCAGTTCAAATAAAATAAAGGCTGAAAGTAAATACCATCTCGCACTAAGGGCTTGTTTGTATTCAATACCGTTAACACGGATTTTTCGGTTGGCACATAGCCGTTTGGTTAAATGTGGCCAAAAGAAAAATAAGAAGCAGTAAAAGAAGGCGTGTATGACAAGAAACAGCAGATTCCATTGCTGTAGAATGGCTTGGAATTGATGTAGGTTATCGGTTTGGTTGAGTAAATAAGGGATTAGCAGCGCTATTGTTGCAATTGGTAAAACGGATTGAATGACGGCTATAATGGTTAAACGTAAATATTTTTTTAACATAAGGATGGCTCCAAATGAAACAGCATTGGATGATTCGATTGTTGAAGGGACTCTTTAGAGTAGGGCTTGCAATTGTGTTTCCTGACGTGAAGCCTGAGACACGTAACATACACGAGGCTCAGCAGATGTATGACGAAGGCTTTATTAGTGACTCTGAATTTGCACGTTGCAAACAATGGCGATGATTTCATCGAATTATCCTTCCTTGTATTACGCGGTTTGTTATGACGCTAGAATTTTGGGTCATCTCTTTACTCTGGTTTAGTGATTCATTAGCTAAAACAGCCATCCCGGCAACCGCTTCGCCACCAAAATGTCCTGATAACCTCAGTAACAATAAAGGCGCGATAAAATAAAACATGACGGCCATGTTGCGCATGGCAGAAATGGCCTCATTCTCTCCAAGTGGATCTAAGATAACGCGTTCAATAAATCCGACTAAATGCCAGAGGTATTGCATAAAAATGCTCATGATAAAAAGCCCCAAGATGCTGCCCAAGGCCTTAAGGCTATAGCCACTAAAGGCTAGAATCACGGGTGTTAGAAGAATCAAGAAAAACATGAAAAACGCCTGCATGACCGGAAGCGTTTGCATGATGGATTCACGTTTTAATGGGGTTGTGGTCCATGATTTTGCCCACTGGCCAACATTGACAAGACTATGGGATACCATTTGCCCTACAACGCCACTGGTATTATCCATTGCTGTTTGTGCTGATTTGACTTGTAAATCCTTGCTGTGATTTAAGAGCATTTTGGCAATGTAATCTTCGGCCGTCATTTTATCTTGCCAACTACCAGGATGTTTGTTTTTATAGGCTCTCACACGTTCAAGCACTGCATTGACGCTTAAGTGTCGATTAAACACACTGCTTTCATTGGCCGTATTGACTAAATCTTTCCTCAGTTTTTTCCACCATTGATTACATGTGGGGTACCCATGCTTGGGCAGATGCTCAGACTTAATATCACCACGCTTTTCTGCGGCTTTCAAATTGGGGTTGGGTGCTTCAGCAAAACTAAAACCTTTCACGGGTTTTCTTGCATAAAGCGTCTTGTAATCGTGGTCTTGGAAATAAAGAGAACCCATCCAGTTTAAATCCTCTTCACCACCATAAGCTTTGATGGTTTTTTGAAATGATTCATCTTTTTCTGTTGTACTGAGCTGAGACCTTGCTTCAATAAAACACTGCTGATGAAATGCAAGGGCATCTTGTCTGACACTTGTTGGTAAATACGTTGACACCAAGTCACCTTCAATGCTTTGCAGGCTATCGGTGCAACCGGTCACTTTCATGAGCCCATAAGTGAGGCTTGAAATATAGTTTTGTAGAATAGAAAAACCAATAGGTATTTTGACTTGAGGACTTAAGACATCTGCAAACGCTTCATCATATTGGGTCCCTGTATCACCAATTGTCGCGGGAAGTTGGGCCGCGTGCTTGTTGGGTGTGCACAGCGGCTTAAATTGAATGGCGCGCGTTTCAAGCGGTGCACAGGGATAAACAAAGATAGCACAAATCAGCGTGGTGACGACAAGTTCATACAAGAAATGATTCAAAGCATGGTCTGCCGCATGATGCGTTGAAGGGGCTAACACATTTTTTAAAAAACGATAAGCGATGAATAAAAAGCCAAGGTATAAAAGCCCTGTTTGCCAAAGGGCAATAAAAACAACCTCATATTGCTGCCAACCCAAATAGGTTGTATACAAAGCCAGTGGACTAAACACTATCATCATTAGCCTCTCTTCTTGTAAACGGCGCCGTTTTTGACTTTAGGGCCGTCATGGTCATTGCCTGGTATGTGTTGTGCGCGCTCTCGTTTTCGCATATCCATCACAAGGTTTAAGGTTTCATTCATCATTTTCTTGCGGACTTCATTTTCAAAGGCAAGTGAATGAATATCATCATCCAAGCGTTTTAAAGCAGTACGCACCATATTGAGCGCTGGTTTTAGGTTTTGAACCTCTTGTACTTGCAGACCTGCTTGTAAAATACGCCGCATCATGAGTGCTTTATCCAACATGTTTTGAACAGAAATTTCTTCAGAGAGTTTTGAGGCTGTGAGAATTTGTTCTTCACGCGGCATGTTACGAATGGTTAAGATGATTTGGTCGGTGACCAAAAGATTAGAGGCACTGACAAGTCGCAACTTTTCTTCCGTTAGAGGCCAAGTGCCATCCACGAGATACCAGAGTGCTTTGGCGATATTCTCCGTACAAGTATTCGCACTTTCACAAGATTGCAAGAGCGTTGATAAACCAAGTCCTGCTTTAGTTTTTTCTTTCTTATTTTCTTTATTCGAAACATGAATATCACCCAATACCTTCACTGCCCAATTAGATGCTTCTACCGGTGTCTTCCAAGTGATGGTCATAGGCGTTTTATCAGAGGGTGGGCTGGTGTTATCTAACGGGGTGCGCTCCAGTAAAATGTTATAGCCTGCAATCACCACATCATTAATCACTTTGACAGGGCGTTGATATTTACCTCCGGCATTACCTCGTTCATGACCAATCCAGGGCAGGCCATATTCTTCACGTTTTCTTGCAATGTTTTTAGCGGTTTCCGTGACATCGACATTTTCTGTATGAGCGCGTTTTGCAGCATCAATCCAACCTTGACTGTCAGATACAGACAGTAAGCTATCAATGGGTGTTTGACCTTGCTCAAGTGAAGCCTTCACCGCTTGGCAGTCTTTGACTTTCACATTAAATTCATTTTGTGCACTCGCAGCGGTATTTTGCAGGATATTGTACAAAGCAGGCATCGACTGCTGCAGTTTATATAAGGGAAAAGCTGCAATAGAACCTTTTAAATTTTGAATTAACCCTTCCGGCATATTCAGTGCCGATTTTTTCATGTCTAAAAAAGTATTGGTAATAGAGACGGTTGGATTAAACCCACTACAGCTAAATCCCAAGTGCGCATCGACATCACCACCGATTTTAATGCTGTCGTTTTTATTAACCGGCGGCACAAATAAATCTGAAGCACCACCCAGCTCATAATAATACTCAGATTGTGTTGGCATGATGGAACCAGCAAAGCTGATGCCATGGATGAGTAAAACTGCAAACATTTGAATTTTCATACGTCACCTTTTTTGAGGTTTACCGACCTTGGGATGAGTAAGTTTTTTAATGAGAGTGCCTTCGGATTGAATGCATCCCCGATATTTTCGCCAAACGACAAACACATAATTGCCATTGCCTGCCGTATTATCTTCAACCCCAAAATCATCGGGATTGCCTGGTCGAATATTCCGATTTTTGGGATACACTTCTTGCCAGATGATGTTTTTTCCTTGTGGGTCGAAAATCACATTGGCAACCACACAGTTTTTGCCACAACTGTTTTGAGTTGATTTCACCACATGCAAAGGATTTTGATTGGTGACAATATCAACGGCATGCATGGCAACCACAACAGACGCTCTAAAGTTATAGGGTTGTGTCACACGCATGAGCCTTGGTATTTCAGGTCCCCAGGTGTGCCACATGGTTCCAATGTCATGATTCACAAGCAGATACGGATGACTTGCCATATAAGCCATTTCAGCGGCTTCAGTTCGGTCTGGAATGGCATCAGCTAGGCTTGAGTAATAAGGCACGCCAAAATGTGTTTCGGGTTGATGTGAGACATAAGGCAAGTTATAAAGTCCAGGAGGGCTGCCAATCACATATACGATTTTGCTGCGCTCATCGTTTAAATGCATGCTGGTGACTTGAGTGCTTGCTTCACCCACATCAAATGGTAAGCCCATGACTTTCTGATAAGCTTTTTGATGTACCTTATTGAATACCTTATTATCAAATAATGCATTTGCTTCAAGCCATGGATTTTCATGTGGACGGTTAGAAACGGTTACCACGAAATCAGGCAAAAACTGTTCAATGGCAGGCGTTATCATCACCTTAGGAGGAAATCCGCGCGTTTTCCACGTGCAACTGCCAATCACCTTATAATGACTATTCCTAAATGTTTTCTCGAGCACGTGTAAAGCAATACCGGCAGTGGTCATTGTCTTTGGCGGCTTGGTCTCGGATAAGCTTTCACCTGCCAGGGCTACATTACAGCTCATCATAAAAGTAATCCCGAGAATTAGCTTGTTGTTTAATTTGCCCCAGTTTTTCGGCCATGATTTTAGCTGCTTTAAGCACACCATGCTCTTCCTCCAGTTGATGACGTTCAGCCTTTTCATGTTTTTCAGTCATTAAAAGTGCGAGTAAATAACGTGGGGGAATGATACGAAATAAGCCTTGATGTCTGGCGCCTAATAAGACTGCTTCTGCATACAGTCCTTTTTGTGACTCAATGCTTCGAATCAAATGCTCTTGCTCAGGTGTGAGCGCTTTAAACTGCTTTATATTTTTAATTTCATTTTCATCAAGACCCAGTGCAATCCAAGTTTCAATCAACGATAAAATCTTCGTTGCTTTAACAGAACTCATGTCCGCAATGTTTTGTGTGACGGGAATCAGCCAAAGCCCTAATTTTCTAGCTACTTTTGCAATCAAGGTGGCATAGGAGACAATGACATCAATCTCAAACTGCAAATGCGCTTCGTCAATGATTAAAAACATGGGACGGTTGTCGTTTTGTGTGCGTTCTGCCATGGCTAAAATGCGAGGCAGTAATGAGACCATTACGAGCGCCAGTTTGCCGCGGTCATCCTTAATGGCACTGATATCAATATGGAAGATGTCAAAGTCATCCAAAGGTTCGGTGGGTACATTGAAAAATCTGGACTTAGAGGCACTGATGACGTAGCTTTTAAGCCGATCACTCATGTCTTGAATGCGTTCTTTCTTTTTGGGAAGTACTTCTGTTTGAATTCGCCGTTCAAAGGCAAGGCATATGTGCTCAGTTAGAAGCTGAGTTACGCCGTGTTGTGCGGAACGCACAATAGCATCACTTAGGATTTCAATCAACAGCGTTTCATCAGCGAGCGTAAATCCTTCTTCTTCTCGTGTATTCGCTTCCGTAATCATGGTGCGAAGGGCAAGCGCTAACTCTGCTAAATAAGAACGTGAAGCATCGCAAGTGAGTTCGGCACTGGTTGCTTTTTGCATGCCATCGCATTTGAGTTTCTCTAATTGCTTCGCTATCTCTTTCGCTTCATGTTCATCCAGCGTTTCACTGATTTCAAGCAGTGCTTTATAAGCATCACAAAAGGGGTTTAAAGGCACCGCTTTATCTTTTTGATTCGACAATAGAAGCTGTCTCGTTTGTTTGCCATGTGCTTTAATATGTGTGAGCAATCGATCAAACGAGTTACCCATTTCGAAGACCACTACACGTGCATTTTTCATCGCCATTAGCGAGTAAATCAGCCAACCAGTTAACACAGATTTGCCACCACCTGAATTCGCAAAAATCGCCAAGTGCGAGTTTTGACTGATAAAATCAGAGTGCAAAAAATCAAAAAACACAGGCTCACCCAGGCGGTTAAAAAAAGTCAGGCAAGGTAGGTGCTTGGTCCCTTGTGTACGCCCATATACAGGCAGTAAAGCTGCTAATTCGGAGGTATACATCAAGCGGTCATAACACAAATATTTTCTGGCAAAAGCAGGCACAAAATTAAACGGCAAAAGATTCAAATAGCTGTTTAGTGGATGCACATCATCTTTTGAAGCAAGGAGCGTCATGTGCGCATCATGAAAGATTTGATGCAGACGTTTCTCTGTTAAATCGAGTTCATCACTATTTTCTGCGCGGAAAAATACCGCTTGATTGACCCAAAAGAGTCGATTGCCTGAGGTGAGCTGATCCCGTGCAAGCTTAATCTCTTCGCGCACTCGCTGGGGTTTTAATCGTGTGCCGACAATCCCTTTTTCAAGGCGTGTTAAATGTGCATCAATGGCTTCATCATGACCAAAGGTGACTTGAATGGTGTAGATTGCCCCTTCAGGCAAAGTATCAAGCAAGGCATAGTGATGACTCGGGTTCGCTTGTTGTCTTTCTCGTGAAATGAGCCCAATTTCAGGGGTAAGATGCAAGCCATCTACATAGAGCACACGATGCGGTATGTCATCAAAATAAAATCCATGTTCATCACTGTCTGGGTTGGGTAAAAATATATTTTGTGTGAGGTTAAAGCCAGCAGGCTTTGGATTAGGATAGGATAGCGCTTTATCTGCATGCTTTGGGTTAAACCATTGTACCCACCAACGATAATAATCTTTGCCGGTGAGCCTTTTAAGTTTGAGGCCCGGTGAGGAGAGTTTGGCCTCCACTTGTGAGATAACTTCAAGGTGTTCGGTTAGTGCTTCTTCTCGTGTTGTTTTGGTGTTTTCATATTTTCGATAAAAGAGTACACGAATTCGGCGTCGCCTGCCGCGATAGGGAAAGCCTGTTTTTGGATCGATAAAAAGTCCTTCAGGACGTGAGAGTTGATCAAATAAACCCGAAAGCTTTTGAAGATAATCTTGCGTGAAAGATGTGTTTAAAATGTTTTCTGAAATGTTGTTTTTAATATGCTTCAATACTGGGGTAAGTGAGAATGCATCATTCACAAAAACCTGCATCACCCAAGGGTCTTTTTGGTATAAAGGCACAACATTCGCAAACGTTTCAGTCAATTTTTGATGAACGATTTCAAGATACGTTTGAGGAGATGCTTCGGCAGAAATATCCCCTAGCTCAAAACCAGAACCCATGCTGATGCCATCAGCAAATAAAAACACCTGTTGTTCGTCACAAAAATCGACCACTGAAAATTGGTCAGCAATCGATGGCCTATGGGGTGCATAGCCTTTTTGAACAGATTTTTTGTCTACAGAGCCTAGATTTGAAGGACCCAATAACCAGTCTGTGATTTTTCGCATGGTCAGTACAATTCCGTTGCAAGTGCATACGCGTTGGTTTTATACAGATAAAAAGCCGTGGTGTAACCGGGCTTAATCAATTGCTCATCGCCAATTTGCATGACGTGTGGAAACACATATAAATCGATGCTTGGGTTGGGTAGAGGCTTAAATGCAGTTGATGCAGCTTTTGTCGCAGCAACAGACACAGCTACTTTTCTTGGCAGCGGTTTGACTGCTTTTGTGGTTTGATGATAAATCTGACTCACTGTTAAGCCTTGCTCCGGAATACTTGGTGCCTTTTGCGCTGTATGGCAGCCCGCAAGCAGACTACTCCAGGCTATTATCCATAAGCGTTTGTGTTTGATGGCCATACTGGATTAACCTCCCATCGGTTTCTTTATCAATTGAAATGGTTTTGGTGATATGCAGATTCAGTGTGTTTGGGCGAAAGCCTTTACTGCTGGGAATGCTGGCAGGCACATATACCAAATCAAAACTGCCTTGCAGACGCTTTTCAATCCAATCCGAAACTTTCATGCTGCTTTGATTGAGTGCACCACCTGCCGCATATTGTGCAAGAGAACCTGTGGAGCTTTTCATGATGCCACTGCTATCTCCAAGGTAAGACATCTGCCAGTCAGCAATGGCATTTCCCGCGCCTTGAATACCACCTGCTGCCATAAAAGCACGCATCACTTGCGGAGCGTTGGTGATGTATTTGCCCTGAATACACGGGTTGCCATAAGGCGTGGTTAAATAGCCCAAGCTTTCATTGTTTAAAAGCTCAGTGCTATGTTGCATGTCTTCACTGCCTACTGTGGCAAAATGCCCATCTTCAAAAACAAACAAGGCAGAGGTCACATAAGCGCGAACACAACTGATGTTATCTAAAAAAGAGCCAACTCCTATGGCATAGCCACTGACTTTCATGCCTGCGATTTCATCAGATAGGGGTACACCATTGGCAGTCATCAAATCTTTGTGACTAATCACAGCTGAGAACGGAAACAAAGGTTGCATGAGCTTGCCTTCACTGGGAACCTCACCAATCAGTGCTGACAGCAAAGTCGCCTCTCCTAAATCACTGCCTGTAGGTATGGTGTAGTAAGGGGTGTGGGCTTCTGCTTTAATAATCTCAGGCTGAAGGTCTTTCCACGAAGGGAGAATTTGTTCTATGGATGCTTTTGACTCAGATTGTGGGGCATCAGTTTTTACAGGATAAACGGGGGCCATTTGCGTTTCTTGTAGTGCTTCAATTTTTTCTTTTAGGGCATTGATTTCTTGTTGTAATACGTCTTGGTTACCAAGTGCCGCTTGGGTTGGTGGCTCATCAGGTTTATCTTTCAGGGCGTTTGAAAGTCTTTCGTTTTCTTCATGCAGAGCATTAAGCTTTTTCTCTGTTTCTTGCAAGCGTGCTGCAACTTCACGCAAGTTATCATTAAACTGTGCAGCGATTTCTTCATGAATGGGATTGCGTTCAATCTCAATGACCGAGGTTTTGTTGCTATGCGAATTTAAAAGCACCAAAACAACCACTAAAACAATACCTCCTGTGAGCAGCTTTAAAGGGATATTGCTCATCGCACATACTCCTTCAATTCACTCAACGCCTCCTGAAAAGGCTTGTTTGATACCAAAAAGACAGTGGTAGTTTGATGTTTTTCTCGTGAGGGTAATTGTGAGATTGGGTAAATGGCGGCTGTCTGCCAATTTCCTTGAATCGTTTTGACATCAATACATTGTGCTTGTGAAGTGAGATTTTTAAGTTCGACTGCAGTTACAAACAAATTACCTGAACGCCAAGATGCTAATGGCATCGCATCAAGACTTGCGCCATAAAACAAAGGCACATGTTTTTCAGTTTGCATGGGCACGCGATAAATACCTTCAGGCGTTGTAATCAGTCTTTTAGGTGCATACAGAGACTGAATGGCAAAACGCGTGAGTGTGACAGCATTGGCATCCAATGACGGTGAGGCTTCTGCTGTCATGACAGAGATAAGAAGGCAGGCTGAAAAGAAATATTTAATCATCGTTTTCTTCCTTGCTCAGGCTCAGTAAATCAGATAAACGTTTTTCGGGTTGGCTGTAACCATCGAGTGCAAGCTGAAAGGGATTTTGCAGACGAGAAAGGGCAACTTTAACGACCCTTAAGTGATACTCAACTACCTTATCTGCAATCACCATTGCATTGTTGTCATTCAGGCGCTGTGTAAGCCGCATCACCAGTTTGACTTCCCAAGTATCTGGTGCAATTTTTTGGATATCTTGAGGCTCCATAAAACGATACAGACTTGCGATTTGAATACGGTTAAAAAGTTGTGCCTCGTCATAAGCAAGCATCGTTTTTTCTAAAAGCTTTTGATGACGTGGGGTAAAGTAGTAATGAAAGCCTGACATATTCTGTGCAAACTCCGCTTTCCCTGATTTGGACCAAGTCAAAATCGTTGGCATCATCGAGGCCACAAAGCCTTGTACGTATTCATCTGGAATGGCATCTGATTTCATTAAACCACCATTCGCTGTCATGCTGGGTGCCAGCCAAAACTCATATCGTTTTGGCAAATGATTAATGCTTAAAATAAGCCCAAGTATTAAAACAACCAACACCCCAATAAATGCCAATAGCAAGCGGTTAATATGATTCAAACGGTCCACTTGTTTCCAGTAATCAAACATCTTGACCCCCAACGCGTTTTTTGGTGTGCCAGGTGCCTTGATAATGCAGCCAAGGTGACTTCATGAGACCTAATCGACTTAGGCCTAATAAACCTTTTTTGTAGAGGAATCCATGGGGTTTGCCTTTTTTAAGGCGCGCTAAAATCTTTGGGTAAACAGTAATCGACAAAATAAAACTGATTAAAAAACCCATGCATCCAATGATAAGGGGATAATCGAGCATCAACCCAAGTAATACAAAAGCGAGGGTATTGATGCTGGTTGAAAGAATGACAAGCAAGAACAGTTCTCGAAGGCTCAATCCTTTCCAAGCAGGAAAATCATGAGATAGATGACGGGAGGAAGGCATTGAATGCATGGGAAACTCGTTAAATCTTGAATTTAGTAATCATGGAATAACCGACGTAGCCTGATGCAATACTGACTGCTAAATAGGTAATGCCCATTACAGCAAATGTGCCAAAGGCCACCATAGAACCTTCATTTTTCTTCGATTCTTCGATGCCATGCTGTACGGTGGTAATGAATTTAATAAAAGTCACCACTGCCGTGATAAACATTAAAATGCCTAAGCCTTGTTTAACATAAGTACTCATTACTTCCATCATGCTGCGTGAGCCATTACCAATGTTGTCTGCATCGGCTATTTTGGGAAACCACGTATCGGCTGCCATCAGCATGGGCGCATAAAAAGACGTGCTAAAAATGAATGCTAAGTTTTTAAGGTAAGGTTTAATTTTCATCATGATTTCCCCTGAATGGTGAGTAAAAGAATAAAAAAAGTCAGTGCAATGACGAGTTTCACAAGGCGTGCGCCAAATTCCACAAGATAGGTATCTGTACGTGATTCAAACTGCATAAAATGGTTGATGGACCACATGATGGCTAAAATTACCAGCACAATTGCAAGCCAGCGAATGGTGCTTGAAAAAAGGCTTGTTTGCAGATGCCCAGAGGCTTCGTAAAAGCTCAGATTAAAATAATGCGTGATGTCAGTCTTGGTCATTGCACAAAGTCCATGGCTAAAGGTTCAACCATACGGGGTGCTATCACCGGATGATTGATATACTCAATCAAAGCATTTCGAATACTGAGTAAATCATCACGAAGGCCCGGATGCTTTTTACCATCCGCCCCGTCAAACGCCTCAATATGCAGCTGAATTCGGTCGTTGGCATTGACCTCAGCTTTTGCTTTATCCAGCAAAGGTTGAATGGCATTGATTTGATTGATGATGCGCACCAAGGTGTCATTGAGTGCTTCATCTGCATACAGCGAGCAACTCATGAAACCAAACAAGAGCGCAATGAACCATCGACGCATAAATATCCTTAATAATATTTTTTAAAATGACTGACCGTGGCCGCAGTGAGCATGCCCATCACCAAACTCATTGGAATAAACACAAAAGCAGGGGGTATGCTCACAGGCAGCAATAACCAAAACGCAATAAAAGCAGTCATCACCTTTTGGGAATGCTTTTTCAGTTGATGAAATAAATAAGAAGACTCACGCCCCAAGCAAGCGGTTCGTATCGCGCGTCGACTTAAGCCATCAATCACACCGATGAGCATCGTAATACTGAAAAGTGGGATGGCAGTGATTAAAATCATGAGCTTAATCAAGATACATTGACAGGTAAGTCCCATCAAATTCAGTAACCGTATGGATTGGTAAACCAGCACGGCAGTTGCTATTTTTAGACTCGAATCATCCTTTAAAAATTCAAACTTTGGTGTCTTCATCACCCAAGGTTTTTGTTCTGGGAAAAATTGAATCGCTTTTGCTTGTGTTGAATAGAGGCTATCGAGCGTTGTATAGGCTTTGGTGTAACCAGATTGCCACCAAATAAAAAGTCCCCATGTCACAAAAACCATGAATCCAAATACGCTGAACATGAAGAGGGTTCGCATTAAAACCTCCCCAAATCAACAACGGTTGAACGATTGCCTCTTGCCAGTAACAAAAGTGGTGTGGTTTTATTTTTTAAAGCAAGTCCTTCATAGGCTAAGACGCCTTGATTTAAGGTGATACGTTTTCCTTGTACTAAAGGAATAGAAATCTCATGTTGTGCAGCCCAGGCTTGAATCTCAGCTTCATTCATATCAAGCAATAAAAGATGAAGCGTAGTATTGGGTGTTTCGAAAACCGCCTCTTGAAGTAGCATCAAGACTGTTTGAAGGGCATCTTCTGGTTTCACAAATAAATACAACGACTCACCAGGTGAGAGTTGTAATGGTCGATAAGCATGTGGTGAAAAGGGAGATGGGTCAAAGTCACCCACCACAGGAATACCTTCAAACAGTTTTTGATAAGTTTCATGAAAAGTCTGATTCCAAGCCAAATTTTGTGCGACTCTCAGTGCTTCATGTTTTGCGGCAAGCGTTGCAAAGTGTTCCCGTTCGGCATCGCTTTGTGCATTTAAACCCAGAATATCAATGGGTGTCATGTTGAGGCCTTGATAATAAACGGCGCTCTTATTTTTCATGAGCTGTAAATAACGCTTTTCTTCTTCAAGGCTTATGCCCCAGACTTTTGCTTCATGAAACGCGTCGGGAGAAAGATTAATTTGTTCACGTCTTTGCTCATCGGTTAAGTCATCTACTGCATCATGAATGCCTGCTTGAGTCAGTGCATCCATGCTACTGGCATGCCAGGTATGTTCTTGAACAGTAGGAATATGCACTTGTGCTAATGCTTGAGGGATAATGACAAAACTGATGAAGAAACAAGTGAGTTTACGCACGTGCCTCTCCCATGCTCACATGTACCTCACCCGCATCACCTGCAAAATGAATCGTTTGCGTTGCAAAATCAATGTGTGTGACTTGCCATCCAACTAATGTATCGCCTTTCTCAAGCGCTGTGGTTTTATAATCATAAGCAACTGTTGCAACACTGAGGTTTTGTAAGCTATCGATGCT
This sequence comes from Gammaproteobacteria bacterium, assembly GCA_030147635.1. Lineage (GTDB taxonomy): Bacteria > Pseudomonadota > Gammaproteobacteria > Legionellales > Legionellaceae > JAALKW01. The sequence goes on from JASBUZ010000051.1 coordinate 13,411, forward strand.
GAGGACCTGAAAAGGTAAGGTGGATGCAGGTAGGATTTTGATGGGGTGTTGTTTTTCCTCAAGAGAGGTAATGGTGTCATGTATGGCCTCAAGTTTACTTTGCAGTTCTGTTTTAGTATCTGAAATTAACGCATTGAAAGAGGCTTCATCCGCATGTTGCATGTGTTTGATGAGCGAAGCTAATGCTGAGACTTCCGTTTTGATAGGCGATAAATCAAGTTGAATGGCGGGCTGCTGCATGGGTTGTGGTATATCTTGCATTACTTGAGGATGCATCTGGTAATTTAGTGCTATACCCACCAAAACACATACATTGATACCCAACAGCGTTAACCATTTGAAATCGTATTTCATGCAGCACTTCCTTTGGGATGAAAGTTAATTTCACGTGTAAAAGCCACTTCCTCCAACCTAAATTCGTTTTTACCGACGAGGACCAGTAAACCTTGGTCAATGCTCAGCGGACCTAAGTTTCTATCTACCTGCGGTAGCGGCTGATTCAAAACTTGTTGCAAAACTTTCGGGTGTTTATCAGCATCTGCTAAATGAAATCCTGAGTAATGCAGCCAGTAATTTACGGCATCGCCAATGGTTTTCACCTCTAATGGGAAATGCACTTGTTGCACCGCTTTCATCGGATTTAGTTGTTCAAGAAGCGGCTCGTTGTCGACGGTTGCATAACGATTAACCTGGGTAACATTGGCAGCACAGAGTGGCAGTGCCAATCCTGCTAAAGCCATTATTATGATGCGTTGTAATAGGTTCATGACTTGTTTTTCTCTTGATTGCGTAAGAAAATTTCTTTGCGGTGAATATCGATGTGGGGTGGTGCTTGAATGCCTAATGCCACGTGACCCATTTCAGTGAAGATGACTTTGATTTGAATTTCACCTTGGTTAATGAAAATTTCTTCACCATCTTTTCGATTGAGGACTAACATCCGTTTTCTCCTTTCTGTGGCATATTCAGTTGAGTTCTTATTTTCTGAAGGTGCATTTCTGCAACCTCGGGGGAAGCAATATCTTCATCAGCATAGGTACGCGTGAAAAAGTTCTGACGTTTTTTCACAGCCCTACAGACTTCAATAAATTGGGGTAAGTTGGGTGGGTAAGGAGAATACTCACGACAATGATGAAGCGCTGCCTTGATGATTTGATTGTCAAATGGGCGCAATGTCACTTGCCACTCTTTTTTGGCAAGCCCTAAGAGATGCTCGTTTTGATAGAGGTTTTGCCAGACATAGCCGTAGATCACTGCAAATCGCAGAAACAAGGTTTCAATGCGCTTTGCATCTTGCTCAGCGTTTTTTGAATGCGATGATGTTTCCACTTGTGATGGGTTCGTCTTCAAAGTCGTAGTCTGCCCCGCCTTTACAGGATTCCCAGAGCAAATCGCCTGGGGATTTTCTTGCAGAATGTGTATGATGCTTTGCATGCTGTTTCTCCTTCGCTGTAAGCGGCACAATTTCATCTTCCCAACAGCTTTGTGTGAGCCAGTTGGCTGGGTGTTTCCAGTTGGGCACCCAAATTCCGAGTGCTTTTTTCTCGTTCATGGATGCAACTTGTGTTTCTAGTGCATTCAGTATTTTTTTCATGAGCAGTTCATCAGGATTGAGGCGCTGAAAAACTTCCCAAGCTTTTTGCCTGCCTTGCTTCTCTGGATAACTTTCCCAAAAAGTGTCAAACTTCTTGCTTAAAAAAAATAAAAAATTATTATCTTTATGAGGTGTGGCGGCCTGCTGGGGTTGAGGTCTGGCGGCCTGAGAAGCAGAAAATTTTAAATCCTGCGCCTTATCTAGCGTTTCCTCTGGTGGCTTACCGGCGGCTTCATATGGCGGCCAAGTGGCGGCCTTGTTTTGGACGGAGTTATCCCGTAACGCCAAAACGCATTTAAAAATAAGTTGCTTCCGTGCAGGTTGGACTTCAAGCAATCCTTTCCGTATTAATTGCTTAACTGCGCGTCGAACTTGATCGTGGCTTGGACTTCCAATGTTTTGTATGCCAGCGATCGGTTCAACATAAAGTGCTTCACGAAGTGATTGGTAGCTGATACGACGTTTGATGCCAACGATACCTGTTTTACAATCCATGTAAGGTCGAATGCCTCTGAAGTAGAGGACTTGCTGTATGTAGGGCAAGCCTTCCAAGGCATTTAATTCATCAGCTGTAAAGGTGAAAAAATCCATATCAAACCCATTACTTTCAAGTTCATCCGATATCAAGCGATATCAAAAAATAAATCATATTGAGTTATTTTTAGTTAATTATGACGAGTTTGATCAGTAGGTCAATAGGTTTTGTAAGTGTGTAACTAAATGATATTAAATGAACCTGAAAAAATTTTTGATTAGATTGAATCATGTTAGAATCTTGTTCAAAATGATGATAAGAAATGACGATAATGCCAACTATTATAGAAACTGACCGGTTAATTTTACGTACCTGCCATAAGGATGACTTAGGACCGATGCACGAGATCAATCAAGATCCCACGGTCATGGAATATCTATTTCCCATGGTCAGCAAGCAAGAAACCCAAGCTCTTATTGACCGAATTAAGAAACATCAAGCTCAATATGGCTATTCCATATATGCAGTAGACCTTAAATCAACACATGAAATGATAGGTTTGATTGGTTTGCTGCATCGCACAAAAGCAGAGCTTGATCTGCCGTTTACTCCCTCTACTGAAATAGCCTGGCGCTTATCCTCAAAACAGTGGGGGAAAGGCCTTGCAACTGAAGGTGCTAAAGCTGTGCTAGAGTACGCTTTTACCGTGTTAGATTTACCTGAAATTGTATCTTTCACCGTGGTTGGTAATCAACGTTCAAGGCGTGTCATGGAGAAAATAGGACTTCGTTATCACCCTGATGCTGACTTTGATCATCCTGAAGTACCTGATGATAGTCCATTGAAGCGTCACGTGTTATATCGCTTATCAAAAGCGCAGTACGTTCAAATGAAAGAAGGTTGCTAAAGATGCTGATTATTTTTGGTGGGCTACCTGGTGTTGGTAAAACGACGATTTCAAAAAGGTTGGCAAGTAAGCTTAAAGCGGTGTATTTGCGTATTGACACAGTGGAGCAAGTGCTAAAGGATGCGGCAAATTTAGATGGACCCGAAGGTTATATGGTTTGCTTTGCCCAAGCAACAGAAAACTTAAAGCTTGGGATGACAGTGGTTGCAGACTCTGTGAGTCCCATCAAAATTACACGAGACACCTGGCAAGAGGTTGCAAAAAAGGCTCCTACCCCATTTATTGAAATTGAGCTTGTTTGTTCAAATCTTGTAGAGCATCAAAAAAGAGTAGAAACTAGACAGGCTGATATTGCAGGGCATAAGCTACCTAAATGGCAAGATGTTCAGAGTCGCGAATATGAGCCGTGGTTATCAAAAGATTTAGTGTTTGATACGAGTAGGCAGACGGTCGATGAGATTGTCGACGCCATTATTCAGTATATGAAATAATCCGTTGCAGGGGATAAATATGACAAAAAATAGAATTTTCATCATAGGGCATTCAGGTGCAGGGAAAGGCGTGCTTGCTGAAGCAGTTGCTAAAAAATTAGGCTGGCAATTGATTAATGCGGATATTTTAGGTTGTACTACTCATATTGGTCGTAGAACCACTGAGGTACTCGGTGAGTCAGGAGAGCAGCATTTTTATCGTTGTTTGCATGACATTTTAGTTCGTCAGATGGAAGAGGAAAATATTGTCGTCACCACAGATGAAAGTATTGTCTGCGATGCTAAAAACAGAGCGTTACTTAAATCCGCTTTTACTGTTTATTTGGAAGTAAGCACATCTGTTCAAATGCAAAGAGGAAGAGCAGCCTCACGTCCGCCATTATTGCCTGTAGATGACTTTGCAGCATTTTTAGAAGCCCTACATATTGAGCGTGATGCACTTTACAAAGAAGCTTCAAGTTTTTCACTAAGTTCTGATGATGGCGATATTGATGGACATGCTGAAGCAGTATGTAAAGCTTTTGAGGCATATCAAAAGCGATAAATAGAATTGTACACTGGATGTACAGGTACAGTGGGTGCCATGGGAAAGGATCCAATATTGTGCTCAATTAGCTTGAGATGATGCATGAAAATTGAAATAAGCTTATGCAAAAAAGAGGATAAAAAAATTATTGCTGGGCTATGTCAGTTTTACCTCTATGATTTAGATACCAACTCACAATTAGCCAACGTTCATTATGATAATGGACAGTATGTTCAAATGGATCACTTCGACAATTATTGGGCTGAAGAAGAACGATTTCCTTATTTAATATACAAAAGTGGTATTCCAGTTGGTTTTGCATTGGTGCATGATATTACAGTAAACCCTCAAGCTGATTGGAAGATTGCTGAATTTTTTATCATGACCCCATACAGACACCAGGGGATTGGCAAGCAAGCAGTTGAATGGCTTTTCAAAAAGCATCATGGGATTTGGGAAATATCAGTCTTAAAAGATAATGTGTCTGCACTGAAATTTTGGAACAAACTCCTTGATAACCCCATACCATTAACGTATGAGGATTTTCAAAATTATATATATTTTGAGGTATTACGATAGAGATGAAAATTGAGTTTACGACAAGCCCTAATCATTCTGATATTGAACATCTAGCAGATAAGATTAATGCTGAAACCAAGGCTTATGGTGAAGCACGACCTTTTGGCTTTTTTATTCGAGATAAAAACAATGAGATAATTGCTGGGGCTAATGGTTTTTTGATGTATGGCAAGATTTATACAGACATGTTGTGGGTAGATAGCGCTTTTAGAAATCAGGGGTTAGCAAGACAATTGATGGAAAAAGTGCATGAGCTCGGCGGGAGTGAAGGATGCACTTCTGCAACGGTCTCTACCATGAGTTTTCAGCACGCAAAATCTTTTTATGAAAAACTGGGTTATGAGGTTGATTTTGAACGTACAGGATATGTGAATGAAAGTAGCTGTTATTTTATGAGTAAAAGCATAGTAAACAGCAAGTTGGCATGAACATGATTAAAATAGAACCTTATAATCCAAGTTGGCCAAATCAATTTGAACAAGAAGCCGAACACATTCAAAAGGCTCTTGGAGAAAATTGTATTGCTGTGCATCATATTGGCTCAACTTCTGTTCCAGGTCTTTTTGCAAAACCTATTATTGATGTTATGCCAGTCGTGAAAGACATTATGCTCGTTGATTCGCGTGAATCTGCAATATCAAAACTTGGATATGTAGCAAAAGGCGAGTGTGGAATTTTGTTCCGCAGATTTTTTATTAAACGTGAAGCTGTAAGAGCCTTCAATGTTCATATTTTTCAGCTAGGTTCCCCCGTGATTGATAAACACTTGCTATTTAGAGATTGGTTGAGAGAGCATCCTGAAGATCGTAAAGCATACGGAGCACTCAAGCAAGAAATTATCCGAAAAGGCGTCAAGGATATTGAGACGTACCTTGAGAAGAAAGATACATTTGTAACCAAGCTTATTAGAAAAACGGGCTACAAAGGGTTACGGATAGTACATCCAATGTTGAGTAAGGAATGGAAGGCAGTTCGCAAAATGCGGCAAAGTTATATTTTTGACGCTATAAAGTCTCACGATCCCTATGAGTGGACATTTAATGACCCAGGCCATTGGCATTTTATTCTGAATCAAGGTGTAGAACTAGTTGGTTATGCTCATATACAACGTTGGCCGGAGGATAGAGTCGCGCTAAGAATCATCATTATTGATGAGGTTTATCAGCGTCAAGGGCTAGGCCGTGCTTTCTTAAGCATGCTTGAGCAATGGCTAAAGCAGAAAAGTGTACGAAGTATCCATGTTGAATCTTCCCCCGAAGCAGAGCAATTTTATAAGCACCTTGCTTATAATCCTATGGATTTTGATGATCCTGATGCTTATCCTAGTAAACCAGACGATATTCCTCTTGGTAAATTGCTATGAAACAAGATGACGCAGCAATAAATCAATACATCGAACAGCATGGTTTTGGCCTTTCCAAGCTGCCTTTGACTAGTTCGCTGTCACCTGAAAGCTTTAGGGCGCATTATTATGATAAAAAGGAACTCATTAAGTTTTGTCAATCTAAAGGTATCCCCACAAGTGGTCTTAAAGGTGAGCTCAATGAGCGTATCGTATTGTTTTTAGAAACCGGTGAAATCCCTCAAGTAAGTGTGTATAAGAAGGGAGGTAAGCCTGATAGTGAATTAGGGCTTAGCCTAGATATGCCCGTTATACATTACAAAAGTGATCTAAAAACACGGGCTTTTTTTCAAAAATATATTCCAGAATTTACTGGATTTAGTGCTCAGGTTCAAAAGTGGGTTAAAGAGCGTCTTGCACGAAGTGATACGTTTACCTATGGTGAAATTATTGAGGAACACAAGGCTTATTTACAGAGCAAAAGCCATGCTGATACTCACCAGGGGAAGGCAGCCAAAGTTACGCACGACTCATGTCAGTACAATCAATTTCAGATTGACTATGCACATGACACTGAGTTTAAAGCTCACTCTGTTCGCGAAGCCTGGAAGCTCGTGCGAAATAGTGCTGGGGAAAAAACATATGTGAGATATAAGGCGCGTATTAATCAAATTAGGGAGGAGTTGACACGCTCAAAACCCAATGGCTATGAGGTGAAAACTAAATGGGAAACGTAAAAATTGAGTTTACCCAACAACTATCCGATGCAACTCGTCAGAAAATGAGTGCTGGGTTGCTCGCTTATGAAAAAAGTCATGGTATCAATGTAGACTACCAACCTTTTGCATTAGAACTCTTTGATGAGCAAGGTGATGTAATAGGCGTGTTGGAGGCTTTCTCTTCTTATTCGTGTATTCACCTTCAAGATCTATGGGTTGATGAAGCCCATAGGGGTAGGGGATATGGCAGACGACTTATTACTGCGCTTGAAAAATATGCAACATCAAAGAGTTTTCATAATATCAATACAGTGAGTTGTGATTTTCAGGCGCCTGAATTTTATAAAAAATGTGGTTTTGAAGTCGAGTTTGTGAGGAAGAATAGGTACAACTCTAAATTAAACATGACATTTTTTGTTAAATTTTTAGAGGTTTCTATGAATCTAAGCGAGAAATGAAGCATGCCCAAATTAAAAATGGATTTAATGAGATGGATTACCGAAGCACAGGCACTTGTACAATCGGGCCTTGCATATTCAAAAGATCAATATGATCAAGAGCGCTTTAAACGTTTGAGAACAATGCTTGCAGAGTTGACAGGTTATTCGGCTGAAACAAATTTTGAAACAGTTGATACCCGTTTTTCCTTAGAAACTGGTTATGCAACGCCAAAAATTGATGTACGTGCATTTATTCTAAAGGATAATAAAGTCCTGATGGTTAAAGAGCGATCAGACGAACTATGGACCTTACCAGGCGGATGGGCAGATGTTAATGAATCGGCATCTGAAGCTGCCGTAAGAGAAGCCCGGGAAGAAACCGGTTTTTCTGTCTCTGCTATCAGATTATTGGCATTATGGGATAAACAAAAACATGATCATCCACCTCAGTGGCCGCATACTTATAAGTGTTTTTTTCAATGTGAAATCTGTGGAGGGAATCCGAAAATCAATCAGGAAATATCTGAAATAGACTTTTTTGACATTAAACAATTACCTCCTTTATCAAAGCCGCGGATTACAGAAAAACAACTAGAAACATTATATGCCATGTGCGTTCAACAGATAAAAGAAACGGCCTTTGACTGATAGCACTCCAAATATGGGTATTATATGAAGCGAACATTTAACGAAAAAATCAAACAAGGCTATGACAATATTGCTGATATTTGGCATGAAAAAAGGGAGTGGTATATTGAGAAACCTTCTCTTGATGAAGCCATCTCTCATTTACAAACAGGTGAAAAAATCCTTGATGTAGGCTGTGGTTCTGGTAAACCTGTTGCTGCTTATTTGATTGAAAAAGGGTTCGATGTATATGGTGTAGATATTTCGCCTAAGCTAATTCAGCATGCCGAACGCATTATTCCCAAAGAAAAATTATTTGTGGCTGATATTTGTGATTTTAAAACCAAGCTCCGGTTTAATGCAATTGTTTGTTGGTTTGCTCTGTTTCATATTCACGCAACAGAGCATCTTGAGGTGCTCAGAAAGTTTCACGCTTTCCTGAACCCTGGCGGTATTATTTTGATTACATTTGGGGATACTAGCCATCCTATTGATACACCTCATAAAATAATCGACAAATACACGATTGAATCAGAAATGTTTGGAGAACACTTTCGGCATAGTGGTCGTCCTGCTAGTGAAAATGCTGCGCTGATAGAACAGGCGGGGTTTGAAATCATTATCGATAAAATTGATCAGCCTGGTAACCAAGTCATTTTGGCTAGAAAAAACAAGTGAGCATTAATGAAGTTAACGTATCGCAAAGCAACACTTAAAGATTTGTCCAGCATCATACAATTGCTTGTTGATGATGAACTAGGACAAACACGGGAGCTCATGCAAGAAACACCGGACCCCTGTTATTTAACAGCTTTTGATAAAATCAATTCCGACCCAAACCAATATTTAATGGTTGTTTTATGCGATGCGCAGATTGTAGGCACATGTCATTTAACCATTATGCCATCTCTAACCTACCAAGGTTCAACACGCATGCAAATTGAGGCGGTTAGAATCGACAAAAATTACCGAAGTCAAAAAATAGGTGGATGGATGATGCATCAAGCATTTGATTATGCCAAAAAGCATCAGGTAAAGGTCGTGCAGCTGACTACCAATAAACTGCGTCCCAAAGCCAAGCAGTTTTATGAACGTCTTGGCTTTCAATCAACTCATGAAGGCATGAAATATTTTTTAAACACGGATGACAACAATGTGGAATGAGCGCCTTAAAAAAATCGATCCACAAAATACACCTCTGCTAGCAGCTCGGAGATGGGGAGATAAAATCCAGCATATTCAATTAATTAACGAAGGCATTAACTTGGTTTATCGTTATGAGCTGAATAACGTAGGCTATTATGTACGCTTAACCCATGCAGCATTGCGTTCAAAAGCTGAATTACAAGCAGCAATTCAATATCAAAAGCATTTGTTTGAACATGGAGTACCGGTTTGTGAGCCCATTTTATCGCAGGATGGTTTATGGTTTGAATCTATTTGGCAAGGAGATGAAGAGTTTCTTGCGCATGTTTGCGGAGAGGTGCCAGGGCAGCCTGTTACTTTCGATCATCCGTTACAGCTTTATAAGATATGGGGAAAAGCATTAGGGCAATTACATAAAGCTGCAAGCTCATATGACCATAAAAGCTATCGCTATGCTACCTGGTCACGTTCGATTGAAGAATTGGCGGATTACGCCAAAAGCGAATCCAATGAAGTCAAAGAAACACTTGATCGCGTCTCAGCATTTCTACATGCACGTTCTCAATCAACTGATAATTATGGATTAACACATGGTGATCACCGGGAAGGTAATGTGCTAACCGATGGCAAACAAATCCATATGATTGATTTTGATTTACCAAGTCTGAATTGGTTTACAGAAGATTTATTTCGGCCTTTCTTCGATTCTATCGTCCATAATAAGACAAATTGGCAAGATAAAATGAATCCATACATTGAAGGCTACTTCACAGTCATGCCTGAATCTAGTGTTGATTTATGCGCTTTCCCTTGGCAAATTCAAATGAAATGCTTAGAAATTTATCTATGGACTAAAAATAACTGGAGTGATGAATCGGCCCCAGGTGGTGAAAACACAAAAAAATGGCTAACACTGATTTTTAACAAAATTGTCGATCAAGCTTGGTTTGATGGTTTATTAAGTACATTTAAGCTTGCTTGATAAACTTCTTTGATTCGAGCGTATAAAGAGATACGGTAACATACGTAATTATGTCCGCCGACAAACTCATGTAAATTAACCCACAGCCTGTTTTCTTGCATGTGTTGATAGACATGCTTCATCACACTAAGTGATGAGCAGCTTTGAATCGTACCATCTTCATACTCAAGCTGCATCATGTTGTTTTCATAACATCCAATTTCGAAATTAAATGTTGAATCATGCAGTTTTTGAGAAGCATCATGAATCATTTGATCCAGTTTTGTTAACGGTTGTATTACAAAAGCAGGAGATTGAGCAATACAATGTCCAAAAATATCTGGTTTTGAAAGTGTAGCGTAGAAAGCGGCCAATCCTGAGGCCGATGCTCCGATAATGGTTGAGTAATTAGGATCTGTGGTGATATTTAGTTGATTTTTCCTACGTAATTTTTCGAGAAACTCGCAGCATAAAAATTGAGTGAAGCGATCATTGCAATTATATTCCTCAGTACGCAAGGCACCTTCTGCATAATCTAAAAATACAGCGATACATGGTGGAATCTCGCCAGCAGTAATAAGACTCTCCAAATAAATGTGCGCTGGCATATCATCTAGATAACTACTGCCATCTAGAAACAGCATAAGCGGATAAGGCCTTGTTGAGTCTGTTTGGTAGTTTTGTGGTAAGTAGATCCAATATTTTCTGCTAATTGATTGATAGTTGGTCAAATCTTTTAAAGAAGTTTCTGCAAAATTCACGGAATCTTCTATCAATCGATTTTCTTGTTTTAAAGTATCTCTGGCAATTTTTGAATTTTCATGAGAAAACGACATACCCTCTAATTGCGGCGCCGAAGGCAATTCAAGAATCGATTCTTTTCCAAAAATTTCATCTTGTTTGTCCAGATCCTTATAATAAGTCATTGTATTTTTATTTAACGGATCGAGAATCACGCAATTTTTTGAATATAAATAGCCTAGTAAAGTATCAAACTGTCCACTTTCTCCAACCAACCTTGGATACACGGTGGCAGTATCGGCTTGGATATCAGGGTAGGTATTATCATGCAGTTTAACCAGATTGTATCCGGTCCTTACTTCCGCAGGTAACACGATGCTGATATATGCAATATCGGTTTCGGGTACGGTGACCAATTGACTACTTGTATTAAAGGTATATCCGGTAATACCGCTAAGCAGATAGATGGAAGGTTTACCATCCATTTCATCGGGTTGCAGTCGATATAAAAAAGTAACCAGTTTTTCTGGTTTATTAGGGATATCCTCTACAATGGGATTGCTAATTTGTTTCCATAAGCCATTCCGAACCTCGCTACCTTTACCAATGAGTGAGGTGCTAAAATTTTTCACGAAACTTGAGCGGGGGTTCTGCATTTAATTTGGTAAAATTGACTTAACTACGCATAGCATATCATATTGGCTTAGAAAGAGGTTAATTCAAGTTTTGCTCAATCCATTCCGATATAACGGCAGCACGCCAGGCAAGGACGCCGTTTAATTTATTGGGTTTAGGAAATTTGTCCTCCATCCACCAACGCCTGAGCGTTAGGCGATTACGCCCAATGAGTTTTTCTAAATCCGCAATGAAGAATATTTGCTGAGTTAGAGGTTGGATATTTGAATGATGCATTTTATGCTCCTTGCAATAACACGAGTCTATGATGTTATAGGTGCTTTATCCGTATAAGTGCGCACCGTGTTTTGATCTAATTCAATGCAGAATTTAACATTAAATAAATAAAAGTCAACATTAATGTTAGTTAACTAAATTATTTTGTTTGAATTTTTACGACAGTTATGTATCATGTAGCCTATAAAGCATATGCAAGGATAAGCATGAAATCTGAATGTCTTGAATTAAACCCATCCCAACGCTGTAATATCGCAGATAATCTCAATCGTCTGATAGAGCTGAAAAAAACAACAGACAATAGGGTTGCGCAAGATATTAACCTCCCTGTAATGACAGTTAGACGGCTCCTGTCTGGGGAAACAACTGATCCACGAATATCGACACTTAAGATGCTAGCAGAGTATTTTAATGTTTCTATTGATGATCTTATCGCTTCTAATAACGAAATAAACTACGGCGTTATGGGGCAATCAAAACCTTTATTTATTCCGGTGCTAGATTGGTCAGCAGCGCAACGTTCAAACAGCATAGATTTTTCTAAATGGAATGAGTGGGTGCCTGTAACGGTTGGAAAAAATGAAACCATTAGTGCACGCTCTTTTGCACTAGAAAGCCGACCTTCAATGTTTCCTCGCTTCCAGCAGGGCACAGTTTTTATCATAGACCCAGAGCTTTCAGCAACTGATGGTGATTTGGTATTGATAAAGCTTGAAAATGATGAGTTAACCCTTAGAGAGTTATTTGTTGATCCGCCTGATTGGCAGCTGCATCCGCTTAATCAAGGCAGTTCTGTTTTACAGTACTCTAAAGAAGAGCATGAGATAGTGGGTGTTGTATTTTTAACACTTTTTTATAATCGGAAAATGCGGCCATTGCATGTGGAGGCATAAATGTTTTCGCACCCACGTGCATTGAAGAAAATAGTTTCAGCGCTGATATCGAGGTCAACGCGAAAGTCGTTCTCTGCAAATGAGTTTGTTTTGTATAAAATCGTTGATTCTTACCCTAAGGAGGGGGTTGATTATTACAAAATACAATGCATCAATACAAAAGCTGTTTTTGATATGACGCTTCAAGAAATTGTATTTGATTTAGATATTTTATATGGGCTTCATCCAGTACAAGGTTGCTATATCGGCATTGAGTATGCAACTAATATGAAAAAGCTAGGTGTCCATGAAAGGCCCAAAGCTATTTTTGGCAAATACTCTGCCTGTCGATATGGAACAAACAATCTTTTATATCAGAACCGAACTGGCTTATTGGGGTTTGAGTGCAAGAGCACTGGTGAGCAATTTGTTTCAGATCCAAGAGATATCGCACTCTCAAAAGAGTGTATTGAAGCATTTGATGCTGTACAGGCGTTTTGCATTGGTGTACTGGCGGGCATTAAGTTTTTAAATGCAAAAGACAAATCAACTGCACCCACAAAAGCTCAAGCGCCACACCTGAGGTTGATCAAAAATGATAACTAAATTTCCAGCTTTAAAATCAATGAATAATCCGTATGCCTATAGCGTGCTTGCACTGATCAGCATGTTTTATATGAGTATTATGCTGTGTAATGCGGTGTTAACGAATCGTTATATTGGTACGGATGCATTATTCGTGTTGGGTGGTACATTTACTTCACCACTTGTATTTATTTTAGATGATATCATTACCGAAATTTATGGATACAAGATTGCACGTTCAATTATTATCACGGGGTTTTTAGCGCAGACGTTTTTTGTCGTAATTTGTGGGTTGGTATTAATGGCACCACATCCTTCGTTTTTTAAAGAGCAAAGTGCATACAGCCACGTGTTGGGCTTATCATTACTGCGGATAAACATCAGTGGTTTTATCGCTTACATCCTTGCAAATATAGCTAATGCTTATTTGTTATCACGCTGGAAGGTCTTACTAAAAGGGCGTTATTTTTGGCTAAGGAGCCTGGGGTCATCTACGTTTTCAGAAGCGTTATATTCACTGATTGCAATTCTCATGATGGAGATAGCAGCGATTCCCTTACATAGCATCTTGAAAGTGGTTGCCATCAGTTTTTCTATTAAGGCTCTATATAGCATTGTTTTTGCGGGACCTGCGAGTTTACTTGTTGGATATCTCAAACGATTAACAGGGATTGATATTTATGACTTCCCCAAAAAGTTCACACCATTCAAATATATACAAATGCGAGAAGGTATGTCTTATGATTGAGAGAATTGTTACAGGTGGGCAAACAGGTGTTGACCAAGCAGCACTAGAAGTTGCATCAGAGTTGGGTATTGAGTTCGGTGGCTGGTGCCCCAAGGGAGGGCGAGATGAAAATAACGTTTCGATACTAGAGCGATTTGCGCTGCAAGAGGCAACTACTAGTGACCCGGACGAAAGGACAAAATTAAATATACGAGACTCAGATGGCACACTCATTATTGTGCCTACATTCCCCCTGCCTGACACCATCAGAGATGGCACACTTCTAACTATTGAAGAGGCCAAAAGAACGGGAAAGCCGCACTTAATTATTGCACTAGATGAGAGGGAAGCAGCTGTCGATACCATACGTAGCTGGGTGGATGAAAATAATATTCATACGCTTAATATTGGTGGGCCAAGAGAGTCTAACAGTCCTGGCGTGTATGAAGATACTTGTGAGTTGCTAAGAGCATTACTTACACCCTCGCTACAGTGCTCACGTTAGGAGTCCAGTTAAATGATTAGGTTTGTCGTATCTGCTGCACTTAGTATCTGTATCTCTTCATATGCATTCGCTGAGGAAAAGCTAGTTTTTGCAATTGATTTGGTACGGCATGGAGATAGGACACCCTTAATAGATTCTCCAGAAATGCAAAAGATATGGCCCTATGGTACTAAGCAGTTAACCCCTAAGGGCATGCGGCAAGCTTATGATCTTGGTCAGCTATTACGCGAGCGTTATGTAACTCAATATCACTTGTTACCAAAGCATTATGATGTCAATGCTATGCAGGTGCGTGCATCGAATAGTGCAAGAACTATGATGACAGCGCAGTCTGTTTTGCTGGGCTTATATCCATTAGGCACGGGGCCAATGCTAAATGAATCAGCTCATGCTTTGCCTCAAGGTTTACAACCTATTCCGATTGATACAGTTCCACGTACGCAGGATAATCTCTTGGTACCCAATTACGATAAGGCAAAACATAAGCAGTTATTGGAAGCCTATATTTTTAATACACCCGAGTGGATTCAAAAAGATAATTTGTTGCGACCGAATTATGAAAATTGGGGTAGGGCGCTTGGCACCGACATCACCAGTTTATTTGATTTAATTCATGTCAGCGACCGACTATATGTAGAAAAATTATATGGCATAGATTTACCTACCGGATTGCATAAAAAAGATGCTGAAATGATTATGGATGCAGGCAAATGGGCTCTACTTCGTATCTTTAATCATCCTAAATTGGCTCTAGCAGAGGGGGGTAAGCTTGCTCAAACCATCAAGCAAGAACTAAGCTTAGCAGCCAAACAGAAGAGGCCTTTAACGTATTTATTATTTGTTGCTCATGATACAACGCTTTCTACGCAGCTAAACTTGCTAGGGCAGTACATTGATGATGTACCTTCTTATGCGTCAGATATTCATTATGCGCTGTTTGATATGGGGGCTTCAAATTATGAAGTTCGGGTCACTTATAATCAAAAACCACTGTATATTGAGCAGTGTGGTGGGACCAGTTGTACCTTGGATGAGTTTGTTAATTTGATTGATAGTAAGTTGCAGGATTTGCCCGTGGTAGTTGCAGAATAGGGGAAAAAATTTAATCCACAGATTACGTGGATAAGCATATGGGTTTCCTGATAATAGTCAGTAATCATCATAGATTTTGGCTAAATTGATGAATGGTACAGATGGGTGTTTTTAGATGCTTTTTGATTCACACAAAGATAAATTGTTAAAGTACGGTCACGGACAAACAGATTTTATTTTGACAGTAGAGTAATGATATCTAATAAATTTTCAATCGCCCAGTGAGAAGTGAAGTGCGGCTTTTTAGTAAGGATTTCTCCTCGTTTCTCCTCGTTTCTCCTCACAGCCCCTACTTTTTACGTGCTATATTCCATACTGTCGCGCGTGAATGGCCGCGTGAAACAATTAAGCCGTTAGTTTTCAATGACGTTAGATCCTTACCTAGTGTGCTTGTTGCCGGCGGAGTTGTTAGACCATCACGTATTTTTTGTAATGACATCTCACCAAAGCGTTCTAAAAGCTTCAGTATTTCCTCCTGTCTGGGGGATAAATCTTGGTATGCACTAGGTTGCTGAATACCGGTCGTCATTGGCTCACTAAAGCGAAATATTACAGAAAATCCCCCTCCATCTTCGACGAATTGAGGTTCAGGTGTTCCATTGCTTTTACAGTAGTCAGTCATGCGGATGGTACCAATACCCCAATTTTCAATCCAGCCCCTTTTGTAAAATACTTGCGCAATGGCCCGATTTCTTAAAATAGATCGATGCGGTATTTTTAAATGGTCGATTGACAGCTCAGGTGAAAGTTTTCCAATATTCCAAATTTCAAGTCTATCATCAAAAATAGCTAGTGAGGTGGTACAGGAGCGGTTGGAGTAATCACGATGGCAGATAGAATTAATTAAAGCCTCCCTTAATGCAAGGGCTGGGACAGCTGGTTGATCGGTCCGTTGCCAATTGTTTGGTTCAAAAAAACCAGCAATAGGTAAATGCCTAGTTGCAAAATGATGAGCCGCGATTATCAACTGAAATGCATTTCCTGAAATCCATTGATTATCGATAAAGTCTCCTAGTTTGTCGGTACCTCTGAATCGTGCCATTTTTAGCTCGCACTGGGGGAAAATTTTAGGAATATTTTTGCAAAAAAGCACGATAGCAGCATTGGTAAGTTTGTTATCGATGATAAGCCCAAGGCTTGTTAAAATTTGTTCGATACTATGGTTCAGAACTTCCACACCAATACGGTGTTTATTAACGCCTTCTACGATAGTTTTTCTGATTTCTTCATGGTCGAGATCATCAAGTGTAAATGCATCGGCGGCATAATGATCCCATTGGTGATTTAGTTGTCCACGACGAACAATTAGCTGCTCATATCGGTGTTGTGACATTTTGTGAGTTGTTGACTGATTACGCTCAAACGGTCGCCCATCATAAGCATAGGGAGTATGATTCCCGGCTTGAATCTCTAAAACAATAACCTCTCTCTCTTTATTGAGAGGGATATAATAAATTTGCAGTTGACTGTTTGGTTCAATTTTTCTTATTTCATTAGCAAGTTCTTGTTTAGTGCTATCGGTTACATGTTGTCCAATCAACTCACCATCATTTTTGATGCCAAATATTACAGTCCCGCCGGTTCCATTCAAAAAAGCGCATACGGTCTCAAAGGCAGGTTTGATTTGTGTTGTTGATTTCTTAAACTCAAGCGTAGATGACTCGCCTTGTTTAATAAGGGCTTTTAGTTGTTCTATATTCATTCAGATACTTCCTTGTTAAGAACTTTGATTGCATAAGTTGGTTGTTGATCATCAGTAACTACAAGTTTCTCAATGAGATGACTCCATTGTAGTAAAGCTTCTCTTCGCTGAGGCAGCATTTCGTTTTTATTGTAAGTAGCCATAATTTTTGGCATTTTATGTCCTAGGCATTTTTCAATGACGACAGGATCAGCCTGAAGCGTTTCGCCCAGTTGTGTTGCAAAGGTACGTCTTAAATCATGTGCTGTCCATGCAGGGATGCCAACTCGCCCCTGTATTCGTCGAATAGCGCGAGGTAGGGCATTTTCATCCAATGGCTTATTTGTGTCTAAACCTACAAGTACGAAGGGTGAATCACTGATTTTTTGTAATTCATCAAGGATGTTTTGCGTGAATGGTGTTAAGTGTATTTTAACTGTAACAGCACCTTTCGTGAGTTCAGAGGGTACTGTCCACAAAGCATTTTTAAAGTCAAAGTGATCCCATTTAGCAAGACGAATTTCAGCGGTTCTAACGCCGGTAAGGATGATAATTTTTATGGCACTTTTTGTTTGCAGTGACATGTTGCAGTGTGTGCTATCTAGAAACAGCCATATACGTTTAATTTCGTCGAGTGCTAAAACTCGTTCGCGTGGCTTCTCTAGACCACCAATGTCACGTGCTCGAATACTTATTGCGGGATTTTGTGAAATATGACCGCGACTCACAGCAAAATTAAAGGCTTGCTTGAGTGAGCTCAGAATTCTATTAGCAAGGATAGGGGCGCCACGTTTTACGATCACATCCAATGCGTTACTAATATCAAGGGGTTGTAGTTTAGCAAGCTCTTTGTCGCCAAGTAGGGGGATGATATTAGTTTCAATCTGTTGCTGTATCTGCAGCGGTTTCTTACGGTTTTTTGAAACATAAGTTTGGTACCAATCAAGGCATAGCTTTTCTACGGTATAAATATCTTGAGATTTTTTTTGTTTTTGTTCTTCAATGGGGTTAATGCCCTGTTCTTTTAGGCGCTGCGCTTGTAAAATGAGGTCTCTGGCTTGCTTAAGACTTACGGCAGGATATTTGCCTAAGGTCATTTTTTGTCTTTTGCCATTCAGAGTGTAGCGATAAATCCAAGATTTATTACCGCTTGGCATCACACGAATGCCAAGACCACTGGATTCTGTTTTTTCATACCAGTTGGATTCGGGTTTTAAATTTTTGATGAAGCTATCAATAAATTTCATCAGGTACCTTGTTATTTTTGGTACCGATTTTGGTACCTGTTTTTATGTATACCGATGATATTAAATGATAGCGATTTAAATATCAATGTAGTGATAATTTGTTGATATACGTGGGTTTTATTGATATATTGATACGAGTTGATGTCGGATGAAATGCATAAAAAATTGATTCGTAATCAATAGGTCCGCAGTTCGATTCTGCGCAACGGCACCAGTAAAATCGGGTCTTTCAGATTGCTCTAGCCCATTGCAACAAAAACTTTTCGAGTGCCTGTAAAAGGCTCTCTTGCATGCGCCATAAGCCTATTATCTAATATCATCACATCTCCTCGTTCCCATGGAAAAGTTATTTTTTCAGCGTCATAGATATCTCGAATATGCTTGAGGTCGTTTTCAGGCAGCTCAGTTCCATCACCATAGTAACTGTTTCGTGGTAAGGCATTTTCTCCAACAGTCGCGATTAGAGCTTGTTTTTCTTCTTCATCTAGACCTGAAGTATGAAATAAATGAGCTTGATTAAACCATACATGTTCATGAGTGATAGGGTGCCTAAGCGAAGCAGGGCATACTTGTTTTGTCGTGAGTTCTAAGTTGTTATTGGTTTGACTGTGCCAAGTAAAAGCAATTTTATGTGTATTGCAGTACTGTTCTACTTCTTGTTTATCGTCTGTCTGGAAGACTTCTTGCCAACTTAAGTCAAGGCCTGGTGTATAGTTTCTTACGTATAAAATTTGTTTATCATTAAATGCGTCTCTAATGGAAGGTTTAATTCGGTTGTAAACTTGTCGACTGTCTACAATCGGTGTTTCTCCTCCTGTTTCTGCTGGAATAAGACAAAAAAAGAATATTTTTTCCGGCCAAACTAGTGTGTAGGCGTTTTCGTTATGTGGGAGAATTGTTTTATGGGCTGGGTACTCTGTTGCAGTATAGATTTTGCCACCTACTTTGGTTCTTGGCGTTGAGCGATTCGTATAGTCCAATAACTCTGGAGTAAGTGTACGTGCGAAAGTATTAAACTCCGATAGGGAGCGAAGGCTAAAGTTTCTTAAAATAAGCCCACCATTTTCGTGTACTTGGTTTTGAATGGCTGCTTCATGCATTCTAATAAATGGCAGAATATTTCTTTCTTTTTTTGCTGAGTAGCAGGCTACTTTACCTAAACCATTCTTTGCATAAAAATAACTTAACTGTTCTTGTTCCACTGGTATTATCTCCTTGATTACTTACCCTGCCATATGGGGGGGCGTTTTTCTGCGAATGCTTCTGCACCTTCTTTGGCATCCAGGCTATTTTTTCGAATCGTTTCCCAATTATAATTGGATGAAAAAGCTTGCTCTAAAGTTAGGTTAGATGATTTTGAAGTTGCTTCTTGGATGGCACGAATTGACAAAGGAGCGCAGCGCAGAATATCATCGGCAAAGCTTTGTGCGCATGCGTCTAAGGCTTCTGGTGAGACAACTTCATTAATAAGCCCCAGTTCAAAAGCTCTTGAGGCCGATATCGTTCTGCCAGTTAAAAGATAGCCAAGCGCTATTCGAGAGGGAATTTGGCGAGTCAGCCGAAACATACCACCTGCGCCGGGAATAAGTCCAAGCTTGGCTTCTGGTAGGCCGAATTTTGCATCGTGTGTAGCAACAATAATATCGGAGGCCAGGGCAAGCTCAAAACCGCCGCCTAGTGCGTAGCCATGGACTTTTGCAATGATAGGTTTTACACGACTAAAGCGCTCAGTTAATCTTGGCCACCCAGGCCTATTTAGGCTTCCAATACTTGAGGTTTCAGATTGTTTGGCAAGCTCTTTTAGATCTTGCCCGACTGAAAAAGCGCGTGTGCCAGCGCCGCTGAGAATACCGAGTAGAATATTATCGTCGGCTTCAAAATCATCCCAAATCGTGGCTAATTCTTCATGCATTTGTATATTCATTGCATTTAAAACGTCAGGACGATTTAGCGTGATGTATGCAATCTTTTTGTTTTTCTCATATTTGACATATTTTTCTTGAGCGACTGTCATATGTAATTAGCCAGAATAAAGAGTTTGAAATATGTCTCTATGCTATATAAACTTTCGGAACATAACCATGCTAAAACCTATTTTTATTTAGAGTTTGTGAGTATCACCATATTATGCCGAAGAGTAACTCACCTGAAATTATTTCTGTTGGCACGGCCGTATCATCTAACCAATATACGCAACAAGAAATCCTCGATATATTTGATATTAAAGAGGATAAAATTCGTTCTATTTTTTTGAATAGTGGTATTAAAAATCGTTATTTGACTTTACCTCTAAGACCCATAGAAACACAGGGAGAGCTTCTCAAAAAACATATACAAGTTGGCCTTGCTATGGGTGCTCATGCGATTGATACGTGTTTACAACAAGCAAAAGCGACTCTCTCAGATGTTTGCCATTTGTGTTGTGTTTCATCGACTGGATTTATTACCCCAGGCTTTAGTGCATTGTTGATTAAAGAAATGGGGCTCTCAAATGAGTGCTCGCGTTTAGATATTGTTGGGATGGGATGCCATGCAGGTTTAAATGCACTCAATGCTGTTTGTGCATGGACAAAAGCAAACCCAGGAAAACTGGCATTACTTGTGTGTATCGAGGTATGTTCAGCGGCTTATGTTTTTGATGGAACTATGAATACTTCGGTTGTAAATAGTTTATTTGGTGACGGTGCAGGGGCAATTTCGGTTTTGACAAATCTTAATGGGCAATCCTCTGAACGAGATATGCCTTTACCATCACCTGTTTGCTTTACAAGTTTTATGCTTCCAGAACACGCTGACGCAATGTATTACGACTGGAATGATGAGCATGGTAAGTTTAGCTTTTTCTTAGACCCAGAAATTCCCTATATATTAGGTGCAAATGTGAAAGCCGCTTTTTCAAAGTTGCTTGAAGGCACGGGGGTTTCTTCTGGTGATATACAGCATTGGCTTGTACATTCTGGTGGAAAAAAAGTGATTGATTCTATACGCGTTAATCTTGAGCTAACTCGTTACGATTTAAGACATACAACTGGTGTTTTACAGGATTATGGCAATGTTTCAAGTGGGTCTTTTTTATTTTCATATGAAAGGTTGCTTGCTGAGAAAAAAGTTTTAGCTGGTGATTATGGTGTTATGATGACCATGGGACCAGGTACAGCCATTGAAATGGCGTTGCTTCATTGGAGATAATTTTTAGTGAATATAAATGAGGATTTAAAGAAAATAGCGATACTAACCCCTCTATATTTAGAGGTGGCTTATGATGCACCACTGTCTGAATTAACTACGCAGCTTAATAACTTGTGTGTGGAAGCTGAACGACAGATCAGTCAAGTGGTTGTGTTGTATTTGAATGGGGAAACTAATAACCATACTGAGCCTTTTGGGGAAATTTGTGTGCAACAGATCAGTCGATGGGAGAAGGCCGTCAGGAGGCTTGAGAAAACAGCTTCAATTGTGATGGTTATTGCTATAGGAATAATTGATGGCTGGTTGCTCGATATATTACTTGCATCCGATTATCGCATCGCTTTTTCTAATTCTAAACTCTGTTTTTCAGTGAATCATGGGCAGGTTTGGCCTGGTATGGCAATTCATCGACTCGTAAATCAAGTGGGAGTTGCCTTAGCAAGAAAAATGATTATTTGTGGGCAAGAAGTACAGGGAAAAAAAGCGCTTGATATGGGTTTAGTGGATGATTTAACAGACGATATAATCAAGTCTGTGCAAAAAACTTTATCGAAGCTTCGCGCAATTAGTCATGCAGATGTATCTATCCTGAGACAGTTACTTTTAGAGGCGCCAGCAGTGACTTTTGAGGAAGCCTTGGGGACGCACCTTGCAACTTGCGATCGCGAAATACGAAGACTACAAACCTGTGCAGTAGATGATAAGAGCAAGGAGTTATTAGGTGAGAGTTCATGAAGAAAAAGTAGATGCATGGTTATTAGCTGAAGTTACGCTTAGTGGCGAATTAAATAAAGATAAACAAGCGCTTGCAGCTTATGTGAAAGAGGGCGAGCAGCTGTTAACAAGCTTGCCAATCAAGCCGGAGCGTGATGAATTAACCAACTGTTTGGCGGCTAAAATTACTACATCTTGTCGTCGTGTACGTAATGCTTTTATTAACCAACATGCTTATGCAGTTTACTCCATTCTCACTGAGGCGTTTAGTCGATATATTCGACTTTCAGAACTTGTATTTGATGCGGCAGAAAAATTTCCAGGACTTGTACCAACAAAGCGCGCACTCGATAAAGAGAAACAAAATCTTCAGAAAAATAAAGAGGGCTTAGAGATAGATCAGGGCCTTTTTTTTAGGGGATTATTTAATTGCCCTGAGATTGGCGCTCATTTGCTTGATGCCATGCTGCTACCAACGAGTCGCGCGCTTAGCCTACTGGGAGATTTGCAGCGTACCGATTGCTTAAATCTGGGTGTCATTCAACTTGAAAGGCGTGGACGTGTGGCTTATGTCACCATGAATAATACATCATGCCTCAATGCTGAAAACCAACGCTTGATTGATGATCTGGAAACAGCTGTTGATTTGGTTTTGCTCGATGAGCGAATTAATGTCGTCGTGTTGCGTGGTGGTGTGATGACACACCGTAAGTACGCTGGAAAGCGGGTGTTTTGTGCAGGGATTAATTTATATGATTTGCATGCCGGTAAAATTTCATTTGTGGATTTTTTGCTGGGAAGAGAAGTGAGTTATATGAGCAAAATTGCGCATGGTTTATTGAGCCTCTCGCCAGGACATGCTTTAGAGAGGACCATTCAAAAGCCTTGGATTGGTGTGATTGATTCGTTTGCGATTGGTGGAGGCATGCAGCTTTTACTGGTTTTAGATAAAGTTATTGCAGCAGATGATGCTTACTTTTCGCTTCCTGCGGCAGAAGAAGGGATTGTACCAGGTGTTGCGAATTTTCGGCTTCCCAAAAAAATTGGTAGTCGGCTGGCGCGAGAAATGATTTTTTCAGGACAAAAAATGCGTGCAACAGATGCGGAGGCGAGCTTATTTTGTGATAAAGTTTTGCCTAGTCTTGAGATTGAATCAGCAGTTGAAACCGCAATATTAGAGCTTGATAATCCGGCTGTGGTTGAAAATCGTAGGATGTTGAATTTAACAGAAGAACCTCGAGATTTATTGAGGCAATATATGGCAGAGTTTGCATACATACAGTCTAAAAGATTATACAGCTCAGATTTTCTTGAAAATATTGGTCGTTGGACCTCACGCGTTCAGGAAAACCAAGTTGAGCATGCTTAAAAGTAAGGGGCTAAAGATTTTATAGCCCCTAGTGTTTAATTATGCAAAATTGTAACGAAGCCCCAAAAATATGGTACTTAACGCTGGATTTTCAATAGATCTTGAGGCATAAACATATCTAAGGTTTTCACGACCAAAAACATACATATACGAAAGAGAAATATCCAAGTTATTAACAAGCGTATATAGCCCTCCAACTTTGATTTCTGGGAATATTTGTGTGTTGTTGAGTACGATACGGTTGTTCATCGTATTTTCTGCCACTGTGGTGCCTCTATAATTTGTTCTCCCCCTACTATTATAAGAACGTGTTTTTTGGCTGTAATTTTGAGCCATAAACCCAATATCACCAAATAGGGCGAAAGTTTGTAGCTTATAAATAAGGCCCAGTAAGATATCGTACCCATCGATTGTGCCACTATTCGTGATAATCGGTACAAGACGGCGTGAAATGCCACCATAGTAACCTCCACCGACTTCCCCAGTAAAAGCGATACGTTCATTATAGGTACGCATTACTCCTGCTGACAAACGTCCTCCCCAAGGCTGTTTGCTTTGGGGAACTGCTATGCCTGAAACATATACAGCGTTAATTTGATTCCAAGTATACGAGCCTTCACCTTGTAGATAAGGTATAACCGTTTTATCTATGGTAGGCCCCATACTACCTGCGTGTAAAAACACGCTATGTGTGAGCGCCAATAACCCTATAAGTTTTTTCATTTGCTAATCCTTTAATTATGCAAAATTATAACGAAGTCCTAAAAATATGGTGCTTAATGCCGGATTTTTCTCCTGAGCACTTCCTTGGATATTTACTTGAGGTGGAATAACTGTGCTGTCCACGGTACTAGTGACTCGGTTATAATTCTTATAGCCAAAAACATACATGTAAGAAAGCGCAATATCCAGGTTGTTAGTGAGATTATATAAGCCTCCAACTTTGATTTCTGGGAGTATTTGGGTATTGTTTGCTTTGAGTGTGTTCGTAACTATGATTTTCCGACTCAAGTTTTGTGCCATAAACCCAATGTCAGCCAGTACACTAAAATTTTGGAGTTTATAAATAGCACCTACTAAAACATCGTATCCATCGATTGTGAAGCTTGCTCTTCTGCCTGGCGCAGAAAATCCGTCAACAGATGATGTTGGTCCTGGTGTGCGTTCGCTTGCGCCACCATAATAGCCTCCACCAACTTCACCAGTGAAAAGAAGATGTTCATTATAGGAGCGCATGACTCCGCCGGATAAACGCCCCCCCCAACGTTGTTTATCAATTGTTCCATTAGGAGAGCCTTCTACTTGATTCCAGGTATATGAACCCTCGCCCTGTAGATAAGGCACAATCGTTTTTTCTATAATAGGGCCCATACTACCGGCGTGCAAAAATACGCTATGTGTAAGTGCCAATATGCCTAGAGTTTTTTTCATTTTCAAGTCCTTTCGCTGTCAAGATATTTGGGGAGTCACTAGTTTTTTATTCGTACCTTATCTGTATTAAAAAAACAAGGCTTTTATATTGAAATAAAAAATTTTTTAAGTTAAAAGTGGAAATTTAGTAGGTAGTTGCATGATGGCATGGTCAATGTTAAGACACAATCCTAAAGGCTCTATTGGTTTTACGTTGATTGAAGTATTGATTGCATTGGCTATCATGAGTATAGCACTTACAGCGCTTTTGCTTTCTAATGCACGTGCTATTCAAACAACAACACATTTGCGTGAAAAAATGCTTTCCCATTTGCTGAATCAACAAATATTCGAAGTCGTTTCACATCATTTTGCTCCCACAGGAAAAATTCGCGCAATCAATTTTTTTCAGGAAAAATGGTATTGGCAGGCGCATGCTTATCCTACAAGTCTACCTGATATTGAGCGTATAGAAATATCTTCTAGTCCTAATGAAAAAGGGCCGTTCTCCGCACCATTAGTAGGTTTTAGGATTGCTGCACGTGATAAGTAAGCTTTATCGAGGTTATACACTTATTGAAGTGGTTGTTGCATTGGCTATTTTTAGTATATTAGCGACTTTAAGTATTGGGCTGCTTAGTAGAACATTTGATGTCAAAGCACAAATGAGTCACACACTTACATCGCTAAATCATCTGGAGCTTTCAATTGCCCGTATTCGACATGATGTGCATCAGCTCGTGAATAGGCCTGTGCGTGATGAGCATATGAACAAGCTTTCGGCATTCTCTGCGAGTTCAAAAAGTGTTTATTTTACACGCGGAGGATTTATCTCTCAGAAAAATACAATAAACCCGACGGGTCTTAGGCGTGTAGCATTAATCTGTCAGGATAACCAACTTATCCGTGCGACCTGGCCTGTTTTGGATGGAGTAGATGTAGAGCACCCTTATGAGCAAATATTAGTTGATGACTTAAATGCCTGCCATTTTTCATTTTTTGATGGTAGGAAATGGATAGATCACTGGGATGGTGAAGCCTCTTCTTTTCCACCTGTATTTAAGTTTCACTTTAAATTAAGTAGCACAGCGGGTGAGTTTATATTTGTTATACCAGGGAGGGTGGGTGAGTCATAATCGAGGGAGTGCATTACTTTCGGCTTTATTTATTATGGTGTTAGTTGCTATTTCAACAACGACACTCACTTTGGAAATACACCAACATATTATTGAAGCTGAACTTATTACTTCATCGGGCCAGCTTTCTCGAGCAACTGACTTTGCCCGCTTCTGGGCTATGCATGCATTAACTCATGAACCGTATAAAAATTTTGGGAAAGCACCAGGCATGTTACCTGTACGTGTAAAAAATATCTCTATTGCAGGGATGCCTGATACTCAGATTTCAATGGAGATTATTGATCTTAATGCTCGTTTCAATTTGAACAATTTAAATAAGCCTTCCATGAAGCCAGTTTTTTTTCAATTAGCAAATCATGTTCTTAAAGATAAATCAGAAAAAACAGTATTTAACATCACGGCGGCGATTGCTCGAGCTGTTAGCGATCAAGAACCGAATCTTTTGCAGCACAATACGAAAATAATTGCACATACACCAATGGCAAGCTTATCTGAGCTTGATTTATTAGCAGAAGTTACACCTGAGGTACGTAATAAACTGTTACCATATGTTACGGTTTTACCTCGAAATACCCCGATTAATCTAAACACAGCTTCTGAGGACATTATAATGGCGTTGTTGGGAGACGAGAAAGACACTGAGTCACTTGAAGCACTGCTTGCACTTCGGGCTGATAAACGTATTAAATCTATGGAAGAAGTGACGTCACTACTTAAGAAAATGCAGATAGAGTCATCGCTTGTTACATTGGAAAGTCAATATTTTTTAAGCATTGGGCGTTTAAAAATGGAGCAGCATGAAGCTATTGTTTATAGCTTACTCAAACGCGTGAAAAATAAACAAGAGGAAGATGTTATTTATTTGCTTCGTGAGACGTGGAATACAAATTAACATTGGAGTGAAGACGGTTTTTATATAGAATACATAGAAGTTACGGTGTAAGGGCCGTAAAAATGGAGTGGTTATCTATATGTAAAAGGATGTAGCGTATGTATTATTTAAAGGCAAATGCGATAGCAGAACCCCTAGTTTATCATTGGTATGCATCTATTTACTTGATATCTCCTGCAATGACCGCAATGAAGTTTTCTCATTCTCATTTGATGCTGATGAGTAGTTATGTCTCAGCCCCCAGAATGCATGAGCTTGCATGTCAGCATCCAGAAATGAAAGGGGGGCCGTTTATTGATCATCCCGCTTCTCGTGTTGATGAGATAGAAGCGATTTTAGAAAAAACCAAAGTAACCATGAAGCAGCATATTGAGTTTGCTGAAGGTATTAGTCAATTACATCAATTGCTGGAGGCGCATCCTAAAGGTATGTCGTTGGAGCCTTTGTATGCGCAGTTACCGGAAGTATTACGTGGTTATGTTGAGCTGTATTATGATGTATCAAATCGACCTCACTTTAGGTTTGTCGAACCTTTACTTTATCGAGGGAACTTAAATACGGCACCATTTCAGAGTATTTTGCTTTCGCTTGTTGATGAAGACCACCGTCCGTTTTGTTTGAGTACTCCAAGGGTGTATAAGGATGAAATTAGTATTTCAAAGCCTTTCCGCTCCTCTTTTTATGATAGGCTCTTTGCAAGTAGAGAAAATGCTTTAACACAGGATGATTTGAATCAGGTGATGCAAGATGCATCATTTGATATAAATGATGAACGTGTCGTTAGTCAGTTTTTAAATTTATTTTGTAGCGAGCCCCTACAAGCACAATCTTCAAAATTAGACAAGGACACACCGGTTAGGGTCCGCTATTTTGGGCATGCCTGTGTCTTAATCGAGTCGCACCAATGCAACATCTTGATTGATCCGGCATTGAGTTATAGTTATCTCAGTGAGATTGAGCGTTTCAGTTATGCTGATTTACCGGAAAAAATTGATTATGTTGTTTTAACGCACTCACACCAAGACCATGTTTTAATTGAGCATCTGCTTCAGCTTCGTTATAAAATTGGTACCTTGGTTGTTCCTCTAAATGTAATAGGTGCCCTGCAAGATCCTTCATTGAAGCTAATGTTAGAAGACCTTGGCTTTAAATCAGTGATTGCTTTGCATGAGTTTGATTCAGTGATGTTTCCCGGTGGACAGATACAAGCCCTGCCTTTTTTAGGTGAACATGCTGACTTATATATTCAGAGTAAGTTGATGTATTTGGTTGAAATCGCTGAGGTTAAACTGATGTTCGCTGCAGATGCAAACAATCTGGATCATAAAATGTATGAGAAAACGCATCAAATTGTTGGTGACATTGATGTGCTTTTTATTGGAATGGAGTGCTCTGGCGCACCATTAAGCTGGCTGTATCAACCAATTTTAATGGAGAATGTGACGCGTGCAATAGATCAAAGTCGTCGTTTAGATGGCTCTGATTTTGATAAGGCAAAAAGTATGGTTGATTTATTTGATTGTAAGCAAGTGTACGTCTATGCAATGGGACAAGAGCCATGGCTTAATTATGTGATGGGTATTCATTATACTCCAGAATCTCCTCCCATTGTTGAATCTAATAAACTCATTGAGTATTGCAAAACAAAAAACATTAAATCTGCTCGTCTTTTCGGTAAAGAGGATATTAAAATTTAAGCAAAGTAATTGCTATTACAGAGGATGTAGGTGTGCGAATTTTAAGTGTTCTGGTGTTAGGTGGTCGTTATTCTTTTTTACATGTCATAATAAATTACCTCATGGAGGCAGGGCACCTTGTTCATCAGGAAGAGACTGATAAAACAGACTGTGATTTTTTGATTAATTTTGAACAGCTTGTTTTAAGACATCCTCAGCTCATTTTTACAGCATATGTTTCTGCATGTGAGTCTGTGAGTATCAAGATAGGCATGCTAAGAAGTGAGCAGTACTGTGAGTTAGTAGATGCTCACTATGCGTTGGAGGAACTTAAATCTATCCATGTTCACTTGGAGTCTCTTTTCAGTAAAGCCGTAGTCCGGTGGCTGCATATGGACCAGGAAGGCGTAGATTGGCTACCTTATGAAGTAGATTCGACTCCGCTTGAAACCTTTGAGTCAATTTTGAACTATGGAGAGCGGCTGACAAGTCTTCAAGCATATTACCAAACCTTTAGCACGCCAGTTCAATTTGAACTGAGTGAAACGACACAGGAAGAAACAGCATGTGTTGAGGTAGATTTATCTCAATTTGATCCTGGTAGGGAACAAATCGAGTTGTTTTTGATTTATCTGCTGGTGCAATACAACGCACGTGCGGCAGGAACATATGCTTATGTGCTTCAATCAGAAACTAAAAGAATAAAGAAGTATATTCAGTTGACAAACAGTACTGATTATCTAGTACTTCAAGCACTGGTGAATCATCCTTGTTATGCTATTTGTTCAGATTTTTTTTATACATATCCTGAATTTGAAGAAACTTCACCGCAAGTTTTATTACAATTTACGAACACAAATCTCAATCAGATAGATTATCCGGTTGTCTCTACCTTTGATGAAGAAAGTTTAAAACTTCGTATTACTTACCCCAAGGGTTGCTATTTCTTTGCTCATACGCCTCAGCTTGCCTCAGATTTTTTTAAGAGCTACGCGCTATTTGCAGAGCAGGCTATCACCTTTGCTGCTTATTTATCTGTTCCAGAGGCCTCGTATGCTAAGCAAATACAAATATGGAATCAAACAAACAAAGCACTTCCTCCTAAACTAATTCATCAGATTTTTGAAGAGCAAGTTGAGCGTACCCCCAATCAAATCGCTGTTGTATTTGAAGATAAACAACTTAATTATCGCGCACTTAATGAAGAAGCGAATCAGCTGGCGCACTTTATTCGCAAGTCGTATGGCAACCAAGTGGCGCCTGATACATTGATTGCGATTTGTATGTCCTCATCCCCTGATTTTCTAGTAGCACTTTTCGGAGTACTTAAGTCTGGTGCGGCTTATGTTCCAATAGACACTGAGGACTCCAACGCGCGTGTAGAATATATTCTGAAAGATACTGCAGCTGACTTGGTTTTAGATGGTGCTTTTTTTGAGCGAAAGCCCTATCGGAGTGAGTCACGCGGCAACCTTTTACCCACTAACACCCCAAAAGATTTAGCTTATGTGATTTACACTTCTGGGACTACAGGTAAGCCCAAAGGGGTGATGGTAGCGCATGCAGGAGTTGTCAATGTTTCTTTAAGTTGCATAAAGCATTTTAATATGAGCTCGGCAAGCCGTGTGTCACAGTTTTTATCGATAGGATTTGATGCGGCTTATTCTGAAGTATTTCCGGCACTCTTTGTTGGGGCTGTTTTACATGTTATTCCTAAATCGGTCAAATATAGCCATCATTTTGGACAATATATCTTTCAAAATCGGATAACGGTTTTAACAACCTCTCCTCATCTATTGGCAGAACAGAAAGCTGAAGATTTACAACATGTTCAGGCTATTCAAACGGGGGGATCAAAAGCGAGTACCCAATTATATGAGAGGTGGTGTGAGGGACGGATTTTGGTGAATGCTTATGGTCCTACTGAGGCAAGCATTATAACCACTTTGTTTAAGTATCGTTCTGGTTCGTCGTCAGCGGTAATTGGTAAACCTTTAGAGAATGTGCAGGTTTATGTGTTGGATGATAAGAAGTGCTTGCTCCCCATTGGTGTTGTAGGAGAGTTGTATATCGGAGGTGTAGGCGTTGCGCGTGGTTATTTAAATCAGCCTGAATTAACAGATGCACAGTTTAGTCTAAATCCATTTACGAACGACGGTAGCCTGATGTACCAAACAGGGGACTTAGTACGCTTTCAACCTGATGGCAACTTAGAGTATCTGGGGCGGCGTGATTTTCAGGTCAAAATAAATAGTTATCGTATTGAGCTCAGTGAGATTGAGCATGTACTTAATGCTCACCCACGAGTTCAGCAAAGCGTGGTTGTTGCCTACGATGGTCGATTGGTTGGCTATTATGTTGGTCAAGCAGAAGCATTAGAGAATTATTTGAATGAAAAGCTTCCCCAGTATATGGTGCCCAAAATATTGATTCGAATGGAGGTGTTACCACGGAGTCATAGTGGCAAGCTAGAGCGAAGCAAGCTACCAAAACCAAATTTTGAGACTTCTCGAGCAAACTATGTTGAGCCGAGAAATGAAGTTGAGCATGTGATATGTGAGATTTGGCAGAAGGCTTTTAAAGTACAATCTGTTGGTGTATTCGATGATTTTTTTCAGTTAGGCGGGCAATCTATTCTTGCGATTCAACTGGCGCATGAGATGAGTCGAAGCCTGAATAAAAAAGTTTTAATTTCAGATATTTTACAGCATAAAAACATTGCAAATATCTGTATTGGATTGCAGCATGGTGAGCACCTGGACAGTATAGAGCCTACAGGGAGTATGCGTACCGAGTTATCCTATGCACAAAGTCGGTTATGGTTTATTGAGCAATATGAAAAGGGGGCTCGTGCCTATCATATTCCGGTGCGTATTTCTTTACAAAAAAACATCAATGAGCGCCTGCTTATTGATGCTCTGCAGGAAATTGTAGCGCGCCATACTATTCTTAGAACTCATTTTCAGCTCGATGAGCATGGTAGATATTGGCAAGTGACACAAGACGGAGCACTTGCAGTCCAAGAGCATGTAGATGCCGAGGCATTTATCGCACGTCCATTTGATTTGATGACTGAAATTCCTATGCGAGCCGGATTCTTTAATGAACCAGCCGGGCGATATTTATTGGTTATATTTCATCATATTGCTTTTGATGAGTGGTCTGCAAAAATTTTCGCTCAAGAATTGTGGTGCCTCTACGCTCAAAGGGACTTGCCTCGGCTTGAAATACAATACAAAGACTTTGCTGCCTGGCAAAGGAAGGGGATAGAATCACAACTTGAAGCATTGTCTGATTACTGGCGCACTAAGCTGCAAAGCTTGCCCCCCTTAATGTTACCAACGGATTATACTCGGCCCGCACAGTTTGATTATCGAGGTGCAATATTTGCCGCTGACTTGCCGAGGCAGTACTTAGATTTAGCAAATCAATATCAAACGACTCCCTATACGGTTTTTTTAGCGGCATTAGCCATCACACTTACACACTACACGGGACAGTTTGATTTTCCAATTGGCACTTTAGTTGCTAATAGGCAACACCCTGTGCTTGAGTCTTTAATTGGTTTTTTTGTCAATACGCTTGTGCTCAGGGTGCAAATTCAGGGGCATGAGCGCTTAGTTGACTGTGTCAGGCAATTGCAGGAAACAGTCGTTGAGGCGCAATTACACCAAGATTTTCCTTTTGAGAAATTATTAAATAGTTTAGGGGTTGAAAGAGAGCCATCCAGGCATCCTATTTTTCAAGTATTGTATGTGATGCAATATGAAGATGAAGCCCTGAATGCCTCAGATTTAACCGTGTTAGAGCCTAACGTTGCTAAATTTGATTTGGCTTTCACGATTAAACTCACAAAAGAAAGTGTGAAGCTTCATATAGAATATGCCACGTCTTTATTTAAGCAGGACAGCATAGAGCGCTTTGCAACCTATTATCAGCGTATTTTGGATATAATGTTGAGACATCCAAATATGCGTTTTGATGAAAGTACGCTTTTAACGCCTGAAGAATATAAGCAATTGGTGCATGTGTGGGGTGCAGAGACGTCGCCTTATCCCACGAAAACAATTCATGCGCGATTTGAAAAGCAAGCAGCACAGACACCCAATCATACAGCCGTAACGTTTAACAATCAGTCACTGACGTATGCTGAGTTAGATGTTGAGTCGAATCAGTTGGCGCATTATTTACGCGAGCATCACGATATTCAAGCTGACACACTAATTGCAATACAAATGAGTCGCAATGTTGAGTTGGTGGTGGCACTTCTTGCGATACTAAAGTCAGGTGGTGCTTATTTGCCGCTGGATTTAGAGATACCCAAGGCACGCCTTGATACTATTTTAGAAGAAGCAAAGCCTGTCTTGATTTTAAATGATGCGTTTTTTGAGCATAAGCCTTATTTTGAGGCCTCTCGAGATTCACTGAGTTTAGGTGGTCCGAGTGATTTAGCGTATGTGATTTATACCTCAGGCAGTACCGGTACACCAAAAGGGGTGATGGTCGAGCACCAAAGTGTGTCACGATTGTTTGCTGCAGCCAATGAGCACTTTCACTTTAATGACACCGATGTATGGACTCTGTATCACTCAGTGGTATTTGATTTTTCGGTATGGGAGATTTTTGGAGCATTGCTTTATGGTGGGACACTTGTTATTCCATCCTGTCATGAGAGGAAAGATGCTGAGCAATTCTTGCAGTTATGCCAGAAACATCGTATAACTATCCTCAATCAAACCCCAAGCGCTTATCAAGCAAATTTGGAGGTTGGATTTTCTGAAACGCTTCGTTACATCATTTTAGGCGGGGAAGCACTTCACACCTTTAGACCGCCAGCATCCGAAACGACACAAGTCATCAATATGTATGGAATTACCGAGAACACGGTACATACCACTTATTCTGTATTGCAAGATGGCGATCCGGTTTTGATGGGGCAGCCTTTATCTGATGTAAACTTATATGTTTTGAATCATGGGTTACAACCACTTCCAATCGGTGCTGTTGGTGAGCTCTATATTGGAGGGGCTGGCCTTGCACGTGGCTATTTGAATCAGCCTGAATTGACCAATGAGCGCTTTATTTCAAATCCATTTTCAGACGGACGATTATATAAGACGGGGGACTTAGTTCGTAGGCTTTCGAATGGCAATTTAGAGTATGTAGGACGTAACGATTTTCAGATAAAAATTCGTGGATTTAGGGTTGAGCTTGGCGAGATAGAACATGCGCTTAACAGCCATCCCTTGGTTCAGCAAAGTGTCGTGGTGGTTCATGACCAAAAACTGGTTGGATATTATGTCGGGAAAGCTCAAGACTTGGAAGTGTATCTAACTGAAAAAATACCCAGTTATATGGTGCCCAGTCTTTTAGTGAGTATGGATACTTTGCCGCTCACCCCAAATGGCAAGTTGGATAGAAATGCCTTACCACTTCCTGACTGGACAGAGCGGAGCGAACATTACGTTGCACCACAAACCCCTCTAGAGTCAAAAGTTTGCTGTATTTGGCAGGAAGAGTTGGGCGTTTCGCAAGTTGGTTTGGATGATGATTTTTTCCGCTTGGGAGGTGACTCAATCCTGAGTATTCGACTCATTGGTCGGATGCGGCAAAATCATTTAAACGTTGCAGTTAAAGATCTATATTTACATAGAACGATTTCCAAAATGCTCATGCACACTGAGCAGACAGAAGATTCTGAAGTAGCCTATCAAGCTTTTTCTCTTGTGTCACAAGCAGTTATTGCCGAGCAAACTCAGTCGGAAACAGACAAATTTGGCAAAATAGAAGATATTTATCCTGCGAGTCAGTTACAAATGGGGATGTTTATTGATGAGATAAAACATCCAAGACCTGGCCTGTACCTGGATTCTTATTTTTTCAGAATTAAAGAAGTACCGGATACTGAGCGATTGCGCAATGTTATCGAGCAGTTGGTTCAAAGGCATCCTTTACTCAGAACTTCATTTACTCAACATGATCAACATGGATATATAGCGATTCAATGGGAGCGTGTGCCAATAGATGCGCACTTTCACCTGATGCCAGACGCTTTTGACGCCGAGCAATTTATAGAAAGCCGAATGCATCAACAGTTTCAAGCACAGTCTCCAGGGCTATTTGAGGTTTTTTTATATCCTACACCCGAGGCATTTGTTGTCGCTTTTTCAATGCACCATGTCATCATGGATGGCTGGAGTATTGCATGTTTTGTAGCCGAATTTTTGACGGCCTATCTTTTAAAGCAAAATGTTTCTCAAATGTCACTTCCTCCTTATCCGACGTTTATCATTAAAGAGCAGGAGGCACTTGGCAGCAAAGAGCATGAGGTGTTTTGGCAAGAATATTTAAAAGACGTTATATTTTCTAATAAAAACTTTATTTTTGACGCTAGAAAAGTTTCTGAAAGAGCATATATTACTCGGTCACATGAATTGAGCCAAACAGATAGTCTTTCTGTGATTCATTTGGCAAAAAAACTGAATTTATCACCTGATATTATATTTTTGAGTTTGTATGTTTTGGTGCTATCCCGTTTTTATGCAAGCTCCTCGGTGCTGCTTGGCCTGAGTGTGAATAACCGCCCAGAACAAGTAGGAGGGGATGCAATCTTTGGATTACACCTAAACACACTACCCATGAAGCTTGATGTGTATCCTAATGACTATATTGACTTAGTGGGCTTCTTAAAAAAAGTCTCAGCAGAAAAAGCAAGGCTTATGCCATACAAAAGCTACCCCTATGCACAAATCAAGGCGTTATCTCATGTCGTTGATGGGGAGCTTTATAGTTGTTCGTTTAATTATATTCACTTTCATATTATTGAGCCCATCATTGCGAGTACAGATTTAGAGAAGGGGGGCAGTATTGACTACACCTCCATCCCTTTAGCTTTTCATGCACAGCGCTTTAATAACAAGTTTGTTCTAAAGCTAGATGGTCATAATGATTTCATTGATGAAGATACAGTAGGAGAGGTGTTTCACTATTTAACGCATTATCTGAGCCACCTTTTATACGGTGTGTTTGAAGATAGTCCATTTTTACCGCAGCAAGTTCATCAACGATTAATGTGTTTGAGTGGAACGGTAGCGGAATCTCGGGTTAACACAACCATTCAGCAATTATTTGAAGAGCAAGTTAGAAAAACGCCCGATGCAGTGGCTCTTTGCTTGGGTCATCAAACGATAATTTATGGCTTATTGAACCAGAAGGCAAACCAACTTGCACGCTGTATTCGTAAACAATTAGGGGGGCAGATTGTATCGGGCACTTTAATTGCAGCTTGTTTTTATCCTTCATTCGATATGATTGTTAGTCTGCTTGCGATTCTTAAGGCCGGCGCTGCTTATTTGCCGATTGATCCTGAATATCCCGAAGCACGTATTATACATATGTTGCAAGACTCAGGCGCCCCTTTATTGCTCACCCAAATTGAGTTGCTTCTTTATCTGCAACAGATAGCACCATCTCAATTATTTGTGGTAGATGAATCTTTATATCAATTTGAATCGGAATCTGATTTATCACCTGGTACTACCGGCCATGATTTGGCTTATGTGATTTACACCTCAGGCACGACAGGGCAGGCAAAAGGCGTGATGGTTGAGCAGGGTAGTGTGGTTAACTATTTGATGGCGCAAAAAGGTTACTTAAAGCCTCAGAGCAATGAGCGTATTTATCTGATGCATTCTTTTGCTTTTGATACGTCTGTCTCAAGTATCTGGGGCGCTTTAGTCAATGGGTGTACTCTAGTGCTAGGGGATACTGATGAGAAACTGAATCGACATAATTACCGAGACCACAAAATTGATGTTGCTTACATCCCTCCTAATTTTTTGAATACACTGTCCGAAGACGATATTTCTTATTTAAGAGCTGTTGTTGTATCCGGTGAGGTATTTGAAAATACGCACTCTTCCAAGTTTCTATCAAAAACACAATTGATCAACGAGTATGGCGTAACTGAGTGTACAGTTGGCTCGACTTATCAGCTTGATTGTCAGGCGACGAGTTACTGCTCAGTTATTGGTAAACCTATTGCAAACGTTGTGCTCTATGTATTAGATGACATGTTATTGCCTGTGGCGATGGGTGCCGTAGGGGAGCTTTACATTGGAGGTATGGGCGTTGCTCGAGGCTATTTAAATCAACCAGAACTCACTGAAAAGCGGTTTGTTTTGAATCCATTTTTGAATGATGGTAGTCGAATGTACCAAACCGGTGATTTGGTGCGCTTTCACCCAGATGGCAATTTAATCTATGTTGGTCGTAGTGACTTTCAGATAAATATCAGAGGATATCGCATAGAGCCCAATGAAATAGAGCATACTTTAAATACATACCCCTCGGTTCATCAAAGTGCAGTTTTAGAACACGAAGGTAGATTAGTTGCTTACTACGTGGGTAATGCAAAGGCGTTAGAAGCCTATCTGCATGATAAATTGCCTCACTATATGATACCGAATGCTTTCATCCAGTTGGACGCACTGCCACTGACTGTGCATGGTAAATTAGATAGAGAAGCATTACCATTGCCCAATTGGGAGGAAGAAAGCGTTCCCTATGTTGGACCTCGTAATGACCTGGAGCAATTGGTTTGTGGGATATGGCAAGAAGCACTGCAAGTTTCACAAGTTGGCATACACAATGATTTCTTTGAACTTGGTGGACATTCAATTCTTGCCGTGCAAATTTCGCACAAAATAAACCAACTACTCGGCAAAGAAATTTCAGTGGTTGAGTTATTTCGTTGTAGGACAGTTGCTAAGCTTTGTGTGCTTTTGGCTGAAAGCACTAATACTCAAAACATACCAGTCTATACGGGCAGTCGAGCACCACTTTCTTATGCTCAAGAGCAGTTGCAGTTTATGGAGCAATCTGAACAGGGTATGTCTCCCTACCATGTGGTTCTAAAGTTTAAATACTCAGCTGATTTACTCATGGCTTTGCAGCGAGTTGTTGAGCGGCATGAAGTTTTGAGAACATGTTTTGCTTTAGACGAACAAGGCAAGACTTATCAGAGTGTTTGTAATGAACCTCTGTCAGTAGAAAAAATTCTAGACTTAGAAGCATTCACACACCGAAAGTTCGACTTTAGTTCAGATTACCCATTAAGAGCCGGCCGTCATGAGGGAAACTTACTGCTGGTGATTCACCACATTGTTTTTGATGCTTGGTCTATGGAGCGGTTACGACAAGAGCTGCTTTTTGGGGAGGTTCCACCACTCGAAATTCAATACAAAGATTTTGCGGTTTGGCAGAGAGCATGTGTTGCGTTTCGCTGGGATGATTTAAAAAAATATTGGCTACAAAAATTGTCGGGGATTGAAAATTTAATGTTCCCCACTGATTATCCAAGGCCAGAGCGTATTGACTATCGCGGTGCATCAACGCAATTTGATTTACCACTTGAGATACAAGCTTTTTCTGAGCGCCATCAAACTACACCTTACGCGGTTATGCTGACTGCTTTTGGAATATTACTTTCTCGGTATACAGGTCAGCGTGATATTGTGATTGGAACGCCAGTGGCTAACCGGGAGCATCCTCAGTTAGCACCGCTTATCGGCTTTTTTGTAAATACTCTGGTAGTTAGGCTCTTGGTTGAAGATATTTCCTTTCTGGATATGTTGCAGCAGGTACAAGCAGACTTAGCGGAAGCACAAATCTATCAGGATATGCCTTTCGAAAAGCTGGTAGAAGTTCTGGCCTTTGAGCGAGACTCGTCACGACATCCGGTATTTCAAGTGGCGTATAATGTGGAATATAGTACA
The DNA here is from genome assembly GCA_030147635.1 of Gammaproteobacteria bacterium. Taxonomy (GTDB): domain Bacteria; phylum Pseudomonadota; class Gammaproteobacteria; order Legionellales; family Legionellaceae; genus JAALKW01. The sequence continues at coordinate 51,745 of JASBUZ010000051.1, forward strand.
GAGGAAAGAATCTCTGATGAGTTGGTGGTTTATGAAGCCGCAAAGATTGACTTGAATATATCGATATTGGTAACCCCAGCCTCCATCAAAGGATATGTTCAATATGCAGCCTCCCTATTTAATTTGGAGACAATGGAGCGTTTTATCAATCATTATCAAGCGCTTTTGTTAGAAATATTAAGCGCCCCAGAGCAGCCAGTTAACCAGTATTCAATGATTACTCCTCAAGAGTATCATCAGCTTGTATATGGTTGGAATGAAACGGCTAAGCCTTACCCGGGCCAAACACTACATAGCTTATTCGAAGCACAAGCTAAACATACGCCACACCATATAGCGCTGGTATTTGACGCGCAGTCCCTAACGTATGCGGAGTTGGACGCTGAATCTAATCAGCTGGCGCACTATTTACGTAAGCATCACGATGTCCAGCCTGACATGCTGATTGCAATACAAGAGGAACCTGGCCTGGCATTCATTGTGGGAATTTTAGGAATATTAAAGTCAGGTGCTGCATATATTCCTATTGACTCAAGTTTACCTAAAGCCCGGGTGCAGGCTATTTTAAAAGACGCAAAGTCTTTATTGGTATTGGATGCTGTATTTTTAAAGCATAAACCTTACTTAGAAGAATCTACTCAAAGTTTAATGCCAGTCAATACGCCCGCTGATTTAGCGTATGTGATTTATACCTCAGGAACAACAGGTACACCTAAAGGGGTGATGGTCGAACACAGAAATGTCGTTAACTTGCTGTATAACCAGCGTGAGGCTTTTGGAGTTCATGCTGAGACGAAAGCATTACAATGCGCTTCCCTTGCTTTTGATGCATCGGTCTCTGAAGTGTTTGTTGCGCTACTATCAGGCGCAACTTTATGTATTGCAAAGGATATAACGCAGGTTCAGGACTTTATTGAGCAGCACCAATTGACGCTTGCGACCTTTACCCCGTCTTT
>JASBUZ010000052.1 GCA_030147635.1 Gammaproteobacteria bacterium
TCCTTAGCATCCTCTGAAATACACTTGTGTGCACTCAGAAAATCACTGATTAATTAGATCCGTCAATTTCCCTTGGTAATTAGTGAATGCGACAAAGTCGCTTGGTAATTAAGGTACGACAAAATCGCTTGGTGTTAACAAACATGTATTGTATTAGTTTCAACTTAATCTGACAGACACTTCTGATAAACCGGCGGCTGTCAGATCAAGTTTGAATTGCTACACCTGAGTATAGCCCTTTTGAAACTCGCTGTTGTTTGAAATATTTAACAAGCCTCGCTAGAATGTCACTTTCTTGTCGTTTTTTTGTTGAATAAGGATTGTTCAATATAATGAAAAGGATTTTTTTGGGTATTATTTTTCTTGTTTTTTCTTCCTCATTAATTGCAGCATCATGCCCAAGAGCAACCCCAACCAGCTCTCCTAAGTTTTGTGAGAGTTTCAAGGTGGCGGCTAAGTGCCACTGTACGTCGTCAGGGCTGCCAGCTGCGATGTGTTCTAATGTCCGTTTGCTTTATCAGCGCTTAATTGTCACCTTTGGGACGTTAGAGAAGACTTGTGAGTTTCAGCGGGACACTACGACTGAAAACTGCATCGACTCTTGGAAATGCTTTCTAAACGGTGGTAAAAACGCTGAAGGGAAGTTGTGTAATGGTACCGGTCGCTCTTGTCCTTAACTTTGAATTGAAATACATATGCCTCTTTTTTTAATTGTTATTGCATTTTGTGGGTCTGTGTTTGCATATGCGGGCAGTACTACAGCTGATTTTGACCCACATCCTTTTTATATTGGGGTCAATGGTGGTTATGGCTCAACCACGTGGAAAGGGCTCGTGCCGAGTCAGGAGAAAAAAAGTATTGTCCTCAATATGTCAACGCCCACAGATGTGCGTGAAGGCGGAGGTGTTTGGGGGGGGGTCGTTGGATTTGATTTTTCGCCTTGGTTTGGCATGGATGTGAATTATCTCTCGTACCCTAAGGCTGAAGTTTTTTTTGATGAGACTAGCTTATTTAGCTTTGAAAATAATGGTCGAGCTCTTCTTGCGACGCATACGCAAACGGTCTCTTTAATGGCAAAATTTATGGTAGTGATTCCAGAAACCATTATGCGGCTATATTCAAGTGTCGGCGTTGGCTGGATTCATCGAGGCGATGAAATTAACGACAGTTGGCTGGTTGCACCTTCTTTTGGTGCAGGTCTTAATTATCCTATTTCCGAGCACTGGATGGGCGAGATTGCGGCCAACTACATATCGGGATATGGCGAGTCTGAAATCAGTCCCGCGAACGACTTTATTCCCTTTGTATATGCCGTGTTCTTTAGGGTGGCGTATCGAGTTTAGGCAGCAGCTTATCGAGCCATTTCGGGAAGTACCAGTTCCAATCTTTTAAAAGCACCATGGTGGATGGTACAAGAATGGTTCGAATGACAAAGGCATCGACTGCAATGGCAACGGCAATACCAAGGCCAAACTCTTTGACCATAATCACATCGGCTGTCATGAACGAGCCGCAAATACAAATGACGATGAGGGCGGCACTGGTAATGATGCGACTACTTTGGTCTATGCCAAAAATCACGCTGTTTTTATTGTTATGCGTTTTTTTAAAGTGCTCTTGAATTCGTGTGAGTAGGAAGACTTCGTAGTCCATCGAAAAGCCAAAAATTGCGCAAAAGATGATGACTGCAAGCGTAATATCGAGCATGCCTTGTGGCTCGAAGTTCAAAATCTCATGTAAGTGTCCTTCTTGGAAAATAAACACGAGCACCCCATAGCACGCACATAGGCTTAAGACATTCATAAAAATGGCCTTAAGCGGTAAGAAAAGCGAGCGTAATAAAGTCATCAAGCTTAAGTAGGTCAGTACCATGACCCAAAGGGCAGCGTAAGGGAAAATACGCTCAATTGTTTCCATCACATCTAAGTTTTGTACCGGGGTTCCGGTAATTTGTAAGCTTAGGCCTTTGCCGGGTTTTAGTTTTCTGAGCTCTTTGATTAATTCAGTCGTTTTGGGATCGTTCATGGTATATTCGCTAAACACACGAATCACCGTAAATTGTTTACCGGTACTGGTTTCGAGCAGCTGCTTGATTTGTTTGGGTTGATGTTTTTTGGGGGTTTTATAAAGCCTTTGGTATTGCACTCGAGATAAGCGTGGGCTTGTTGTTACAATACTATCCACGCGCTCAATGTTTTTATTTTTCTCGAGTTTTCGAGTAAAGCGATACAATCTTGAAATATTGGCAGAAGACAAAATAGAGTGTCTATCGGTCGAAACAATCAGTAAGATAGGGACCAACTCTTTTTTGTTGAAGTGCTGTTTAAACTCATCAATAAAGAGCCTACTCTCTGATTGCTTTGGCACAATACGAAAATCCGAGATACCAAAACGCACATGACACAGCGAAAGCCCTAAGACAATTAAAAAAACCAAACTGATTGAGAAGAAAAACCAAGGCTTACCGGTCACAAACTGTGCCAGTGCGCGCCATACATGTCTTCTTTCCTTGTCTTTTTTCTCAACGTTTCGAACAGCTAAGTTGTTGATGCGCCGTCCAAGCACAGAAAGGACGGCAGGGAGTAAAGTGAGTGCAATGGCAACTGCTATAAACACTGCTACAAGTCCTCCAACGCCGATTGAAAATAAAATATTAATAGGGAAAAATAACAAGGCACTTAAGCTAATAAAGACCGCAAGCCCACTGAAGAATATGGCGCGTCCCGCCGTAGAAAGCGTAATAGCGATGGCGTCATTGACTCGGTGTTGTTTGAGCTCACTGCGAAAGCGGAAAATAATGAATAAAGCATAATCAAGGCTCAGGCATAATCCCAAAAGCAAAGCGAGATTGATAGTGAAAATAGAGAGTGTGAATAAGTGCCCTAAAAAATAGAGGGTTGTTAAAATAATAAGGGCGCATCCACCGCCTAAACAAACAGGAACGAGCGTTGCGACTAGGGTTCCAAAGATAACAATCAGTACAATACTGGTAATGGGTGCTGCAATTGCATCTGCACGATACAAGTCTTGTTGCGTACGTTTATTTAATCCTTCCGTGAAAATCTGTCGACCACCGATTTCCATAGACATATTTTTAGGGGTCCGAATTAAGCTTTTGAACTCTTCTAGCTGCTCTGAGCTTAGATTTGACTTATTTTTCATGAAGATTACAGCATAGGCTGCGTGCTTGTCTTTTGAGATTTGCTGTGGGTTACCTTTAGGATAAATAATACTGTGACGTACAGGAAATTTCTTGAGCTTAGCAAGCGACCACTTGATTTTTTTATTAAAGGTTTTGCCTGTCGCATGCAAACTTTTACTGTGATAAATCACGAGGAAACGGTCGTTTTGATCAAACCCTAAATTTTTGTCTAAAAACGCTTGAGCAAGGGTGCTATCAGCTTTATCTGCAATGAAACCTGTGGATTGAAAGGGAGACATAATATGCGGCATAAAAGGTGCTGAAATTGCCGCTAAAAGCATCCAAAAACAGATAATGGCCACTCGGAAACGGTAAACCAAGCGTCCTACTTTTGAGAAGAGTTTTTTCTCCATAGTGATTCATCAAGGTTGGTAAGTGTTTGTTTTGAGTATAGAAGAAGTTGGCAGAAGTGACAGGATTGAACTATAGATTATAAAAATAATTATAAAATTTGGACGCGATGCATTCATCAAAGGCTGATTTCCAAAAGGATTTAATTGCCGTACTTTTGAAGCATGTGCGCGAAACGCCAGACGCACTTGCGCTGGTTACGTCTGATACTTCATGGACCTACCAAGACTTTTTCGAGCAAGTTCATCTTTGGAAAAATCGCTTAAGCTTTTTAGATAGCCAAAAGCCAGTTGTGATTTGTCTACATCGTACGCCTCGTTTATTGTCTATTTTATTCGCACTGCAGTGGCTTGAAATTCCATATATTCCCGTCGAAATTAAAACGCCTTTAGAGCGCATGCGGGCCATGATTGAAGACAGTAGAGCGTCGGTTTTATTACATGATACAGCCCACTATGAGGCGTATTCGAGTTTACCTTGTAAGGCGTATGCGGTGGGAGATTTAGAGCAGAGCGTGGAAGAGACTCATAAAAAAACTCAGCTACCGCGTGCCAGTGCTGTGGCTTATGTGATTTATACATCAGGTTCCACGGGGACTCCAAAGGGTGTGAGTGTTGGCAGACGTGCACTGAATCATTTCTTGGCCTGTATGGGGGGGTATTTCTTACATGCAGAGCATGAGATGCTGCTGGCAACAACAACCATTTCTTTTGACATTGCAGCGCTAGAATTGTACTTGCCGATTTGGCAGGGCAAAACGATATTTCTTGCGAACCAAAAAGAGCATAAAGACCCAGATGTATTACAAAATCTCTTAAAAACGCACCCGGTTACTTTGTTACAAGGGACACCTTCTTTTTGGAATATGCTATTTTATGCCGGATTTGAAGGTAAACAGGATTTGGTTGCACTGTGTGGCGGGGAGCCTTTAACGGCACAAACCGCAGAGCATCTTTTACCGTGTGTTTCGGCATTATGGAATATGTATGGCCCGACTGAAGCAACCATTTGGTGTTCGCTAAAACAGATTCAATCGCCAAATACCATTACAGTTGGGAAACCCATCAAACAGTTAGAGATGTGGATTCTCGATGATGACTTAAAACCGGTACCGAATGGTGTGAAAGGAGAGCTTTATATCAGCGGCACCGGACTTGCGAATGGTTATCTGAATCGAGAGGAGCTGACAAACGAACGTTTCTTGCCTTACAAGGCGGCTCGCGGGAAGAGAATTTATCGCACAGGGGATGTTGCTTGTAAGACCTCTGATGGTGAGTTTGTGATTTTTGGTCGAGTGGATAATCAAGTGAAGCTGCATGGTTATCGCATAGAGCTTGAAGACATTGAAGCACATATTGAAGGCTGTTCTGGCGTGCGTGCTTGTGGTGTTTCGGTGCACGAAGAGCAATTGATTGCTTATTTATCGGTTGATGAACAAGCAAGTTATTCAGAGAGTACGTTGGTCGGTCAGCTCACTTCGGAATTACCTGAGTTTATGTTGCCTAAGCGTTTTATTTATCTTGATGAGTTACCGGTCAATACCAGCGGTAAGTTGAATCGAAAGGCACTACCCGTACCCAAAAATGAAGAGTCTCAGGAAAACCAAGATTTAACTTCGGTTGAGGCGGCCCTCATTCGCATTTGGTGTGAAGCATTGAATCTTTCTAGCATGAGCGTACGTGATAATTTTTTTGAGCTGGGTGGTCATTCATTGCTTGCGGCACGTATTGTTTCCAAGGTGCAGAAAGATTTTGGAAAAAAGGTGACGATTAAAGATATTTATCAAGCGCCCTCTATTCGAGAGTTTGTTGAAGTGCTCCATAGCGCACCCGATGTGGTAGCGGGGCGTGAGATGAATAAAACCTTCCGTTTTTTCTCTTGGATGCCTTTGACTGATTTTCAGTTTGTACTATGGGCGTCTCATCTATTTGCTCCCGATGCAAAGAAATTGAATGTGGTTGGAAGAAGGCGAGTTTCAGGGCCTTTGAATCAGGCAGCATTAAACTTGGCATTACAAGCGCTTATTCGAAAGCACGACGTCCTCTCTTATACCGTGAGTCGTTTTATCCCGATTCAGAAAAGAAAGACCAGAGTACAAGTAAAGTGGCTTGAAGCGTCCTTGTGTAATTTGGAAGATAGCGAAGCTGAGGAATATTTGAATCAGTCGATGCAAGAGTTATATGTTTATCATGGCTGGAATAAGCAAGAGCCGCTGATTCAAGCGAAAGTATTTTATTTAAGGCATGGACGGATTGAGCTTCAGGTTGCAATGCCTCATATGGTATCCGATCAGCAATCTCTTGGTATTTTTTTTCAGGATTTATCTTCTGCCTATTTGTTTTATTTGCGTGATACCTCAGCAGAGCTCTATCCAGAGTCAGAAGCTTTTGAGTCGTATGCACGTTATGAGCAGCATAGTTGCCGCTCATCTTTAACTGCAGATGAGCACTTTTGGCGGGGTTATTTAGAAGATGCAGCCTTGCTTGCATTTCCAAAGCGCCATGTGATTTCGGGTGATGATGAAAAATCTTACTCTACCTTTTTTCCAATTGAGCCAAGTCAGTTGAAAAAGTGGCGTGCTTTTTGCATTTCACATGCTGTGACTTTAAATGAGTTGCTGTGTGGCGCGATTGGTGCAGCACTTCGTCATAGTTGCAAAGAGGAGATGATAGTTCCCGAACGACTGTTTATCAATATGGTGAAATCGACTCGAGAAGACCCATCTTTTGATGAAGTGATAGGATGTTTTCTTAGAACCCACGCGATAAAACTAGATTTAACTGGCAACAAAGATTTAGCGTGTTTGGCAAAGCAAGTACAGCAGTCTGTCCTTGAGACAGCTGCACATCAAAAAGCATCGAGCTTGGTGAAGTTTGCTGCTGTTGGGCAGGTAGGTGCTGCGAAAAAGCGTGTTAAATCCATGTTAATTTCATTGGCTGCAAATACAATGAGTAGGTTGAGGTGGCAGCCTTATTATTTGAGCACCCCTATTTTAAATGCCTGCAAGCGTCTGGCAGCTTTTGATAGAGAGGGCCAGTTCATTGTGAATGTGAATATTTGGAATAGTTTTTTTTGCAGCAAAAGAGAGGCAGAAGAGCATTTTCTCGGAAGCAAGTGTGAGCCGCTTCCATTGGCTCAAGAAGATATTTTTACCATCAGTGATGTATTGGATGTTTGTTTATTAAAAGATAGTGCTAAAAATACCTCGTATCTTGTATTGTCTGCTAACTTGAAACCCGCATTCCGTGAGCATTTGGGACGTACGCTACTAGACGTTTTAGGCTAGGGAGTGAGAGATGCCCATTCGAAAGCTTAAGGCAATCACAGAGTTTGATGAAGATACGCTGTCTAGTCCCTATGGAGAGCGTTTTCTGAAGTCGATTGCTCCCTCTATTGAGCGATTGAATGAAGCCATTGATGCTTATAACCGAGAGCGAGATGCTGAGAAAAAGCTTGGGTTGCTTAGGCTGCTTTATACAGACTTGCAGGATTTTACTCATAGTTGTTCTGATGAGTTGGTTGCCATTTGTCCTCAGTATGCTGAAGAAATTCATCAGAAACTATTTGTAGACATAAAGCGTGAATTTGGAGAGCTTGGTGTTTTTTCTGTGCGTCCTGAGACACTGCCTGAAGATCCTTTCGCAGAAGTAGTTGCGAACTTTTTACCAGAGACGCTGAGTCAGCTTGCAGAGATACTGGGTACACCTAAGTATTGGCGAGAACCCTTCCCTAAGGCAGCTGAAATAGAGACGATATTGGGGAAGCGTTATCAAATTGTAGAAAAACTTAGATCAGCAAACAACCAAAGCTTCAAAGTAAAAGATAGGGAAACAGGCAAGTATTATCTCTTACAGTTAGAAGCAAGGCAAGGGGTTACAAGAAATGCAGAAATGCATTTGAGAAAGCATGGCTTGTCGCAGGTATTTTTACCAGTTTTGGAGTCTAGACAGACTTCTTATCTTTGGGGGGGGGAGAGTGGTATTCGCCAAACTCGAAACGTGTTGGTGATGGATTATATCAGTGATATTAAGACGTTAGAGCAAGATAATGAAACTTATGCAGAGACGCAGACACGTTTAAATTCAGCGCTTAATATTTACACGCAAATGGCAGAGGTTTTAGGTGTAATAGAGGCGAGTGGCTGTGTTTTTCCTGATATGAAAAACAGTAACTGGCTGATTGATGCCTCAGGCACGCTTAGAATCTCAGACGGTAAAAGTTTTTTATTTGCGAATGCAGAAAAGCAATTAGATGTTCATGATCAAGAGGGAAAGAATGGGACTTATGATACTTGTGTCAGTTCTCCTTACATGAATCCACCAGAGGGGTTTAAAGATAAACCCTTGGTGAGTCAGTTGCATGCTTATATGCTGGGTAGAAACTTATATCAGTATTTAACACAGTGTGATAATGCTTATTTGCTGAAAAAAGGAAATCGATTCGAGGCAAAGCCACTTGAACAGCTTGATTTTTCGCATGAGATTTTTCAAAGCTCCACTGGAATGGCGTTAGAAGCATTAATTAAAAGCTTGATGAGTGATAATCCGAAGGAACGTCCATCTCTTGACGAGGCGCGTCAAATACTTCTAGCACAAACACCTGAAAATCGACCTTTTCGAAATACAGCTGCTTTGTATGAATGTATACCGCTTTTAAATCAAATTGATTCGTTTAGAGTGACAGCAAGAGGTGTTCGGGACGTAGAAATGGACAAGTTTTTGAAAGAGATGCATGCTCGAATGCTTAAGGTGCAGAGTCCGGCTGAGAAAAATGTACTGAAGGCAGAGTTAAAAGCAACCTTAGATAGTTTAAAGGATAGTAAAGAAGTAGTTGATGATATTCAGGCACGGATGAAGCAATCAGGATATGACATGAAAGCAAAAGGACGGCGTATTGGTGAGGCTTTAGCAGCTGTGCCTTTAACACAGCGTGGACAGATATTTACGGTCAAGGAAAGGGGAACGAAAGAAACTGAAGCCGTGTTAAAAGCGATGGCATCACATCGTACCTCTTGGCGTCGTTTTACCAAAGAGGGGCGTGAGGGTATCCTAGATGAGAAAAAATCAGCTACAATGTTCAAAGAGTTTAGAGGAAAATTTCAGGGTTGGCGTAATGCTGAGTCCGCCAAAAAATCAAAGGACTTAGAAAATGAGCATGAGAATAACCCCGATGGCTCAAAACCAGGTCCAAAATAAGAGAGGCTATTATGAGTGGAGAACTATATCGTGCAGCAGCTTTTGGTGAAGCTGATAAGGTGCATGAATTACTGCAGGCAGGTACGGATGCAAACCAACTGAACTCTGATGGGCAGCCCGCTATATTTAGTGTGCTTGAGCTTTCTATGGGGGAAGGGCAGGCAGCGCGAGAAGCCAGAATACCAATTTTTAGAGAGCTTTGGCAAGCGACAAGCCCTGAAGTACGTCAATGCCGGGACAAAGAAGGTGCAACTGTTTTGCACATGATAGCAAGGCATGGGTTTGATGGTTTGGTCGAAGAGGTGTTGAACGCATATCCCTCACTTGCTGAAGTACAGATGAGAATGAATCAATATAGTGACGGTGAATGCCCCATACACACTGCCATTTTGAATGGACGAGAGGCTGTTGTTCAGAAGTTTTATACCCATGACCCATCAGCCGCATCACGCAAAGATGGAAAGGGCCAATTACCGTTGCACTATGCAGCACGATATGGCTCAGAAGAAATGGTTAGTCTTTGTCATATAAACCATGCCGGTGAAGTTGATGTTGTAGATAGAGCTGGTATGACACCTCTCGCTTGGGCTCAGTATTGCGGAAATATCCCTGCTGCCACCTATTTGACTGGAACAGCTGGGGCTGATGAAGCTATGGTTGATTTGTCTGCTCAGACACAGCAGATGCGATTTTAATGTTGTGAGTGCGGCAGGAGACTGCTGCGCTTCGCTCACCGTGACGTTCCTCAAAATTACACTATACTTTCAGAATATTTAGGAAGAAGGTATAGTGATGCCGCTCAGCATACTTGAGAACATTGACCACTCTCCCAGAGGCTTGAGTCAAAAGCATTTTAAATATGTTCGAGAATTTAAAGGGCTCATCAATCAGCGGATTATTCCTCGACTGAATTTCTTAATTCATGCTTGTAATGCTGAGAAGGATAAGGCCAAGAAGCTTGAGTTACTCCAAGAGATTGCGATATTTGTAGAGCAAACTAATAACAAAGCACCGGGTAATCTTGCTCAGCATTGCCCCAGCTTTCATGAGCAGCTCAACGTAAGACTCTATAGTGAGTTGCGACAAGAACGTGCTCTCTTACAAGAAATACCACCATCAGATTTACCGCCAGATGTTTTAGCAAATATGTCGCCTGAGGACTTGAAAAGCTTAGCTATAGCGTTAGAAAAGGAAGACAGCGCTAAAATAAACCTCTGCTTTGGTGGGCGTGGATATATTTTGCGCCGCTTGGGGGGAATAAACTCGAAGAACTACGGCTTAAAAGTGAGAGGAGTGTCAGGAGAGTACGTTTTAAAGCTAGATGGTCGTTTGGGCTTTCCAAGGCACGTAGAGGTGTATTTAAGAGCACGTGGTTTTTCGGGCATATTTGCCCCAGTGTATGCGAATCGGCCTGTTACTTACCCTGATGTTTCACACATGCAGACAAAGCATGTAATGATGACAAAGCTTTATGGCGGGGGAGACTTAGAGACACACGCTCAAAAGCCGGCCCCATTTTATGATGTTTTTGGGTCCCAGCATGTAAATTGTGCTATTGATATTTATACTCAAATGGCTGAGATTTTGGGAGCTATGCAAGCGAATGGTTGTATTTTTCCGGACATGAAAAATAGTAATTGGTTGATTGATGAAGCAGGGAATCTTAAAATTTCTGATACTAAAAGTCTTTTATTTACAGACAGCCAGGGGAAGTTAGATAAAACGGATGCAGAGCAAAGCAATTGGAATTGTGGCCGTGTTGCAAATACAACGTATATGAATCCCCCGGAACTTTGGGGGAATAAGCCAAGCGCTGATAAATTACATGCCTATATGCTTGGTAAAAATTTATATCAGTATTTAGTCAGATGCTCTTGGAGAGCTCTTAATACGCCCCAATTAAATTTTAATTTGCCTGTGTTTCAGGGGCCGCGTGGAGAGGCACTCAAAGTACTTATTCAAGATTTGCTTAATAGAGACCCCAAAGCGCGTCCCTCTATTACTGACGCACGTGATAGGCTTAAGAAAATAGGTAACTCAACTCCGCGAGAGACTAGTTCTTTATTTGAACACTTCACGGCATGCGCTGAAATCTTGAAAAAAATTGCAGCGCCTTTTGATGGATCTTCGGATGAGAAGCTGAACCATTTTATAGATGATATGCGGCTGCAAGTTGCTCAGGCAAAAACGCCGGCAGAAAGGAAGCTTATTCAAGAAAGGCTTGAGCGTATTTTTCAGACGCTTTGTGTTTTTGAAAAAGAGCATCCTGTCGATAGCCATGCATTTTTAGTGCGGAGAAATATGTTGTTTCACATCGCGGTACATGCGACAGAAGATGTGGACAAGCTTATCACAGCATTTCCTGAGTCTTTTAATTTCTGTATGTCGATACTCGATGAAATTGAGTCATGTCAAGTAACCGTAAGAGGTGTAAAAGATAAAGAAATGTTGCGGTTTATTAATTCCACTTTCGAGAGGCTAAAGGCAGTGAAAACGCCAGATGAACTGGCGGGTTTGAAACAAGAATTGTATCAAACGCTTGATAGTGTCACTGAGAGTTATGCGCTAGTTCAAGAGATAGAAGCACTGAGCAAGGCGTGCAGGGATGCGAAGGGGATGCAAATTGCACAGGCGCTGAGAGAGGTACCACTGGATGAGCGTGGAAAGCTTGTTCAAGGCGGAACCGAAAAGACAGATGCTGTTTTAAAAGCCCTGGCTTCTCAGCAGTATTTTAGGTCATTTTCTAAAACTAGACATGAAGGTAGCCTTAATCCGAATGAGGCCCACAGTATGTTTAATGAGTTTAAGAAAAGGCATCAAGCTGAACTGCCTCATGATAAGAAGGAAGTCGGTTCCAATTTGAGGCCAAAGAATCAGTGAGGACGGAGTGAGTGACGATAGCGTAACCACACAAGAGATGACAACACACCTGATGTTGAGGCGATACTGATTTCAAAAGGGGCAGATCTAAATCTTGTTGAGTTTTAATCGAGGTGTCGAGCTAAATCTTTTGCAAAATAAGTAATGATTAAATCAGCCCCGGCACGTTTGATGGCAATCAGGCTCTCAAGCATCGCAGCTTCTTCGTCAATCAAACCCTCACGTGCTGCGGCTTTGAGCATAGAATATTCACCACTTACTTGATAGGCGCACAAAGGAATATCTGGAAAGCGTGTTTTCACCCGATGAATGACATCTAGGTATTGCATGGCGGGTTTCACCATCAGCAAGTCGGCGCCTTCAGCGACATCTAAGCTTGCCTCACGTAAGGCTTCATTCGCATTGCATGGGTCCATTTGGTAGGTTTTACGGTCGCCAAATTGAGGTGCACCTTGCGCTGCTTCTCGGAAGGGGCCATAAAAGGCAGAGCTATATTTGACGGCATAACTGAGAATTGCAGTATGTTCTAAGTGATTTTTATCCAGTGCTTCACGAATTGCCGTGACCATACCATCGGTCATGCTGCTCGGTGCGACCCAGTCAGCGCCTGCTTTAGCGTAGCTGACCGCTTGCTTTGCAAGCTCGGCTAAGGTTTTGTCGTTGTCGATGCACTCTCCATCTAAAACACCACAGTGGCCATGAGAGGTGTATTCACAGAAACAGACATCAGCGATGACCAGCAGGTTTGGATGCGTTTTTTTGATGAGACGAATGGCTTTTTGAATAATGCCAGTCGTTTTGAGGGATGCCGAGCCCATTTTGTCTTTTTTACTTGGAATACCAAATAAAAGAATGGCTTGAACCCCAAGTTCACTTAAGGTGTTTACTTCTTCGGTAAGTGCTGATAAAGGCAGTTGTGACTGCCCGGGCATGCTGTGAATCGGCTCTGGTTTTTTAGCCACTTCGCTAATAAATAAAGGGGCGATAATTTGACTCATGTGTAGATGTGTTTCACGAACCATAGCGCGAACAGCTGGTGTTTGGCGAAGCCTTTTTAAGCGAAGTGGGAGCGTCGTTTGCATCATACCTTGTAGCCTTAATCTGAGTGACTATAAAAGAGATCGATAGCATTGGCATCATCACTGGCCGTGATTTTAATACTCAAAAATTTATTGAGTAAGTAGGTGAGTGTGAAGACACTGCTATTTTCTTTAAATAAGCCAACATTATACTGTAAATAAATCCGTTTGGTTATGGCTTTACCAATACTGACTGAGGTCTTGGAAAAGTCGCTTGACTCAGTGCCTAAACTTTTATTTTGTACATCAAAATCAATACCCATCGATTTTTGTATGTCTTGTAGCATCTTAACTCCTTTACTGCCCGAGGTGAGATGCATGGAAGTCATCGCTTGAATCAGCAGCTGCCCCCCTGATTTACCAACATGGTCGGCTGGTTTACCCAGCAGGAGCATGGATAAAATATCAGCTTGTGACAAGTTAGGTGGGCTTGAAAACAGCTTTACCTTAGGTGAGTCGACACGACCACTGACTGTAATGCCAACAGTCGTATTTTCACCAAAATTGGCAGTTTCAAGGTTTTCTGCACTAAAATCGAATAATTGGTTAGAGCCCTCAAACTGCTCGTTTGTGCGCGAGAAGTGCCTGATGGCGCGTACACGAATATATGGGTTATCAATCTGTTGGCCGATAAAAATGAGTTCTCCTTGTTCGATATCTAGCTTCTGGCCATAGGCTTCATAATAGCCATCACGTAATTTAATTTCGCCATCAGCTGTGAGTGCTTGTTTGGGGAGTTGGCTAATTTTGAGTTGGCCATCTACATGACCCTGCGCACCTTTGAAATTAATACGAACATCATCCCCGAGGCTCACCGTGACATCGGTGGTAAAATTTAAAGGATTTGGCTCTTGTTTTTTCCTCACGAACACGGCGTCTCGTGTCAGTCTGTCGGCATGAATGAAGGACAAAGGTGTGATGCGAGCTTCAGGAATTAAAACTGTACCGTTTAACTCATAAGCATCTGCTTTTTTGGTTAAGGTTATCTTTGGAGAGGCTTTGATATGATAATCGGTAGTATCCATGACAACCACTTTATCTCCATCTAGCACAATGGTCCCTGTGAGGCCGGGGGTGACATCACCTTTGCCTCGTATAGTAAGAGGTGGGCTTTTTTCTGGCTGAATGAGGGCGCTACCTTCCCAAGTGCTTCCATCTGTTTTGATGTTCAGTTCGACTGGGCGCAGAGTGAGCCCTAAATCAGGAAGGGTGACCTCGCCGTTTTTGAGGGCAATGTGACCTACTAATTTTGGCTTTTCTACAGTCCCTGAGATATCAATTAAAGCGTTCAGCTGACCGCGAGGTTTTTGGAAAATGAGCCCTACATCACTATTTTCTGCCATTGCATCGAGGAAGCTGAGTGAGTGAACTTGCACTGTAGCCTGCCCCGAAATTGCTTGTTTTGGAGTTGGGGGGTTGTTGATGCGTACTTTAGGTAAGTCAAGATTCAGTCTACCCGAGGTGTTTTTATCTAGCGCCCAGTAAGCGCTAAGCTTAAGTCTTTTAGGATTTAAGTGTGCTTTAATTGCTAAAGCTTCAAAATGAATCTGCTCTGGCGATTCGCCTTTGGGCCGTTGGTAGTGACCTGGGGTAAGCTTTGCGTTTAATACCGCGTTTTTCATGTTATACACGGTAGCATCCGCAACGATGGTGCTTTTTAGCGGTTCTAAGCGTTTATCAAGCTGTTTTAAGCCCGCAAGATCTGCATGAATTTTCCAGGGGCCACGAACTGGTCCTTTGAGTACGACACGGTTATTGCCAAGCGTAAAGTAGCTTGTCATGAGCTCATCTTCTGTTTGAATGTTGATATTCAGTATGCCCTGGGGAAGAATGAGGCGAGTGTCTCCATTCAAATGCAGGCTTCGATTGAAGTTGCCACTTAATTTTAAAGTATCTAAGGTTATATTCGTTTTATCATCAGAAAGCTTTAACTGATTAATTTCAAGCGTTTCAAGTGTAAGTTTAAGGGGATAAAGTGAGTCGATATGCCATTTTAATTTGGCATCTTTCAATGTGATGTTTTGTTTTGCATTTTGATAACTGAGCGTGTCGAAAGCCAGTTGCTTCCAGAAGTGGCCTTCAAGCTTTTGAACAGTTAACTTGCCCGGCAAGAGTAAGTTTGTGATACGTAGTGTGAGTTGCACACCTGGGGTTGTCGCAGACAGAAAGAAAATAATGCCAACCAGCAAGCTAAACAGTAAAAATAAACGAAGTAAAAGTGCGCGTAAGAATCTCATCAAATGTCAGGCCCCATATTCACGACAAATCGAAACCCTGTGTCTGGCATTGGATTGAGTCGACTGTTTGTGGGCTGTGCGATGGCCATTTTAATGGGACCCACCGGTGAGCGCCACATCAGCCCTGCGCCCACATCGTATTGTACGAGTTTTGGGTCTGGATCGTACACGGTTCCTTTGTCGACAAAGGCAATCACATACCAGGTATCCAAGGTTTCTTTCTGTACTTCTATACCACCATAACTGATAATTCTGCCGGGACCAATGGAGTTATAACTAAAGCCCTTTAAGTTTTCAGGGCCACCAAGCAGTTGGGCGAGCGAGAGCGGTAAAGCATAAATATCTTTAGTTTGTGTAATCCCTTGTATCACATGTCCGTAAAAACGTAAGCGGAAAACATCTACTGTGAGCGCACCTTTGGCGTCTAACACTAACTCTGCAAGGCTTAAACTTGAAAAGACCGCACGTGCTGCAGCAAGTCCATTGACGGTAATGTTGTAACCGGAGGGGGAGAAGAGCGGATCTGAGACTTGACGCCAAGTTAAAGTTGCCCGTGGATAAACCACGGTGCGTTCATCAGGGTCTTGTTTATCATACCGGAAAGCTTCGTGTAAGCCATTTAAAGATAAGATTTGCTGATATTTAGGGGTGATGTGTTGGTAGACCAGTGCCATACGTCCGGATTGGCTGTTACCGCTGACATAGTTTAAATTATTAAATCCACCATTGATATTGAACTGATCGTGAACTGGGTCGCGTCCTGGAATGGTATATTTTGCCTGTGCTGCATTTTGGTTAGAAGAACCCTGCGCGACAATATCAAGCTTATGACCATAGGAGTTGACTGGTGCGACATGTAAACCAAGGCGTCCACGTGCACCGGTGTCGGTTCCATAACCACCTGACAGTGAGTAGCGAAATCGCTCAATGGGCTCTAAATACACATTGAGTGGCACGTAGCGATTACTTTCATCGCCAGGCTTCACATCAACTGTTTTAAAAAAGCCGCTTGATTTTAGGTTTGATGTGAGCCCCATGATGTCATCATTAGAGTATGGATGACCGTATCGAAAGGGAACATAACGGTAAAGGAGGCGGTTAGAGAGAATAATTCGCTTATTAGAAAACAGAGCATCACTCCGCCCTTCAGGATTGAAAATTTCTAGTATTTTAGATAAGCGCGGTAATTTGGGCGCATCTTTAACGGGCGGTTTAGTGCGCATTTCACCGGTGCCAAAGTGAATACGCCCGAAGTAGGAACGAATGCCAGTATCTAAGTGTAAATCAATGCTGGCCTGATTGCTGTCTTTATCAATGTAGACTTCTGCAGTTTCAAACGTTGCGTTTAAATAACCTTGATGTTCTGCTGCATTGGTTAAGTCATTTTTGGCCTCTTCATACAAAATGCTATTAAAGCCATCACCCTCTTGAATGGGTAAATCAGCATAGGCTTGCCTAATTTCAGGGTTATCTCGGCCGGGTCCTGATATATAGACACTTAAGTGTTTTATAATGAGTTTAGGCCCGGGATTGACTTGAATTTTACCTGGGAGGTTTGCGGTCGGCTCAGTGATGGTGACTGTTGGGTTAAAGTAGCCATAGGGCATTAACGCCTTTTTGACTTGGCGCTCAAGCGTATTCTTTGAAATACGATGACTCGAGGGGTGCGCATATAAATCTGCCAGCCGATGCTCTACATTCGTTTTTTCGGTGCTTTCAAGGCCGGTAATTGCAAACTTAGGCGGCTTGGTGCCGCCTGCTGCGATAAGCAGTAGGAGTCCTGCGAAAAAGCCAAGACGTTTGCACCACTTACTCATGAAGACTAAGGGCCTCCGGAACTTTGAGGTGGGTTCGTGCTGATTCTAAAACCGGCTCCGGAATACCTGCAAGTGCTGCTACATCTAAACCATAACTCTGGCTCGCAGGTCCTTTTTTGATGTGATACAAAAATACAATGCGACCATTTACGAGTGTTGCATCGACATGAATGTTTTCAATGTGTGAAGAAGTATCAGCAAGGCTTGTGAGCTCGAAGTAATGTGTTGAAAACAGCGTATAAGCTTGGATGGTTTCAGCAAGGTATAGACAACAGGCATTAGCAAGGGCGACCCCATCGCAAGTACTGGTGCCTCGTCCAACTTCATCAATTAAAACTAGGCTTTGGTTAGTCGCATGGCGCAAGATATAAGCGGTTTCTGTCATTTCTACCATAAAAGTTGAGCGACCCTTGGCTAAATCATCGTTTGCTCCAATACGCGTAAAGAGTTTATCGATGGGGCCGATTTCAGCGTGCTCTGCCGGCACATAACTCCCCATGTGTGCCAGAATTACAATGAGGGCCGTTTGACGCATGTAGGTTGATTTACCGCCCATGTTAGGGCCTGTAACCAGTAAAGTGTTTTGGCCGGGGCTGAGGTTTAAATCATTTGCGATAAATTCGTTTTTAAGCAAATCCTCAAGCACCGGGTGCCGACCTGCTTTGATATGTATACCAGGCTTACTACTGAGTATTGGGGCATGCCAGTTGAGCGTTTCAGCTTGATGCGCAAGGGTATTAAGGACATCAAGTTTTGCTAGTGCTTCTGCAGTATGTATGAGCTTTGTGATGTGTGCTTGTAAGGTATTGATGAGCTCATCGTATAAGGTGCGCTCTCGAGCTTGTGCCTTGGCTTCTGCTGACAGGACTTGTTCCTCAAACCTTTTGAGCTCTTTGGTAATATAACGCTCGGTGTTTTTCAGCGTTTGTTTGCGCTCGTAGTGTGCGGGGATTGAGTCAGTGGATTGTGCTCGTGATAACTCAATGTAGTAGCCATGCACACGGTTAAAGCCAAATTTTAAGGTCGAAAGGCCTGAGCGTTCTTTTTCTTCTGCCTCGAGCTGTTTGAGTGCTTCGGTTGAGTTTTCGCTGAGTGCACGGTATTCATCTAGGAGTTCATCATATCCCTTGGCAATCACACCACCGTCTCGAATGAGCATCGGTGGATTATCGACAATCGCTGAGATGAGCAACTTTTGTAGCTCAGGCTGTGGAGCTAGTGCTGTTGCAATGTCTGCAAGTAATGGGCTTTGATATTGTTCAAATACCAGTTGATGGAGCTCAGGTAATATACTGAGCGTTTCACGCAGCTGTACTAAGTCGCGTGGACGTGCCGATTTTAGGGCAATACGAGCTGCAATACGCTCTAAATCACGTGTTTTTTTAAGCGCATGAAAGATTAGATCCATTTGCTGTCGTTCAAGTAGCTCTTGGATACTTTGCTGTCTAAGTTTTAAGAGTTCGTGAGTTCTGAGTGGGCGGGCAAGCCAGCGCTTCAAGAGGCGACTCCCTATGCTGGAGGCGGTATGGTCAAGCAGTGAGATTAAAGTATTTGCTTCTGTGCCTTGTTGGTTTTTAAAAAGGGCCAAGTGAGACTGGGTCGCTGCATCAAGCTCAAGGTAGTCTTCGCTTTTCTCAAGGGTTAAACGTGTTAAGTGCGGGAGTGCTTGGCGCTGTGTGATATTCAAGTAAGCAAGCAAAGCGCCAGCTGCAGAAAATGCAGTAGTGTAGTCCTCTTCGCCAAAAGCGTGTAAGTCACGTACCTCGAATTGTTTACAAAGTGCGGTTTTAGCGTGCTCTAGCTCAAACTCCCAGCCTGGGCGAATATGCAGCGGGTAAGGTGTTTGTTTTAAGGCAGGTGCAATCGCTTCTTGAATTAAAATTTCAGCAGGGTGAAGCCTTGTGAGCGCTGCCATCAGTTCTGCTTTATTCGAGAGCTCAAGCAGGTGAAAACGTCCGCCACTTAAATCAACAGAGGCAAGCCCAATCCGTTTTTTAACGACTTGAATGGCTACCAAGAGCGTATCATTTTTGGCATCAAGTAGCGCTTCGTCGGTCACTGTGCCTGGCGTTACAATCCGCGTGACCTGGCGCTCAACAGGTCCTTTGCTGAGGGCCGGGTCGCCAATTTGCTCACAAATCGCAACAGACTCGCCTTTTTTAATTAATCGGGCAAGGTAGTTTTCTAGTGCATGATAAGGTACGCCTGCCATTGGAATAGGCTTGCCTTTGGATTGACCACGGTGCGTGAGCGTGAGGTCGAGTAGTGCTGCCGCATGTACGGCATCCTCAAAGAATAATTCGTAAAAGTCTCCCATGCGATAGAGCAGTAGCATATCGGGATGATCGCTTTTGATGCCTAAGTATTGTTGCATCATGGGGGTGTGTTCTGTTGCTGGCATGAGGGACTCTAGGTTTTATTTAAATCGCGATGAGTTTAACAAAACCATAAGCCTTCGGCGAGGGTAAGATGTGGTTAAAAAAATGATTAATTCTGAATGTTTGCTATTACTTAATAGTATAGGTATCACAATTCTCCCATCGTGAAGAAAAGAATGGAAGTAGAAGATTGAAAAAGAAAATTATTATTTTATCGCTTATTCTTTCAGTATTTTTGTCGGTGCTGATAGCTGTTTATGCACAGCTGGTTTATAAAAGAAAAATTTTGACGGGTGTTGAGAAGAATTTACAGCAGAGGTCCAGTTTAGTTAGTCTCAATTTCATTAATGGACTAAATAACATCAGCAAAACTTTAAGTGTGATTGCTGAAACGCCTCCAATTCAAGGTATTATTCGCAGTGAGCGTCATGGTGGGGTTGACCCTGAAGATAATTCCACACTTGCTTTTTGGGAGTCACGACTTCAGGTGATTTTTTCTGCATTTCTTGAGACGAGCCCATCGTTTACACAAATCAGATTCCTTGATCGTTCTGGCCAAGAATTAGTACGTGTTAATCGGCAAAGTGATGGCACGATTGTTCCTGTTCCATCGAATGAATTACAGAAGAAAGCAAAAGAGCCCTATTTTCATCATTGGAAACAAAAAGGGTTTCCTCCGTTAGATATTTCAGCAGTGACTCCAAACAAAGAAGCAGGTGTGGTTCAGTATCCAGTTGGTTTTACGATGAGAGTCATGAAGCGGGTGGATAAGGACGGTGTACTCTTTGGTATGCTCATTATTAATCTAGATTATGAACGATTCGTAAAAGTAGCATTAGCGAGTCTTGCAAAAAATCGCTTTTTAAATACTCAAGATAGAATAATCTTTTTGAACGATACCGATGCTTTTTTTGTGTTTCAAGATAACCAGTTTTCATTTGATTTTGAAAAGCTGTTTGAGCCCAATGAGGAGGCGTTGAAGCGCTATAAGGATGAAATTAGGCGGTCGGACAAGGAAAAGGGTTTTATTTATGAAAAAAATAAAATAATTTATTTTTCAAAGGTTTATTACGATAAGGCAATAAAAAATAGATATATTTATGTCATTAATGAGGCAAAGCTTCCTGGATTTTTTAGCCTTAATGATCCGGTAACTCGGAAGATTTTGTTGATGAGCCTGGTTCTGTTTTTAGTCTCATTCATTGTGATTACTTGGCTTGTGAATAGGATTTTTAAACCTTTGGCTGATTTAGCTTCTGCGGTTACGGAGTCGAATAAAACTAAGCAACCATTGAGTTTTCCATATCAATTGCCAGAAGAAGTCGATGTGCTGAAAAAAGCAATTTTAGCGAAAGAAAAACAACTGTTAGATCTTGCAACCTATGATGCTTTAACGGGTGCTCTGAATCGTCGAAGTTTGCTTGAACAATTTAAGCAAATACTTAAAGACGACAATGGATTAGTTGTTGTGTTCTTTATAGATATTGACAATTTTAAACATGTCAATGATTTTTGGGGGCACCCAGTAGGAGACGCTGTGCTTGGTATGGTTTATAAGCGTTTATTTGATTTAACAGGCAAAAAAGGATTGATTGGTCGTATTGGCGGGGATGAGTTTGTTGTGGTGCGGGCAGGATTTAGAAATGACAAAGATATTGCAGAGGCTGCCAGAGAGTATCGAGATTCTCTGAGTCAGAAATTCAAGATAGAGCAAAAGACGATTAGGCTTGATAGCAGTATTGGCGTGGCTATTTACCCAGAACATGCCAAAACTCCAGATACTTTATTGAAATATGCTGATTATACGATGTATCAGGTTAAGATTGAGGGAAAAGGGGGCGTGAAGCTTTTTTCTCCTGCGTTGAAGCAGCTGTTCAAGCGAAGGAATCAAATTGAAAAAGAACTTAAAGTGCTTCTGAAAAATAATCAAATAGACATTTATTACCAGCCTCAGTTTTGCGCAACGACAGGCAAGCTCTATGGCATTGAAGCTTTGGCGAGATGGCCTAAAGAAAGCAAAGTATTTTCTGTTCTTCCAGAAGAGTGCATTGCTGTTGCAGAAGAGTTTGGGTTAATTGTCTCAATGGGCTACTACATGCTGGAAAAAGCGATGAGTGATTATATGACAAGTATTTACCCAGTACTTGCTGAGCCCATTCGCCTATCGATTAATGTATCTGCTATACAGCTTCGGGAGATGAACTTTTTGGGTGAGCTTGAGCGTATTATTCGCAACACACAATTTAAAAAAGAATGGCTAATTCTTGAAATTACAGAGCAGAAGCTGTTGACCAACTTTAGATGTGAGCAGGGTACCCTAAAAAAACTAAGAGCGAGTGGTATAGGTTTGGCATTAGATGATTTTGGAGTCGGGTATGCTTCTTTGCGTTATATTAGGGATATTCCATTTTCTGCTCTCAAAATAGATAAATCATTGGTTGGTGAGTTGGACGCCAAAAATGAGACAATTAAAAGTACACTAAAATTTACTATTCAGTTTGCCAAAAGTTTGGGGATGAAAGTTATTGCAGAAGGTGTTGAGAATGAAGAGCAGCTCAATTTTCTAAGAGAGTACGGTTGTGATGTCATTCAGGGATATGTTTTTGAAAGAGCTATTCCATTAACCGAGTTTATCGAGCGCTATGGCCCAGGGTCTCTACAAATTAGACCGCCGCCACAATGTGAGTAGAGCACTATACCTGAACTAGATCCTTGACCAGTCCACGCGCATTGAGCCAGCCTGAATGCTATTGCTGCCCGAGATAGTTTCGGAGATGGGGTTCGTTCATAGATTGAAGCTGGTGAGGCAAGACTGCCACATGCTGCTTCCCCTGAGGTAGTCAATGTCTCACAGACAGTCCTTTGCGGTCCTGAAGGACAATCAGGCAGAGGCGGAGGTGGATCTGAAGAGATGTTTCGTGGATCACACCAACCACTTTGTCCTGATGTGTTAATAAGGGATGAAAAACAAAGCTGAAAATCGTTATTCCATTGGCAAAAAGCGCCTGCTTCTCCTGCTTCTCCTGCTTCGTAATAGTCGGCACAATTATTTTCGGTTAACCCATCTAAATTACTCACCTTACGCACTGCCCACTTAAGAAGTCATATTTTTTAGTTCCTGCATAGCAACCTGATTTGCCCGAAGCAAGAGTTTATATTTGATGGCAAAGTGATTCAGGTTTGTTTTAATTTTTAACATTTCAAGTTTGCA
>JASBUZ010000040.1 GCA_030147635.1 Gammaproteobacteria bacterium
GAGTTGGGAGAGGGGGTATCCGTGCCACATTGAGCTCGGTACCACCCTTCAAAGTGTGAGATAGTTTACGAAAAATTTTTCAGAAGTACAGCCAAAAACGCCTAACTCACTGAATTTTTCTTATGACCGGGAATTACTGGCTAACTTATTTTTCTATTGTTTTGCTGGGGGAGTCATGTTAATATGCCCCCCTTTATAAATTTGAGTAATCCAACTTCGAGTATTAGGAGTGAGCAATGTCGCTATCAAGCGCACAGAAAGCAGAAATTATTAATGACTTTAAACAAGCGGCCAAAGATACTGGTTCTACAGAAGTTCAAGTGTCACTCATGACAGGTCGTATTAAGTATTTAACCGAGCACTTTAAGGTCCACAAAAAAGACGTGCATTCTCGTCGTGGTCTTCAGGCGCTGGTTAATAAGCGTCGTAAG
Source organism: Gammaproteobacteria bacterium (assembly GCA_030147635.1). Lineage (GTDB taxonomy): Bacteria > Pseudomonadota > Gammaproteobacteria > Legionellales > Legionellaceae > JAALKW01. The sequence goes on from JASBUZ010000040.1 coordinate 432, forward strand.
TTGCTGACTTACTTAAAGCGCAATAATCAAGAGCGTTATGCAAAATTAATTAAGTCGTTGGGTTTGAGAGACTCATATTGAGTTCGAAAGTTGTATTCACCAATGCACTTGGGAGAAAAGGCGCGATGTTTTGTGCCTTTTTTTTTGCCCATAACAAAAAAAGATGAAAGAGGAATGTCAAAGTGAGTAAAATAGTTAAAGAAATACCTTTTGGTGAACATACGCTGGTGATTGAAACCGGTGAGATTGCACGACAAGCAGATGGCTCGGTGTTTGTGAGTATGAACGGGACCCAAGTGTTGGTGACGGTTGTTGGGCAGCAAAACGCACCAGAGCGAGGCGATTTTTTCCCGTTGACGGTGAATTATCAAGAAAAAACATATGCGGCTGGGAAAATCCCAGGCGGTTTTAATAAGCGTGAAGGACGCCCAAGCGAACATGAAACACTGACTTCTCGTTTGATTGACCGACCTATTCGCCCATTATTTCCAGAAGGCTTTAAAAAAGAAGTACAAGTGGTTGCAACCGTGATGTCGTTGAACCCTGAAGTGCCAGCAGATGTTTTATCGATGGTTGGAACCTCTGCCGCTCTAGCGCTTTCAGGCATTCCATTCGATGGCCCAATTGGTGCAGCTCGTGTCGGTTACGACAATGGAATTTATACCTTAAACCCAGGAAAAACAGCGCTAGAGACTTCAGCGCTTGATTTAGTGGTTGCCGGTACCAGTGATGCGGTCTTAATGGTTGAGTCGGAAGCGGCTGAGCTTAGCGAAGATGTAATGCTAGGTGCAGTGCTATTTGGACATGATGCGATGCAGCCTGTAATTAAGGCAATTCAAGAGCTTGCCGCTGAAGGTGGCAAAACACGTTGGGATTGGGTTGCTCCTGAGAAAAATGAAGCATTGCAAACACGTATTGAAGCGATGGCTGCTGACGAAATTGGTGAAGCGTACTTATCAAAAGATAAAACAGAGCGTTATAGTAAGCTTTCTGACATTCGTGCTCGAGTGATAGAAACCTTCGAAGCAGAAGAAGGCGAAGCCATTACTCCTGAAGCGGTTGCTGAGTGTCTCTCATCATTTGAGAAAAACTTAGTACGTGGTCGTATTTTAGATGGTGAGCCACGGATTGATGGTCGTGATAAAACAACGGTTCGCCCAATTAACATTCGTACCAGTTTACTTGAGCGCGTGCATGGCTCAGCACTATTTACTCGTGGTGAAACCCAAGCGATTGTTGCGGCGACACTTGGGAATGACAGAGATGCACAGATTCTAGATAAACTGGATGGCGAAATCCGTGATCGATTTATGTTGCACTACAACTTTCCCCCATACTCTGTGGGTGAGACTGGCATGATGGGTAGCCCTAAGCGTCGTGAGATTGGCCATGGCCGTTTGGCACGTCGTGGTATTGCAGCAGTTCTACCTAATGAAGCTGACTTCCCTTATGTGATTCGCGTTGTGTCTGATATTACAGAATCAAACGGTTCAAGCTCTATGGCAACGGTCTGTGGAACTAGCCTTGCGTTAATGGATGCAGGTGTACCGCTAAAAGCACCCGTTGCAGGTGTTGCTATGGGACTTATCAAAGAAGGTGAGCGTTTTGCAGTACTGACCGATATCTTAGGAGATGAAGATCACTTAGGTGACATGGACTTTAAAGTAGCTGGAACCGAAGCGGGTGTAACAGCACTGCAAATGGATATCAAAATCACAGGCATTACCAAAGATATTATGGCAGAAGCGCTTGAGCAAGCACTTGCTGGGCGTCAGCATATCTTGGGAGTGATGAAAAATGCCCTAGCTGAGCACCGAACAGAGTTGTCTCTACATGCACCACGTATTGTGAGCATGAAAGTGCCTGAAGATAAAATTCGTACCATCATTGGTAAGGGGGGCGCGACAATTAAGGCGCTGACCGAAAGTACAGGCGTTTCAATTGATATTGATGACAGTGGTGAAGTGAAGCTTTTCTCACCTGATGGAGAAGCACTCGCGAATGCCGAAGCCCAAATCAAAGACTTGATTGCTGAAGTGGAAGTTGGCAAAACTTATACCGGTAAAGTGATCAAAATCGTTGATTTTGGTGCGTTCATTCAATTGCTTCCTAATAAAGATGGCTTGTTACACATTTCACAAATTTGTGAAAATAGAAGCCAAAAAGTGGAAGAGGTCATTGAAGAAGGTCAGCCAATCACTGTATTTGTGGCAGGGATTGATAAGCAAGGCCGTGTCAAGCTTGAATGGAAAGATAAGCCAGTGGCTAAAAAGGATGAAGCAGAAGCAGCGCCTGCAGCATCTGAGTCTTCTGACGAATCAAGCGACGCATCTTAATCAGGCGCTTGAGTAAGCCACCTCTTAGGTCATGACCTAAGAGGTGGTTTTTTTTGTATGAATTAGCGAATTAAATTCAAAAACTCCATACGGCTGCTTGGGTTGTTTCGCATGTCGCCAAGCATGACCGAGGTAGTCATAGTTGAGTTTTGTTTTTCAACACCACGCATCATCATACATAAATGCCTTGCTTCGATGACAACGGCAACACCCCGAGCGCCTGTAATACTTTCTATGCAGCTGGCGATTTCGCTGGTGAGACGTTCTTGAATTTGTAGACGGCGTGCAAAGTAGTCGACAATGCGTGCAATCTTAGAGAGGCCGAGCACATTCCCATTAGGAAGATATCCAACGTGACATTGTCCAAAGAAAGGAAGCAAGTGGTGCTCACACAAAGAATACAGTTCGATGTCTTTTACAATGACCATTTCACTCATGTCAGAGTCAAAGAGTGCGCCATTGATAATGTCATCTAAGCTTTCTTGATAACCGCGAGTTAAATAGCGCATTGCTTCAGCTGCGCGATGGGGTGTATCGACAAGACCCTCTCGAGTCACATCTTCACCGAGGTTTTCTATAATTTGCTTAAACTGTGTATCCATTGTGATTGCCTTTATATCGTGGTTATCCTGGAGGCCAGGTCATTTGCCTGCCACCTAAAAGATGTAAGTGAATGTGGTAAACGGTTTGGCCACCATGGTCATTGGTATTAAAAACTAAGCGGTACCCAAAATCTTCAAGATTCTCCCTTTTTGCGATGTCTTTCGCGGCAAGCACAAGCTTACCAAGCAAAGTTTCATCTTCTGGGGTTGCATGGTTAATGCTTCGGATGTGTTTTTTGGGAATGACCAAAATATGGGTTGGGGCTTGAGGGCTAATATCACGAAAAGCCAGCAAATCGTCATTTTCAAAGACAATCTCTGCTGGAATTTTTTGCTCCACAATGCCACAAAACAAACAGTCCATCGTATTTACCCTAAAGTGAATGAAAAGAAAAAGTCTATTATACTCGGCCTTTACGATTGGGGCCAAGAGATTTATTTGCTTCTGCCGTTCATTTTTTGAATAAAAGACGGGGTAAATTAAATGTGAGCTCTTCAGTAATGGCCTAGGTGATGTAAAAGTGTTACAATTATGGTTGTGAATAGGTGAGTTGGCATTGTTGCGTGGATACCTATCCCAGTGTTTTTAAATGTCAATTTGACTGGGTACCCCGCATAAAGCGGGGTACGTAGAGGGTGAGATAGCATATTTTTTATGGAAAAACTATCTACGCAACAATGCCCAGGCGAGTTTAAGGAGATTGCTGATGGGTGCTAAAAATCCAAGAATCAACATTACCCTCGGAGTTGAAACTGTGGGGATTTTATCAAAGCTTGCAGATCGAGAGCATAAGTCTGTTGCAGGTCTTACAAAAGAGTTGATTTTAGAAGCATTAGAGCGCCGAGAAGACTTGATGCTGTCTGAGATTGCAAGTAGTCGAGATATGCCAGGTACTAAACAAGTGAAGCATGACGATGCCTGGGGTTGATGTATATGAGGTGCGATACTTGGAGCAAGTCGTAAAGCAGGATATTCCAAACTTACCTAAAACAATAAAAATCAGGGTTAAAAAAGCGATTGAAACACGTCTTATGCTCGATCCTATTGGCTTTGGAAAGCCTCTTCGGTACAGCCTGAAGGGGCATCGCCGTTTACGTGTTGGTGACTATCGGGTGGTGTATCGTATTGATGTAGAACATCATGCTGTGATTATTGTTGCGATAAAACACCGTAAGTTTGTGTATGAGAAATAGTAGCCTTTGTTTTTTGCCTTTCTTAAATAAGTTGCGCATAATAAGCACCAATCTTAATCTCACAGCAATTAGGACGGATAAAAATGAGTTTAAATGCGATAAAGCCAGGGCGAGATGTGCCAAATGATGTCAATGTTATTATTGAAATCCCAATGCATGCGGCCCCTGTAAAGTATGAAGTAGATAAAGCCTCAGGTGCTTTATTTGTTGATAGATTTATGGCAACAGCCATGTTTTATCCGGCAAACTATGGCTACATCCCTCAAACGTTATCCGAAGATGGTGACCCCGTTGATGTTTTAGTTGTGACTCCAACACCACTTTTGAGTGGTTCTGTGATTCGCTGCCGCACCGTCGGTGTTTTGAATATGACTGACGAGTCAGGTGTTGATGCGAAGCTGATTGCGGTTCCTGTTGATAAGCTCTCAAAGCTTTATCGCTCAGTACAGACGCATGAAGATTTACCTGAGTCATTGTTGCAATCGATTTCACACTTCTTTGAGCATTACAAAGACCTAGAAGAAGGCAAGTGGGTGAAAGTTGATGGTTGGGCAGGTCCCGATGCAGCACGGCGTGAAATTATGGAGAGCGTCAAGCGCTACGAAGCGGAAGCCTTGGAAGAAGCTTGAGTTGTTTGCGTCATGTGCCGATTGGCATATGACGCTTACCCATCATAGTGTTGTCTGTCTTTCCAGCGGTTTTTCCTAGTTTTCAAGCTTTCTGAATAGTTAAACTTAGGCACTTCAATATGTAGCCAGATGGCTAGTAGTCGTGTGAAGAAAATAAACGCGACTGTTGCAATTATACTGATATGACTTGGCACTTGAAAGTGAACCAGTATCACGTAAAGAATGGCACCCATCAGTGCAATTAAGGCATATAGCTCACTTCTGAGCACCAGCGGAATATCGTTACATAAAATATCACGGAGCATGCCCCCCGAAATTCCCGTGGTTAATCCGCCAAGAATAGCAACTGTTTCGGGCATATCGTAGGTGAGTAAGCGCTGCGTGCCAATAATGGTAAAGGCGGCAAGCCCCAAAGCATCGAGTACTAAAAAGAGCTTGGTGACTCTGGTTAGTTCTGCAGGGATACATATTGTCAGCAGAGCAAAGCCTGACGTGTAGAGCAAATAATGTGGATGTGCGACCCAGGAAATTGGGTGCGTATTAAAAACGATGTCTCGCACGGTGCCGCCGCCAAGCCCTGCCACACATCCGATAAAGATTACTCCAAAAAAGTCCATGCGTTTTCGACCCGCCGCAATCGCGCCACTGACAGCTTCAACCGAGATGCCTAAGAGAAAAATGTAATGCAATATCATGATGTCTAATATAGGTGAAATTCTTGCCCATTCTACGACTTTTTTAAAAAGTTAAACAGTGTTATGTTGAGTGGGGCTTCATAGGGACTGGATGGTTGGGATAGCAATGAAGAAGTTGATAATGAGCATCATGCTTTTGGGGTGCATGAGTGCCTTGGCAGGCCAAGTAGGAGACGATCCAGAGGCATTTCCATGGCATTTTTTTGCGACTCTTGGCTATGTAAACTATGACGATATGGTGGATAAGAATGTTGCCATTGAGCGGATTGCAGGCTCCCGCGATTTGTTTTATCACCAAGCGGCTGTTTTTGGCATTGAGGTGGGGGTGCAAACCGGTTTAAATTCTCGCTTACTCATGACAGGAGAGCAGCGCGATATACTCGGTGGCGGGCCAGTGCAAGCTGTGATTAGCACGTTCTTTGATGTGCTTGGCACAGCACGAACGCCTATAGACTTAGCGTTTACTAAACATACGGACGCATTTGTCAAGGCTGGTATGGCTTACCGGCAAATGCACTTCGATAGAGACACGATTAATCCTAAGGTGGAAATTAATCCTGAGGTGCAGCTTGGGGTGAGTAAGTCACTTTCCCCAAGCTCAAGCATTGCGATTGCTTACCAAGGTATTTATAGCCATGGGGTGGGCCTGACAGTGAGTCGCACTAGCCCATTTGGCGGTACTGGTGCGGTGAAGGGGATTCCGACACAAAATGGCGGGCTGTTAATTTTTGCGCTGAATGCAGCTTAAAAGATTCTATGCGCATTGCGAAAGCGTGCGTGCTTCGTTATAATCACCGCCTGTCGATACAGGCACGTAGCTCAGTGGTAGAGCACCACCTTGACATGGTGGTGGTCGGTGGTTCGATCCCACTCGTGCCTACCATCCGATTTGATGAGAATTCAACATGCTAACAGTCACCCTGCCAGACGGAAAAGAACTTCCGTTCGATAAGCCCGTTACCGCATATGAAGTTGCACACACGATTGGAGCAGGTCTTGCGAAAGCAGCACTTGCTGCATATGTAGATGGTTCTTTGGTGGATACAAGCTACACCATCACCAAAGACTGCAAGTTGGCTATCGTAACAGAAAAATCTCCTGAGGCACTTGAGGTGATTCGCCATTCAACAGCGCACTTATTGGCACAAGCAGTGCAGTCACTTTTTCCTAAAGCACAAGTGACGATTGGCCCCGTAATTGACGATGGTTTTTATTATGATTTTGCCTTCGACAGGCCTTTTACACCTGATGACTTAGTACGCATCGAAGAAAAAATGCACGCACTTGCCAAAGAAGATATTCCATTAGTGCGTCGAGAGTTACCTCGAGATGAGGCAATTGCGTATTTTGAAGAGCTGGGCGAGCGTTATAAAGCGGAAATTATTCGAGATATTCCTGAGGGAGAAGTACTCTCACTCTATAGGCAAGGTGACTTCGAAGACTTATGCCGTGGCCCGCATGTGCCGTCTACCGGCTTTTTGAAAGCATTTAAATTGACCAAGCTTGCAGGTGCATACTGGCGTGGGGATTCTAATAATGCGATGCTTCAGCGTATTTATGGTACCGCGTGGACTGATAAGAAGGCCTTAAAAGCATATTTGTTCCGAATTGAAGAAGCAGAAAAGCGCGATCACCGAAAAATTGGTAAGGCGCTCGATTTATTTCATTTCCAGGATATTGCACCTGGGATGGTGTTTTGGCATGCCAAAGGTTGGGCCATCTATCAAGTCTTGCAAAAGTATATTCGCGAGCGATTGGCGGAGCTGAATTACGAAGAAATTCGAACACCACAGCTCGTAGATAAAATCCTTTGGGAGAAGTCAGGGCACTGGGAAAACTTTCGTGAGAACATGTTTTTAACCGAGACAGAAAATCGAAGTTATGCGGTTAAACCTATGAATTGCCCATGCCATGTTCAAGTGTATAACCAAGGCCTAAAAAGCTATCGTGACTTACCATTACGTTACGCAGAGTTTGGTAACTGTCATCGTTGTGAGCCTTCAGGTGCTTTGCATGGATTAATGCGGGTTCGAAATTTTGTGCAAGATGATGGTCATATTTTCTGTACTGAAGAGCAAATTCAATCTGAAATTGCAACGTTACTCGGTCTAGTTCAGTCCGTTTATGCTGATTTTGGATTTGATAGTATGACTTACCGGCTCGCGCTTAGGCCGGAAAAGCGTGTTGGAAGTGATGCTGTGTGGGACAAGGCCGAAACAGCCCTTGCTAATGCGATGCGTGAGCACGAGATTGAGTGGGAAGACGCGCCAGGTGAGGGCGCATTTTATGGACCTAAAATTGAGTGTTCGCTTGCTGACTCACTCGGTCGTATTTGGCAGTGTGGCACTTTCCAGGTTGACTTTTCTATGCCTGAGCGTCTGGATGCCCAATTTATTGCTGAAGATGGTTCCAAGCAAATGCCGGTGATGATTCACCGGGCGATTCTTGGCACGTTTGAGCGCTTTATGGGGATTTTAATCGAACATTATGCTGGGAAAATGCCGCTTTGGTTAGCACCAACCCAAGTCGTTTTAATGACAATTAGTGAAAAACAACACGAATATGGTGCAAAAATGTATGAAATTTTGCAAAAAAACCACATTCGTGCAAATTTTGACTTGAGAAATGAGAAGATAGGCTTTAAAATTCGCGAGCATACTTTACAAAAAGTTCCGTACCTTGTTGTGGTAGGGGATAAAGAAGTAGAAGGAAACCTTGTGAGTGTTCGCTCTCGTGATGGCACCGACTTGGGGCAAATGACGATTGACGCATTTTGTGAAAGGCTTTCCGAAGAAATAAACGCGAAGAGTCGTGTAGAACCAATTGGAGGATAAAACCATTAGCGCACCAGTCAAGCGTGAAATTGATCGCGCGAGAATCAATGAGCAAATCAGGGTTCCTGAAGTTCGTTTAATCGATGAAAATGGTGAACAAGCAGGTATTGTTTCTTTAAAAGAAGCCTTGCATATTGCCGATGAAAGTGGACTTGATCTTGTTGAAATTTCGCCAACAGCTAAACCGCCTGTCTGTCGCGTGATGGATTATGGAAAGTTTTTGTTTGAGATCAGCAAAAAACAAGCTGAAGCTCGTAAAAAGCAAAAACATGTGCAAATCAAGGAAGTCAAGTTCCGTCCAACGACGGAAGAGGGAGATTATCAGGTCAAGCTACGCAACCTGACACGTTTCCTGTCGAATGGGGATAAGGTAAAAGTTACCCTTCGATTTAGAGGGCGCGAAATGGCGCATCAAGAACTGGGTATGCGCATTCTCACGCGCGTGCAAGAAGACACGGCAGAATTTGCAGTGGTTGAGCAGCATGCGAAGCGAGAAGGGCGGCAGTTATTGATGGTGCTCGCACCCAAAAAGAAATAATTGCGGTCATACTAGAGGCTACTTGCCCCTACGTGCCTCGGCTTGTCCGAGGCATCCAGGAGTTTGTGGACCCTGCGGACAAGCTGCAGGGCGTAGGAGGGGGCGTATGATTGAAGAATGATATTGAATGCGGAGTTACAAGAGTTATGCCAAAATTAAAGTCACATAGCGGAGCGGCCAAACGCTTTCGCAGAAAGCCCAATGGACAAGTTACACGCCGAGGGGCAAACCGAAATCACATTCTCACCAAGCATCCAACGAAGAAAAAGCGTCATGCACGTGTGAGCGCAACCAAACTGAAAGCATGTGATGCTCGTTTGGCAAAGCGTATGTTGCAAGGTAGTTAAGGGGAGAATGAATTATGCCAAGAGTTAAACGCGGTGTGACAGCGAAAGCACGTCACAAAAAAGTTTTAAAACAAGCGAAAGGTTACTACGGTGCACGGAGTCGTGTTTATCGCGTAGCCAAGCAAGCAGTTATTAAAGCAGGTCAGTACGCCTACCGTGACCGTCGTCAGAAAAAACGCCAATTTCGCTCACTATGGATTGCTCGAATCAACGCTGAAGCGCGTGTGAGCGGGTTATCTTACAGCCGATTTATTGATGGTCTTAAGAAAGCGGATGTTGAGCTGGACAGAAAAGTACTTGCTGACATGGCAGTACATGACAAACCAGCATTTGCGGCACTCGCAACACGTGCGAAAGAGGCTTTGGGCCTATAACGCATGTTAGATGACATCACGACCTTAGAACAGGAGGCGCTTGAAGCCATTGAGTTGGCTGAGCGCCTTGATGCCCTTGAAGCTGTCCGAGTCGACTTTTTAGGTAAAAAAGGGAAGCTAACCGACATTTTAAAAGGGGTTTCCGCTTTGCCGCCTGCAGAAAAACCTAAAGTAGGCCAGGCCGTCAACCAAGTGAAGCGCAATATTGTTGCGCGAATCGATGAAAAAAATGAAGCACTGAAAGCGTCTGAGTTGGAAGCAAAGCTTGCCAGCGAGCGTATTGATGTCACTTTACCTGGACGATACGTTAATACTGGCACTTTGCATCCGATTACCCAAGTGCGTGACAGAATTGTCGATTATTTTTCACGACTTGGATTCGATGTATTAGATGGGCCAGAAGTTGAAACAGAACATTACAACTTCGAAGCTTTAAATATTCCAGAGCATCATCCCGCACGTGCGATGCACGATACATTTTATTTTGGGGATGGCAGGCTTCTGAGAACGCATACCTCGCCTTTGCAAATTCGAGCGATGCAGTCTGGTGGCAAGCCGCCTTTTCGTTTGATTGCGCCGGGACGTGTATATCGTCGTGACTCAGATGTTACACATACACCTATGTTTCATCAGTTGGAAGGTTTATTGATTGATGAAGTCAGTCAGAAAGTGACCTTGGCGAGCTTAAAGGGTGTACTACAAGATTTTTTTACTTTCTTTTTTGAACAGTCAGTAGACGTTCGTTTTCGACCTTCTTATTTCCCGTTTACAGAACCTTCAGCAGAAGTTGATATTGCATGTACAGCGTGTGATGGCAAAGGCTGTCGCGTCTGTGGTTTTACTGGCTGGCTTGAAGTGCTCGGGTGCGGCATGGTGCACCCTAATGTATTAGAAGCCGTGAACTTATCGCCTGAAGCATATCAGGGATGGGCTTTCGGGCTCGGCATTGACAGACTTGCTATGCTTTATTTTGGCATTGATGATCTACGCATGATGTTCGAGCACGATTTAAACTTTTTAAAGCAGTTTTAATTTAGGATACGCCAATGAAAGTGAGTGAGTCTTGGCTCTCTGAGTGGGTTAATACCCCTTTGAAAGGTGCAGACCTTGCCGAAAAGTTAACCATGGCGGGGCTTGAGGTTGATGAAGTAAGCCCAGCTGCCGGAGCATTCACACAGGTGACGGTTGCACATGTCATTGAAACTTCCGCACATCCCAAGGCAGATAAGCTCACGATTTGTAAAGTCGATGTTGGCGAAGCTGAGCCTGTACAAATCGTCTGTGGTGCATCAAACGTACGAGCGAACTTGAAAGTTGCTTTAGCACGTCCAGGGGCAACACTTCCGGGCGATATCCAGATTAAAGAAGCGGCACTCCGTGGTGAGTTATCCCAAGGCATGATTTGCTCTTCAAGCGAGCTTGGACTTGAAGAGTCTTCTGAAGGGATTTTAGAGTTGCCCAATGCTGCGCCTATTGGCACACCTATCGAAGAGTATTTATCGCTCAACGATAATATCTTTATGATTGAGCTGACCCCCAATCGCGCAGATTGCTTTAGTATGCGCGGGGTGGCACGTGAAGTCTCTGCTTTAACACAGGCTGAGTTCACCGCACCGAAAGTTGCCTCTGTTGAGTCAAGCATCAACGATACCATTCAGGCTAATATCAAAGAGAAGACTGCATGTCCGGGCTATGCACTGCGCTTAGTGCGAGGGATTAATCCTGCAGCTGAGACCCCACTGTGGATGAAAGAGCGATTACGTCGAGGTGGCGTTCGTCCAATTCGTCCAGCAGTTGATGTCACACAGTACATTATGCTTGAATTTGGCCAGCCACTACATGCTTTTGATGCCGCTCGGGTTTCAGGCCATGTACAAGTTCGTATGAGCGAGCAAGGTGAAAAGCTTACTTTGCTAGACGGTCAAGAAGTCAGCTTTGATAATCATGTGCTTTTAATCACTGATGACCAAGGCCCACTTGCGATTGCAGGTGTGATGGGAGGTGACGCCAGTGCCGTTGGCGATGAAACCACTGATGTGCTGCTTGAGAGTGCTTTTTTTGCGCCTCATTGCATTGCCGGTGTGGCGAGAGCTCATGGGTTGTGTACCGATGCGTCTCAGCGCTTTGAGCGAGGCGTTGACCCAGCGCTGCACCGAGAGATGATAGAGCGTGCTGCTGCGCTTCTAATCGATATTGCAGGCGGTGAAGCAGGCCCTGTGGTGTGGGAACATACAGAAGATTATTTGCCAGAAGTTCATATTGTTTTTAATCCTGCGCGCGTGCTTGAGCTCACCGGTCTTGATGTGCCACATGACGAGATGCAATCAATGCTGCAGCGACTCGGCATGACGGTTGTAGCCGAAGGCGAGACTTGGGACGTGAAAGTACCAAGCCATCGTTTTGATTTAGCGCTAGAAGTCGACTTGGTTGAAGAAATTGCACGATTGTATGGCTATGACAAACTCACACCTAAACCTTCTTTTGGAGTGTTTCGTGAGGGTACACTCAGCCAATCGCACCAAACTGCACACACCGCATCACGTACCCTAAAAGCGCGTGGCTATCATGAAGTTATTAGTTATAGTTTTGTCGATCCTATTTTGCAGTCAGTGTTTTACCCTGAGACCGAGAAGCTTGCGTTATTGAATCCCTTATCACCTGAACTTTCAGAAATGCGCGTATCTTTGTGGCCTGGCTTGATTGCCGCCCTCATTCAAAACGTGTCACGACAAAAAGACGTCATGAAATGCTTTGAGTCTGGTGTTGTTTTTGAGATGCAAGCAGGCAAACTCCATGAGCGTGCATCTCTTGCGGGTTTGATGATGGGAGAGACCGGCACATTAAATTGGTGTGAGCCAACCCGTCAATACGATTTCTTTGATATGAAAGCGGATGTAGAAGCTTTGTTTGCTGATGCACAGCATACAGTTCGCTTTGTGCCAGAGACTATGCCAGCATTGCACCCAGGAAAGTCAGCACGGCTGTACTTGGACGAGCGAGCCATCGGCTGGATTGGCGTATTACATCCAGCACTTGCGGAGTCGTTCGACTTAACGGACGAGGTGATGTTGTTTGAAGTCGCGCTTGATGCACTGCAGCCAAACGACAAGGTTCAGTACCAGTCTATCTCTAAATACCCACAGGTGCGACGAGATTTGTCTTTACTGGTGGATGAAGGACTGACTGCGGGCGAAATTGAAGCGACTGTACGAGAGGCTACATCGAATATTTCTGATTCGCTGCAAGCTTTCCACTTGTTTGATCAATACATGGGCGAGCAAGTGCCAGAGGGTAAGAAAAGTTTGGCAATTGCACTTATTTTCCAAGATGCCGCACGCACACTGACCGAGCAAGATATTACGCCTTTGGTGCAAGCAGTAATTGAAGCGCTTGACAAAGCATTTTCTGTGCAAGTACGGGATGGTGGATGATGGAGACGGAAGGGACGCCATACTACAAGCAACATATTTTTGTCTGTACTAACCAAAAGAAACCCGGTAAAACCTGCTGTGCAAATACCGGTGGTGAAGTGTATTTTGATTACCTGAAAAAAGCGCTCAAAAAACGAGACTTAAGTGGGCCTGGTAAAATTCGCGTGAGTAAATCAGGTTGCCTTGGGCGTTGTAGTCTTGGGCCCTGTCTTGTGGTCTATCCGGAAGGCATTTGGTATACCTACAGTTCGACTGAAGATATCGATGATATTATCGAAACACACTTTATTCAGGGAGAAGTGTGCGCACCTCACCAAATCGAGATGGTTTAAGTCTATTTTATAGGTGGTCTGAGTTTCTCTTCCGGTGGTTCAAGGTCTTTTTCAAATCCTCTAATTTCTTCGGCATTTTTTGCCGTATTTTGTCCTTCTTTAATCCAAGGGTTTTTCTTAGGTGTTTTGCTCGGAGGCTCAGAGAATACGCCCAGTTGATGTAGCATTTTTTCAGACCATTTTAAGAAAACTTGTATCGCTTGATGGATTCGGTGATAAATTACATCAGTGATATCAATATTTTTCTCAATGTCCGTCATATGAGATTCAATGGCCTTCCCCCAGCGTTGCTTGAGCTCATCGAGATTTATTTTTTGCTCTGGAGCTTCTGAAATATAAGCATTTTTGGTGGCTTGGAGGTTTTCAATTAGAGCTTCTATTTTTTGGGTAATGCTAGTTTTTTCAGGCTCCTCTAAAAAAGATTTAAAATCTTTTTCGATGAACAGGAGCTTATCTCTCATGTCCATAAACGTTTTAATGACTTGGTCTCGTTCTGTTTCTTCTGCCCCATGTTCCGCAATAAAGTCATGAATAAAACTCCCAGTAGGATTTTCCCAGGCAATTAAGGATAATTTTTTGTCTATCAATAATATTTGTAACCACTTGTGCCTGCGCATTGATAATTAAGACGCTGATCCCTTGAAAAC
>JASBUZ010000063.1 GCA_030147635.1 Gammaproteobacteria bacterium
AAGAAAGTGGGCTTTGAATGGCCTTCAGAAATGCAAACAAAAACCAGGCCAATCAATCAAAAGCCTAATGAGGAAAAACTCCATGTCGGTTAAACACCTTTTAATTTGCGTCAAAAAAATTTTTCATGCGTAGGCCCTGTAAGTATCCTATTGATTTAATACAACAGACACCTTCTGTTTGGAATGATTTATTAGAAATTTTTTCTGAACGTAAATTAAAAACTGTGACTTGTCTTGTGGGAGGAGAGCCTGCAGAAATTTCGTTGTTAAAGAAGTTAAAAGAAAATGCTCAGGATGTAGTTAATGTATATGGTCCAACAGAGACAACTATTTGGAGTACAAGCTATCTTATAGATGACGTGCAAGATAAACAAATTATTGGTACACCGCTTCAAGGGGAGCAGGCCTATATTCTAGATTCAGAGCAAAACCAAATCGATTTAGCTCATGTAATTGGTGAGTTGTATATCGGTGGAATAGGCCTTGCTCGAGGCTATTTAAACCAGCCTAAATTAACAAAAGAGCATTTTCTACCAAATCCATTTTTAAATGACGGGAGCAGATTGTATAAAACTGGTGATTTAGTACGCAAATTATCGTGTGGAAATATTGAGTATCTTGGCCGTAATGATACCCAAGTAAAAATTAGGGGACATAGAGTTGAACTCATTGAAATAGAAATTATTCTAGGGCGCTACAAAGGTATTAAGCAATGTGTAGTGTTACAGCAAAATGAGGGTGACACATCATACTTAGTTGCATTTTACACGGGTGAAAGTGTTTTTCAAATAGCGACATTAAAGGAATATATGTCTCGGTTCGTGCCTGAATACATGATTCCAAATAGTTATGTTCATTTGAATAAATTTCCACTAACACGTTCAGGGAAAATAGATCGTAAACTTTTATCAGTGCACAAGAGCGTGGCAGTAGAGTCTAATTTTTTAGACGATAAGCTAGGTTTACCCGAAACCAGTTTAACGAGTGATGTAGAGTTGTTTATTGCAAGTTTGTGGCAGAAGGTGCTGAAGACGGGTGATAAGAAGTTAACTAAAACAAGTCATTTTCTACATCTTGGTGGGCACTCCCTGCTGTTTACCACTATTGTGAGATCTATTCGCAAAAAATATGGTGTGTACCTAAAAATTAAGGAGTTTTTAGAACATTTGGAGCTGCATGATTTGGCTAGTTATGTTGAGTCAAAGCGCACGCAGAACATGACAAATAAACATAATACGACAGCAGATAGTCGTTTTCGGGCAGAACCTCAAAATTTGTTCTTGGATTTTCCACTGACAGAAGTTCAAGCAAGCTATTTAATTGGTCGAGAGAAATTTTGGACTTTGGGCGGTATATCAACACACATATATATGGAATTTGGGTTTGAAAAGCTGGATAGAGATGTACTAGAGAAAGCTTGGAATAAGGTGATTGAGAGACACTCGGCTTTACGCCTAGTTTTTCATAATAATCAGCAGCATATTTTAAAAACTGTTCCTTACTATAAAATTGATTTGGTTCAGCATGGTCAGGCAAGAGCCAATATGTCTCATCAAGTGTTTGATCCAGCTTGTTATCCTTTGTTTGATGTTAAAGTTTCTAACTTGAAAGCAAAGCAATATTTGCATATTAGTTTGGATGCCATGATTGCAGATGTATACAGTTTGAATATCATCTTGTCTGACTTAACAAGCTACTATCAGGGGCGCTACCCCAAAGGTTTAGAGGTATCATTCAGAGATTATGCGCTGTACGAGCTTTCTATGAAGTCAAGTCCAGCTTATCTGAAAGCGCAAGCTTATTGGCGCTCTAAGCTTCCGAATATGCCGAGCGCACCCAAACTACCGCTTTGTGAAGTAGTTTCATCGGTCAAAAAAGTACAATTTAGTTCAATGAGCCAAGTGATCTCTCAAAAGACTTGGGTGGCGCTTAAATCACAAGCAAATCAGAAAAATATTAGCCCTACAACTATCTTACTGGTGCTGTATGGGATTGTCTTATCCCGGTTTAGTAAACAACAAGATATTTTGTTAAATATCACTTTATTTAATAGAGACCCGGTCCATCCCGATATAGAGCAATTGGTTGGTGATTTTACGACACTAGAGTTGTTTGCATTTTTTAATCAAACAAAATCTTCGATGCTTAATTGTTTTCAGACAAAACAATCTGAGTTATGGGAGGACTTAGAGCATCGTTTATTTTCTGGTACTGAAGTTGCGAGAGCAATTAAAAAATATCATGGATATCCACCTGAGTACATTGTTGCGCCCTATGTTTTTACGAGTGCAATCGGTCTCACCTCAAGTGAAAAAGTATTGTTGAATAATACATTTAGTGGGTGTGTGTATGAGTCGGCTCAGACTTCGCAGTGTATTTTAGATAATATATTACGGGAACAAAATGGGTGCTTAAAGGTCGATTGGTATTATGTTGACTCTTTGCTGGATAGCTCATTTATTACCCATTTATTTAATTGCTATATTGAGCTAATTGAATATATTTCTGCTGCAAATTGGGAGCAAGCTTTTCCGGAGATTGAGCTGTGCGCTCGAGATACTACAGTTATTAAAAAGGCTAATCAGGCGTCAATTCCTTTGCAAAAAGGAAATAAAACCCTCGTTGAAAGTTGTAGCCTGGCTTCGAACCAGATAGCGGTAATCGATAGTAACGGTAAATACTCTTATGCTGATATACAAACTGCAAGCGCATCTATTGCAGCTCATTTGGCTTTTTTGATTGAGCAGAAAGAGAAACTGGTTGCGGTGTTGTGTGAGAAGGGTCATCTACAGGTTATTGCAACACTTGGAATCATGAAAGCAAGCATGGCTTTTTTGCCATTAAGTATGGATTGGCCCATTGCTCGTTTGAAAGAAATATTACAGGAAGGGGGCGTTCAGACCATTTTAATTTCAGAAGCAGGATATGAAATGGTTAAAGCTTCGCTTTTAAGCGAGCGTTATAACTTGGTACGTATTAGAACATGCTTAGAAAGCGAAGCTAAGCTCAGTACTTTGTTTAACTTAAAGCAGCCTGAGCCAAATGATCTTGCTTATGTCATTTTTACTTCTGGAAGTACTGGGAAGCCTAAAGGTGTGAGTATTTCTCACTACAGTGTTGTAAACACTTTGCAGGCGGTGAATGAGAAGTTTAGAGTAACTCCCGAAGATAAAGTTTTGGCCTTGTCGGAGCTTAGTTTTGACTTAGCAATTTATGACATTTTTGGGATGCTCATGTCAGGCGGAGTGATTGTTTTTCCTGATCAAGAGCATGTAAAAGAGCCTGCTCACTGGTATCACCTGATAACGCGCTATCAGGTTACTATTTGGAATAGCGTGCCACAGCTGATGCGATTATTTTTGGATTATGTAGATATCAATCTACGTGACTTGAGCACATTAAGGCTGGTTTTATTAAGTGGGGATTGGATTCCAATTAATCTACCTTCTCAGATTAAAGCCCATAATCCGGATATGGCGGTAATAAGTCTTGGTGGGGCAACGGAAGGTTCTATTTGGTCTATTTGGTATGAGGTGAAGTCGATAGAGTCTGAGTGGACATCTATTCCATATGGTCAAGCAATGCCCAACCAGAAAGTATATATTTTAAATCAAGCATTAAGTCACTGCCCTGTAGGTGTTTTAGGTGATATTTATTTAGGTGGGCTAGGGCTTGCTTTGGGATACTGGGGAAACGAAGAAAAGACAAATGCTCATTTTATAGAGCATCCGAGTTTAGGGCGCTTATACAAGACTGGAGATATTGGGCTTTGGCATGCAGATGGATACATAGTTTTTCAAGGACGATATGACAGTCAAGTAAAAAGGAATGGATATCGTGTTGAATTAGAAGAGATTGCAAAAAAACTTATTATAAATGGGGATCTTGAAGATGCTTCAGTTCGGTTGCACGATAACAGTCGTCTGGTAGCGTATTTAGTTTCTAAGGCTTTTTGTTCACATTATTTTGAAGGGTTTGATGAAGAGAAGTTTAGACTTGAAGTACATGGAGTTCGATGTGATTTAGAGCATACTTATAAACTTTCAATTCTTCAGGATAAAAAGTTATATCAACGTTATAAGAGCTATAGACGGTTTGCTCGTGGTCAGCTACCGGCTGCAAACCAGTTGTTGCCGACACGGATAGTGTCGAAATTCTCTCAGCCAAAGCGTAGACTGGAAGCAGTAGACCTCCCATGGTTGTTTTCACCATTAAGTGCTATGCAACTGTCCGATAAAGTATTGCCCAAATACTTGTATCCGTCGGCTGGAAGTACTTATGCCATACAGTCTTACTTATATCTTCCATTTGAGATGGGAGATCTTTGCGCTGGATATTATTACTTTCATCCGACTTTACATACCTTTCACTTAGTACATCATAATGTGCTTGGCTTGTTTCCTAGAATTGAGTTTGTAAACTACCGATCCGCAATAGAACCTTTATACAAAAGGCAGTGCTGGTTTTCCTACTTAGAGCTGGGGCACATGCTTTTTCAAGTGACAGCAGCCTTAGATGAAAGGAATATTTCGTATCGACTTATTTTAGATGAACCGTTAGATGTGCATGATGAAAGCGCCTATCGGCGAATGGCATACCTAGAGCTGGGCGAACCCCAGGCACACAGTAATATGTCTTGTTTATGTAAACTGGAAACTTCTGTGTTGTATAAAGAGGGGCGTTTGTTTCAAGGAGGAAGTCATTCTTTCGATTTAGATGCCCAATCCTTGATGCTACAAACTAATATTGAAGTTGGACAAATTTTGGAGTCAGCCGAAGCCCTTATTTTTTGGGAGGGAGTAGGTGAGATACAAGCTTGGATACAGGCTGGTTTTGAAGTACAACGTCTACAGAGTCATTGGCAAGAATTAAACCTCGGAAGCTGTGCACTAGATTTAGAACCATATCATGGAATAACTTATGCAACGATAGGGCATACAGTATCTGATGGTGTGGTATATGTAATGGCACTTGGAAAAATGATGGCAGGTGATGAGGTTAGAGGGGAAACCCAGCCTACTGGTATGGGATATATTGATACACTGAAGGTGAAGTTAAAGCGATGCTTACCTGGTTATATGTTGCCAGATGATTATTTATTATTAGAAGAGTGGCCGTTAACTGCTAATGGGAAGCTTGATGTAAAAGCTCTTCCTAGGCCAGAGCGTAATACAATAGCTGAGTTTGTAGCACCTAAAACAAACCTAGAGATAGAATTATGTGCGCTCTGGCAAGAGGTATTAGCCATTGATGCCGTTGGTGTATGCGATGATTTTTTTCAGATTGGTGGAAACTCTATCTCGGCGATTCAAGTTGTAGGGAGGATGCAATCTATTGATTTTAATGTTTCTGTTTATGATATTTTCTTGCACCGGAGTATTTTTAAACTGATTGAACATGTAAATAAACAACAACATTGGGTAGACAGCGTTTATGCACCATACCAATTGATTGATGAGGATATAAAGCGGGCTATTTTGAGCTCAGATAGATATGCAGATTATGTGATTGAGGATATTTATCCGGCTAGCTATTTACAGATGGGTATGATTTTGGAGTCATTAAAAAGCCCTAACTATAGTGCTTACCATGAGGTCTCCATTTATGAAATGCATTTAGCATTTCATGAGAAAGATTTTTTAAATTGTTTCAACAAGTTAGTTTTCAAGCATCCAGTACTGAGAACCTGCTTCAATGAAAATATCCGATATGGTTATATCGCTATTCAGCTTAAAGCAATTAATTTACAGGATTACGTTAATGTATTGCCGTACGACTTGGATATTAATGATTTTGTTGTAAAAGAAAAAAATAATGCAATTTCTATAGATTCGCCAGGATTATTTAGATTATTTATATTTAACATTAAGGAGCATCACTTCACTTTAGCGCTTTCCTTTCATCATGCTATAGCTGATGGTTGGAGTGAGGCAGCTCTACTGGCTGAGTTTGTTCGTGCCTATCAGGGAAGTCCTGACTCCAGTGAGCAAGATATCCCAGTTTATCAGTTATTTATAGAGCAAGAGTTAGAAGCGCTTCATCAAGACTTTTATCGTAATTTCTGGGTAAGTTATTTAGAAGATTATAGGATGACGCAGCCGAATCTTACCATGAGCAACGCTGCTCCAGGTGATAGATATAATTTTTCTTTGAGTAAGATAATTACTCATGCCAGCACGTTAGAAGTATTGAAACACGCTAAAAATAGCTCGGTTTCGCCGGATATTTTATTTTTAACGGCTTATCTTCTCAGTTTGTCAAAGTTCTTGAATCAAAAAGATTTAGTTGTAGGACTTGTTATGAACAATCGCCTTCAGCAAGCAGGTGGGGAAAAAGTATTTGGATTACACTTAAATACTGTGCCGCTAAGGATTGAGGTATTAAAAGAACACTATGATGATATAGATAGCTTTATCAAGAAGTTGGTCAAGCAACGTACTAAGCTAGAAGCGTATAAGTTATATCCCTATGGAAAAATTAAATCAGATACTAAAGACAATGCAGATCTATATACCTGTGTGTTTGATTATACTCACCTGCATACGAGTGACTTGCCCTATGAAAAAGTACTGGACTCTCGGACAAATATGTGGGAGTCACAGTACCAGTTTGAGGAGACTTCACTTCCTCTTTATTTACAAGTTTCAAGGAGTACAAACAATTTCACGCTAGTTATTCAATCTAATACCAGTTTTATACAGCCTGAAACAGGGAAAAGGCTACTTGATTATATAAGTTATTATTTAGATTGCTCAGCAAAGACAGCCAAAGCAGATCCAGCCATTTTACCTTCCGAGTACCAGCAAGTACTCTATGATTGGAATCAGACGGATGCTTCTTATCCCAGACACGAAATGGCCTACCAATTATTTGAAGCACAAGTTGAAAAAACGCCTAATCATTCAGCATTAGTTTTTGAAACGGAATCTGTGAGCTATCGGGTGCTGAATCAACGCTCGAATCAACTTGCTCACTTTATTCGTACGTATTACGAGAATAAGGGACAACGGTTAGAGCCGGATACACTGATTGCCTTGTATCTTCAGCGTTCAGTAGAGCTGGTTGTAGCTATATTAGGCGTTTTGAAAGCCGGAGGTGCTTATGTACCGATAGAGCCTGAACATCCTAGGGAAAGAATACGGTATGTGCTTGCGGATACGAAGGTGGAATTATTACTAACTCAAGAACACTTTGGACAGCAGTTGCTTGAGACAGTGCCATCAAATTCGATAGATATTACATATATTGATTGCGAAGATAGGTTTGCAGCTTATAATCAGGGTAATTTAAAACCAATGAATCTATCTGAAGATTTAATATACGTCATGTATACCTCTGGGAGTACTGGCCGACCTAAAGGAGTAGCACTGCAGCATAGGGGGATAGTCAACCAAATTGACTGGATGCAGAAGACATATCCTGTGGTTAGAGGGGATATGATCTTACAGAAAACGCCATACTCTTTTGATGTTTCAGTCCTAGAAATCTTGTGGCCAATTTGTTACGGAGCCACAGTTGTTATGACCAGGCCAGAACATCATACCAACAGTCCGTATTTATATGAGCTCATGATAAGCCAAAACGTTACTATGGTACATTTTGTTCCAAGTATGTTAACAGCTTTTATTGATTACTTGGAACTGGAAAACTATAAAATGCCTTCAGCCTTGAGGCATATTATTTGTATAGGCGAGGATTTCCCGGTTGCTCTTGCCCAGAAAGCAAAAAGACTAAGCCATTGTGCACTTAAACTACATAATTTATATGGCCCAACAGAAGCTTCCATTGCAGTGACTGCTTATGACTATAAAGATGATCACATGTATATTGGCAAACCTATTCAAAATATCCAAGTCTATGTTTTAGATGAACGTTACTCACCAGTTCCTATTGGGACGACTGGTGAGTTGTATCTTGGCGGAGTTGGGCTTGCACGTGCATATTTGAATAAACCTAAACAAACACAAGAGCACTTTATAGAAAATCCATTTGCACTTGAAGTATCGCGTAATAAAGAAAATGACCGACTTTATAAAACCGGTGATTTAGTGCGTTGGTTGCCTGATGGAAATTTGGAATATATTGGTCGCAATGATGCTCAGATAAATATCCGTGGACTCCGAATTGAGTGCAGTGAAATTGAGAATGTTTTACTTGGTTACCAGGGGATTAAGCGATGTATCGTTTTGTTAAGACAGAATGAAGAAAGGCAATATTTAATTGCCTATTATCTTTCAGACGAAGCAATCTCACGTAGTAGTTTGAAAGGCTATTTATTGGATATACTTCCTAATTATATGGTACCTAGGTATTTTATAAGGCTCGAGCTATTTCCTCTGACTAAAAATGGTAAGCTCAATCGAGCAGAATTGCCTGATCCTGATTTTACCTTGAATGATTTAGCCTATGTAGCGCCATGCACAGAGCTTGAAGAGAAGCTGTGCTCCATTTGGCAGCAGTTACTGAAGTTAGAGCGAGTTGGTATAAAAGATAACTTTTTTACGTTGGGTGGTGACTCCATTTTAAGTATTCAACTAGTCTCTATGATGCGTAGAGAAGGGATTGAGTGCACAGTTAAAGATCTTTTTGAGTATGGCAATATCGAGCGCTTAGCGAATGAAATGACAAAACATCGTGATGGTATGCCTCTGCCGATATTGAGAGAGCAGAGCTCTACAGTCCACGACTTTTCTTTGCTAAATATTTCAGATGCGCTTTTAGCGAAACTGCAAAAACGTTATAACGTAGAAGCCTTATATCGAGCAACAAATTTGCAGCAAGGCTTGATTTATCATGCTCTAGCACACCCAGAGGATGATGCCTACCGAGTGCAAATATTGTTGGATTATTATGATGTACTAGACATAGAGCTGTACCGAAAAGCTTGGGAAGTTGCCATAGAAACTTATCCTTCACTCAGGTTATGTTTTAACTGGGAAGAAGAGCTAATTCAGGTTATTACTAAGTCTGCTCAGCTTGATTGTACAGAGCATGATTTGAGTGAGGTCGATGATAAGCCGGATGCTATTGCATTGATTCAAAAGCAAGACCGTAAGGAAAAATTTAACTTAGAGCAGCCTGGCCTATTTAGATTGCATATTATTAAGCAAGCTGACAGGCACTTTACTATCTTAAAAAGTGAGCACCACAGTATTACTGATGGCTGGAGTGAAACTATTTTAGTACAGAAGATACAGGATATTTACCATCAATTGACGAGGGGGCAATTACCAAAAATTATACGTGATACAGCCTATTATCGTGCCCAAAATTATATTGTAAAACATCAAAGTAAGGGCAATGCTTATTGGAGGATGAAAGTAAGACAGATTGAGCATCCGAATGATATTAATGCATTACTTAGCACTTACACAGACTTGGAAAAGTTTCAGGTAGTGGCTAAGCCTTGCAATGTGAGTGTGGTTTTAAAAAGCGAAGAGTATAAATATTTGAAAGAGTTTGCTCAGCATGTGGGGGTTACTTTCAATGCCTTGCTTCAATTTTCCTGGCATAAAGTAGTACAAGCTTATACACAAGATGATCAAACAATCGTGGGAACGGTGGTATCTGGTAGAGCAATTCCTATAGAAGGTATCACTGAAAGTGTAGGGCTTTATATTAATACATTACCCATGATTATTGAGTGGAATAATACGCTATCAGTTGTTGAGCAACTGCAGTCAATTCATTTGAAAATTACAGAACTAAATGAGAATGCCTATGCTTCTTTGGCGGAAGTGCAAGAGGGCTCCGGGCGATTATTTCATAGCATTTTGGTATTTGAGAATTATCCGACTCAAAGTGTAAGCTCTTATGCTCAAGATACGCCCTTCGTTAATGTGCAGCCAGGGATAGAGAAAGCAGATTATCCTTTGGTGTTAGTTATCTATGCAGTAGAGCATGGGCTTAAAATAGATTTACACCATGATGGGAATAACTTAGTACGAGCAAAGGCGGAGCGCTTGTTGGCCCATTTAAGGAATATTATTCAGCAGATTCCTGGTATGTTGAGAGAGCCTCAATATAAGGTGACTCTACTTGATGCTGCTGATTATAATCACATGATACATGATTGGAATCAGACTATCGGATACGCCCCGACAAGAAAAACAATTATTCACTTGTTTGAGGAGCGAGTCGAGAAATCACCTGATGATGTAGCTTTAGTATTTAATAAACAGCATTTAACTTATCGGCAGCTAGATGAGCAATCCAATCAATTAGCAAGGTTGATTCAAAAGCAGTCTAAACCAACCGGTCTTGTTGCCTTATACCTTGAGCGTTCATTTGAGATGGTAATTGCAATATTGGGTGTACTTAAAGCTGGAGGTGCTTATGTCCCCATTGATACAAACTATCCTCAAGCACGTATTAATGCCATGCTACAAGACAGTAAGCCAAGCCTTTTACTCACCCAAGCGCGATACTTAGAGAACTTTGACCATACGCATTGTACGCACATGGCTTTAGATGATGCTTTATATGGCTTAGAAAGCAAGAAAGCATTAAAGCCTGTTGAGCCGCATGCTTTAGCCTACGTCATGTATACCTCAGGAACGACTGGAAAGCCTAAAGGGGTTATGGTGACACATCAAAATTTGGCGTATTTTGTGTGCTATCAAAAGCAATATTTTGCACTAAATTCCAAAAGTAAAGTACTACAGTACGCAAGCATTGGCTTTGATGCATCAATTTCTGAAATTTTTAATGCGCTCACTTCGGGGGCTCAATTGATGCTTATCGACGATACTATTCGTGCTGAGCCAGAGATGCTATTAGATTTTCTATTGAAGCATAAAATCACCTGGGCAACACTTCCTCCCAGTCTATTATCAAGCTTAAATTATCAGCCTTTACCTGCACTGAAAACATTGGTTGTTGCAGGGGAGTCGTGTTCTCAAGAAACCATGCTGACTTGGGCAAGGAATCGTCGACTCATCAACGCATATGGTCCTGCGGAGGGAACCGTTTGCTGTACGATGCATGATTATAAGCCTGGAGATTTAAATACCAATATTGGTACACCCCTTTGTCATGTGAAACTCTACGTGCTGAATGAACAGATGCATCCTGTACCCGTGGGAGTTATTGGAGAGCTGTATATCGCCGGAGCTGGTGTTGCCCGTGGCTACCTCAATCAGCCAGAGCTCACAAAGTCAAAGTTTATTTCCAATCCATTCGCAACAGAACAGGATATTGCTGAAGGGCACACACGGCTTTATAAAACGGGTGATTTAGTGCGTTGGTTGGAGGGGGGGCAGCTTGAGTATATTGGACGAGCGGATTCTCAAGTAAATATAAGAGGGTTTCGAGTTGAATGTCATGAAGTAGAAAGTGTTATTAATAGCCACAAGGCGGTTCAAGCATCCACAGTTCAACTCCATGAGACTGAAAGTGGAAAACAGTTGGTTGCTTATTATACGCTGGAGCCTTCCCATCAAAGAGGCCAAATGAGCTGGTGGCCATCAGTTGCCGAATATTATATTTACGATGATCTGCTCTACTCTTTGATGACGTCACATACGACAAGAAATGAATGCTATCGTTTGGCCATTCGTCATACTGTGAAAAATCTCACCGTACTTGATATTGGGGCAGGGCCCGATGTGGTTTTATCACGTATTTGTATTGAGGAAGGTGCGGAAAAAGTTTATGCCATTGAGTATTTAGAATCCACATACAATCAAGCAAGAAAAACCATTCAACGATTGCAATTAGAAGATAAAATTCATTTAATTTTGGGAGACAGTCGAGAAATCACTTTGCCAGAGCAGTGCGATGTTTGTGTATCAGAAATCGTTGGCTCTATTGGAGGGGCAGAGGGAGCTGCTGTCATTTTAGAAGATGCAAAAGCTCGGCATATCAAAAAAAAGGGGAAATTTATTCCTGAGCGGAGTGTGACACAGATAGCAGCCGTTGCTCTTCCAAGAGAACTGGTTGAGAAGCCATATATTCATCCTGTGCAGTACGCTTATATACAGCAAATATATAAACAGGTGGGTCATCCATTTGATTTGAGACTGTGTTTGAAAGGGGTGGGGCCTCAAGATTTAATATCTGACACTGATGTATTTGAGGAGCTTACATGGAATATGCTGGAGGCCCCCATTCAAACTCATCATAAACATAGCATTAAGTTAACGATTACACACTCTGGGGAGATGAATGGGTTTTTAGTTTGGCTTAACTTGCATTTAAGCCAGGACAATGTCATCGATATACTCTCAGATCAGCATTCTTGGCTTCCTATCTACCTGCCTGTATTTTCTGAAGGGATAACTGTTCGGCAGGGTGATTATATTGAAGGAGCTATTGAGAGGTGCCTATGCAGAAATGGCTTAAACTTTGATTATATGGTCCGTGGGGTTTTACATTGTGATGGGCAACTTATTCCTTTTGAGTATTACCTACCACATGAGCAGCATAGTTTAAAGCACAATATTTTTTATGAAAAAATATTTGAAGTAATTGAGCATTACAATGCCTATTGTCCAGATAACTTGGAAAGTTTTCTATTAGAAACTTTGCCAAGCTACATGGTACCCAGTGCATTCATTCATTTAGCGTCTTTCCCTTTAACTGCACATGGGAAGCTAGACCGTCGTGTATTGCCTAAACCTGACTTCACCCCGGAAGAGGCGAGTTATATTGCTCCGCGCACAAACCTTGAAGAAAAGCTGTGCGTTATTTGGCAGTCTATATTAGGTCTAGAGAAAGTTGGAATACGGGATGATTTCTTTAGCTTAGGAGGGAACTCCATTTTGGGTATTCAGGTGATATCTAAAATTTCAAAGGAAAATATAGACTGCTCAATGGTTGATTTGCTAGAGGCCCGGTGCATTGAGCGATTGGCAGAAGTATTATCTGTTCCAAGGGAGAAGATAAAAGTTGCTGCAGATACAGGAAGTTCGCTCCAACAGTTTAAGCCTTATATGATTATCCACAATAAGCTTAAGCAGCTTCCAATCTTTATATTTCCTCCAGGAGAAGGAGGTGCTGAAAGTTATCATGCCAATATTGTAAAGGGCTTACCTCAGTCAAAGTTGGTGCTATTTAATAACTATTATCATGAGTTAAAAAAACACAATGGCCTTCATGCGGTAGATGGGATAACTATTGAACAAATGGCCAATTATTATATTGAGAAGTTATATCATGTGCAAAATACAGGTCCATATGCTTTGTTTGGTTGGAGCTTAGGTGGAGTTATAGCTTTTGAAGTTGCAAGGCGATTAATTGCTACCGGAAGAGAAGTTTCAAACCTTATTTTGATTGATTCGTTTTTTAATATGAAACAGACAGTCGATAAATTATTTCCAGGTAAAGCAGCGAAGTTTTCAGAACCCATACTCTACAACTATGAATGTGGCAAAGTATATTTTCCTGATACGAAAGTGACATTATTCAAGGCGACGCACCTGGATGCTTCAGCGCATTTGGTAACAGAGCATGTTTTGCAAGAGATATATTCATATTACCTTTATCAGGAGAAAGATAATGGGATCTCTAAAGTTTGTGAAGCAGATATTGAGGTGATTCAGATATCATCATCTCATTATGACTGGGTATTTAACCCAGATGTTGTAGATGAGGTATGCAGACTTGTTAAGTCGATAAATACTGGTGATTACTCGCATAATCACCAGTATGAAAATACCCTCATTTAGCTTGTACTTAAGCACCCAGTGCTGTGGCACTTAGCATGCTATCAAGCAGACCCACTTTGGCGTCCTCGATTTCTTTTGCTTCTCTGGCAGTTGTAGATATAGTGACAAAGAATGAACGACCGAGTAACAATTTTGCAACTGGGTTACATTCTTCAGACACCATGAACTGCCCAAGGAAAGAAAGAATACTTCGAAGCACTTGTGCTGTACAAATCATTGCGCGTTGTACGTAGCTTACATCTTTGTCTTCTTTTTGAACGCCATTACCTTCAAAAGAGACTTTATTGAGCATGGTGTGAACTTCTTCGACGCGTGCTTTAAGCGCTTCAGCGTCTATAGCACCTTTAGCTTTCATTTCTTCTAAAGTGGTGCGTGTTGCATCAATAGCTTCAGCAAGTTTCTTTTTCTCAATACCACCTAAGGTGTATTTTTCAAGAGAGGCTGATATTTCATCTAATGCTGCAATCTTTGTCTCAAGTTGTTTTTTGAGTGTGTTTACAGCGGTTGGTAGAGCTACAGCGGGTATGGCACTTGCCACCGAGCCAAAATAAGCTGTTGCTGCATTATAAGCACTAGATACACCAGTGCGAATTTGCTCCCTATACATATAAGCAACAGCAGCAGTTACACCCATAAGAGCAGTTCCGCCCACAATTAAGCCAGGGGTAACTAGGCTTTCTACAGGCACAGGACATGATGGCTCTGAAGCAAGATTCCTTAAGGTTTCTGGCATATCTTCTGCGATTGGAAGACAAACTTTAGCAAGTGAAGCGACTGCTTCTGCTGAGCTACTTACTGTGTCTTTTAAGCAATAAAAAATATCAACCCCACCATCTGGGCTGCTTAACCAGGTGCTGAAATCTGTTGCTGTCGAGCAAAAAGAGTCTAAATTATATGTAACACGCACCAAATGTTTTCCTTCATTATAAAGCTCACAAAGCATAACTATACCTCAATAAGAACAAAATAAAGTGGCATTGTAATTTAAAAAAACTATAATTGCAATATATTTAAACTTTTTGATTTTGTTTAAATCATTCTCGCGCTTAATTTTAGATTTTGTTATTTTATGGTGTACCGTTTATTTCAGGGAGAATTCAAATGGATATGAAACGTTTTCTAGCTGCTGCAGTTGTTTTATTTGGCTTTATATTTCTATATGAGTGGTTAGTGCATGGTATGTTACTCGAAGGCATGTATCATGAAACTGCTTCTATTTGGCGAGGCCATGAAGAAATGCAAAAGTATCTTCACTTTAATTTTATACTCATGGCGGTCGTTGCTTTGTGGGCAACCTTCATGTTTACTCGTTTTTATCAAGATGGTGGTGTTGGTCATGGTGTATGTTTTGGCTTTTATCTCGGTGTTTTCTCGGGTATCCAAGCGTTTGCGGCCTACTTTTACTTGCCGATTCCGGTGATGCTTGGTGTGTATTGGTTTGCGTCGTCTCTTGTTGAATATCTAGTTGGTGGCGCATTAATTGGCGCTATTTACCGGCGATAAGTTTTAGTCGCTATGAACGAACTGAGACCCCAAATGGGGTGTCAGTTCCCTCTTCTAAATAGATGGTTGCCGAGCAGTGCTTTGGTGAGCGTTTGTGCTTTATCTGATGCAAGGTGCTTGCATGATGGCTCCTTATTTAGGATGATGAAAAACTATGAATAATAACAATACTTCTCCTCTACCGCTTTTTGATACCTTGCTTGACCTTGAGGAGCAATTAGAAACACGTGCTTGGGGCTATCTTGACGATGCGTATGCTCTAGATGATATTGTCATATCTGCTCAATTTCTTTTAGCTTACAAAGGTAGCCAAGGGACATTCAATGGCTATAGGCGTGAAGTGGAGCGCTTTTTGCACTGGGCAGCACTCATTGCTCAAAAGAGCTTAGCTGAGCTAGGTCGTGAAGATATCGAGCAGTTTATCGAGTTTTCGCAAGCACCACCAAACCATTGGATTGGTGTTTCAAAGCCGGCGCGATTCATTGAAAAAAATGCGCTGCGAGTGCCTAATCCAAGTTGGAGGCCCTTTGTGGCAACGGTGTCTAAAGTAGCGCACAGACGTGGTCAAATACCAAACACCAAGAACTTTGAGTTATCACAGAACTCGCTACGCGAGCTTTTTGCCATTTTAAGTAGCTTTTATCAGTATTTGGTGCAAGAAGAGCATGTGCGCAGCAACCCTTTTGCACTTATTCGACAGAAAAGCCGCTTTATCCGTAAAACCCAAGGCCCAATTAAAATCAGGCGCTTGTCTGAATTGCAGTGGCAGTATGTCGTAGAAAATACTCAAAAGCTTGCCGAAGCCTCTCCTGGTATGCATGAGCGTACTTTATTTATTTTATCGGCACTTTACGCCATGTATCTCAGAATCTCAGAGTTAACAGCAACGCCTCGCTGGGTACCACAGATGAATCACTTTTCACGCGATAGCGATGGTAACTGGTGGTTTACAACAGTTGGTAAAGGCAATAAGGAGCGGCAAATTGCGGTGAGTGAGGCTATGCTTGATGCGTTGAAACGTTGGCGCAAGCACTTGGATATGTCACCCCTACCGTCCCCATCAGACTATTCCCCATTATTACCCAAGCAAAAAGGCCGAGGCCCAATTAGCAGCACCAATCATATTCGTAATTTGGTACAGTTTGCCTTTGATGCAGCTATTGAGAGACTGCACCAAGACAACTTGGCTGAGGAAGCAGAAACTTTGCATGAAGCAACTGTACACTGGTTGCGTCATACCGGTATTTCAGATGATGTGAAGCTGCGTCCACGTGAGCATGTTAGAGACGATGCAGGACACAGCTCAAGCGCAATTACTGACAAGTACATTGATATTGAGTTGCGCGCAAGGCACCAGTCGGCGCGTAAAAAGCGTATTTTTGATGATGAAACGACTTAACTTGATAGGAGAATGACAGGATGTCAGGGAAAATTAAAAAACTAACCACGACGGCGGGTAATATTGTTACTGACAACCAAAATAGTCTTACTGCAGGGCCTCATGGGCCGCTGCTGCTTGAAGACTATAAACTCATTGAAAAAATCGCCCATCAAAATAGAGAGCGTATTCCTGAGCGTGTGGTTCATGCTAAAGGTTGGGGAGCGCATGGTACGTTTACGGTGACGAATGATATTACTGAATATACATGTGCAGATGTATTCTCTAAAGTGGGCAAGAAAACGGAGATAATCACACGATTTTCAACGGTTGCTGGTGAGTTGGGAGCCGCTGATGCTGAGCGTGATGTACGTGGTTTTGCTGTGAAGTTTTATACCGAGGCGGGTAATTGGGATTTGGTGGGCAATAACACCCCGGTTTTTTTTGTACGCGATCCGTATAAATTTCCAGATTTTATTCATACTCAAAAGCGTCACCCCAAAACTAATTTAAGAAGCCCCACGGCAATGTGGGATTTTTGGTCTTTGTCCCCTGAGAGCTTACATCAAGTGACCATGCTTTTTTCAGATAGAGGATTGCCACAGTCCGTGAGACATATGAATGGTTATGGCTCGCATACCTTTAGTTTGATTAATGCTGAAAACAAGCGTGTGTGGACGAAGTTTCATTTTAAAACAGAGCAAGGTCATAAGCACTGGACCAATGAAGAAGCAGCTAAAATTGTTGGTGAAACACGTGAGTCTACCCAAGAGGACTTATTTTATAGTATTGAGTCAGGTGAGTATCCACGCTGGAAGCTATATATTCAGGTGATGCAAGAAGACGAAATGGATAAGTTTTCGCATAACCCGTTTGATTTAACCAAAGTTTGGCCTCATGGTGACTTTCCTCTGATTGAAGTGGGTATCATGGAGCTCAATCGTAATCCAGATAACTATTTTGCAGAGATTGAGCAGTTGGCGATGTCTCCTTCGAATATTGTGCCAGGGATTGGGTTTTCACCGGATAAAATGCTGCAAGCGCGTGTTTTCTCTTATGCAGATGCACACAGGCATCGTATTGGCACGCATTACGAAGCTCTGCCTGTAAATGCGCCGAAGTGTCCGGTGCATACCTACCATAAAGACGGCGCCATGCGCTTTCATGACAATAATACCCAAAATCCAGATGCATATTATGAACCCAATAGCTTTGGTGGCCCGGTTGAAGATAAAACACTTGAAGAGCCAGCACTCGCACTTGAGGGAGACGCTGAGCGATACTCGCACCGACTCAATAACGATGACTTTGTCCAAGTCGCTCAGTTGTTTAAGTTGTTTGATGAAGCAGAGCGTGCACGTTTATATGCAAACATTGCCGCTGCCATGCAAGGTGTACCCCAAAATATCATTGAGCGACAGCTAAAGCTTTTCTCTAAAGTGGATGAAGCTTATGGTGCTGGGGTTAGGGACGCCTTACTTTAAACCCAGTAAACTAATAAGCGAACTTAAGCAAAGGCTTAAGTTCGGGTAGTAAATCTGAGGCAAGGAGGCTTGGCCCCCCCTTTGCCTTAAGTGTCTTCTCACCTGCTTTAGCATGTAGTAAAACACCCATTTGAGTAGCTTGCCAGAGGCTTAAGCCCTGGGTCACAAGGCCTGCAATAATACCACTGAGTAAGTCTCCCATACCGCCTGAGGCCATGGCAGAGTTGCCTGCCTGACACACATAGAGAGGCTCTTTTGCCGTGCAGACTAAGCTTTCATGCCCCTTAAGCACAACAACGCCACCTAATTTTTTTTGTAGCGCCTGAATACTCTCTGTGCGGTTTTTTTGGATATCTTCCGTTGTTTTTCCGAGGAGACGCCCAGCTTCCCCTGGATGAGGTGTAAAAATAACATGATTACTCGCTCTGAAGCCAGACTGATGTTTAGCAAGTAAATTTAAACCATCGGCATCGACTAGACATGGTACTTGGTTAGCTTGAGCGTACTGGATCGTTACATCATATAAAAACTCAGACCAATCGCTCTGGCCAAGGCCTGGTCCTAGTATGATAATACTTGCTTGTGAGAGTGGTTTTTGCAGTAACTCATGGTCTGTAAGCTTTAGTCCATAGCAAAGTAGCTCAGGCTGAGTCGCGGTTACAGCAGTTACATGCTCAGGGCGTGTGATGACTGTGACAAGCCCTGCCCCCATTTGCAATGTACCACTAGCGGCAAGCCTAACCGCACCTGGCATGCCATAGTCGCCACCAATGACTAGCACATGACCAAATAGACCTTTATGAGAATTTTTGGGACGTTCTTTAAGCCACCCGTGCATACTGTCAAAGCTTAATTTTTTCATGGACACACTCTACTTTACCGTAATTATTGCGCTTTGGGCGCATTTCTTGAGGTGTGCTGCTGCTGTTGTTGTTGTTGTTCTTCTTCCTCCTCCCGGAGCTCGTTGACTCTTTGCTTGAACTTAAGAGACATTTCTATACCTCCCTCGGGTGGAATAGGCGATGATCTTGGGCTGTCTGAGGCTTCAGTCGCGGCATCAGTAATCGCCATCTCCCTTCTTTGTATGACATACTCAGTGAGATTGCCCTCAAATGGTAGTGTTTCACTGCTTTCTCTAAACCAAGGATATAATAACTTTCCTGAATCATCCATAAGTTCTGCGTCTATAAATTGACCCTGCCATTTTTCAATGAAGTGATTGATATCCGCATCAGTATTCAATGTGTCAATGGATTGATTGAGTTGGCCTTGCAGTTGCATCATGTGCCCCGCTTTTACGGCATTTTCTGCTTGTTTATCTATAAATCTCTCTATTTCTTGAAAAAAACGAGCGATCATATTATGTTCCGGCCTTTCTTTTATGAGATGTTCACCTGTTATGGCATGATGAATTTCGCTCAAAGAGTTAATGAGGTGACGCATATTTTTTTTGTTAAGGCGTTCACTTAAAAAGAAAATTTCCTCTTTAGCGGATTGGAGACCCTCTAAGAGTTTGTTACGTGAGCTACCGAGCTTAACCAGTGCTTGTCCTAAAACTTCAGAAGGCACAAAGCCCTCATAGTCTCGCCAGAGCTTTGAGTCATCCCCACCTACTTTTGCGCCAGCTACTTCGGTTCGGTTGAAAAAGTCAAAGATAGGATTTTCTCTATCTCGTAATCGCCCACCAAAAGTTTCTGGGACATGTAATAAATCATTAAAAGCATGTCCAAAGTCAATGCGCCCTACTTCAGGTTCACCATTAGGCCCCTCGACTACAATCATATTACCAGGATTTACGTCATGGTCTCCCACCAGGGCTGATACAGCAATCGCTTCTGCGAGTGTCTCTGCAAGCCTGGAGTTTGGGGCAATTGGTAGTCTACGCCATTCATGGTTGGGGTTCGGAGAGTTTGAAATACTGCTTAAGGCGTGGAGCTTTGTCCCGGGTCTTGATACCCCTTCTTTAAACTCATCTCTGGTTGTATTAAGCGATACAGTATATTCATCTAAGTTTCCAGATACATTTCGAAGATATTTCGAGACAATTTCGATGCGGCTTTTTCTACCGTGCCAGCGTCCATTGTGATAAACCGTTGAAATCTCTGGTGCATGGCGCTCTCCTAGTAAGGCACGAGCAAACCGTGCAGCAATCACTTCGCCTATGTTTTCTCTATCTGTACCACGTACTTTCATTCGCCTTTTATCGCCTTTTGAGCGATCACGAATGGATGGCTTGAGTTGATAGTAATTTCCATTGTATCTGATGCGAGCACTTCCAGTGACACCTCCGGTATGTTCACGCTCATGTTGCCGCTTTGGAGGTAAGATGCTGTCTTTTTTAAAAACCATTGTACTCACCCTAAGTCTATATGTTTTAATTTTAGACTAAGCAAGGGAAAGTGCTATTTAATTACTCCAATGGTCTGTTCCTGACTTTTCAATGATTTTCTTAATCAGTGCTTCATGCGCTTCAAGTTCATCTTCACTTGCAGCGTAGACGGGAGATTGACTTGAGAGCTTTTTAGGGGCTGCATTTGCTATTTTTTCATTTGCTTTCTCATGATTATCTTCTTCTCCAAAAAGACTAGTCTGCCCGCCAGTCATTGCCAGATAAACGAGCGCTAAAAGTTCAGAGTCTAACAGCGCACCGTGAAGTTTTCGGTGGCTATTGACCACGTTATAACGCTTACACAGTGCATCTAGGTTATTACGCTGGCCTGGGTGTTTTTGTTTGGCTAAGACGAGTGTATCGAAAACCGCGCAGTGCTTTTCAAGAAGGTCTGGATATTGTGCACGTTTGAGTTCAGCATTTAAAAAGCCCATATCAAATGGTGCATTATGTATTATTAATTCAGCGCCTTTAACAAACGCTATAAAGTCATCCAAAATATCAGCAAATAACGGTTTATCTATCAGGAACTCATCTTTGATGCCATGCACTTTGGCAGCTCCCGGGTCAACAGCACGCTCAGGATTGATGTATACATGAAACTGCTCACCGGTGATGCGTCGGTCAATTAACTCAAGACAACCAATTTCAATAATCCGATGGCCTGACTCATGCGAGAGCCCTGTAGTTTCCGTATCGAGAATAATTTGTCGCAACATCATTGATTAAGCCTCTTTGGTTTTAGCAAGTAAAGCGTCAATTGCGCCGGTTGCAAGCGCGTCAGCACGCTCGTTTTCGGGATGTCCGGAGTGTCCTTTGACCCAGTGCCAGTCGATGGTGTGCTTCGTGGCAAGCTCATCTAAGGTTTTCCACAGATCAGCATTTTTAACTGGCTCTTTCTTTGAGTTTTTCCAACCTTTTTTCTTCCATCCGGCAAGCCAGCTCAACATACCTTGTCTTAAGTAGTTGGAGTCGGTGTACAAACTTACCTGACAAGGCTTAGTGAGTGCTTTTAACCCTTCGATGGCTGCCTGGAGCTCCATGCGGTTATTCGTAGTATGTAGAGTACCACCTGATAAGGTTTTTTCTTTGCCTTTGTAGCGCATTAAGACCCCCCATCCACCGGGCCCTGGATTACCTCTACAGGCACCGTCTGTATAAATTTCGACTGCAGTCATCCGTTATTATTGTCATTTGTGAGCATTGATGCCCATCATAACACAAGCGAGGGGCAAGTTTGAGGCAACTTTGACTTATGTTATAATGTCCGATCTGTTTGTTGAATCGAGTGTTGTGTGCCAAGAAGAAAATACGAACATCCAGCATCATTACCTGTCTTTTTCGCAACTGAAATGTGGGAGCGTTATGGGTTTTATGTTGTTCAAACTTTACTTGCGCTTTATCTGGCGTTGTATTTCAAATGGCCAGACAAACAAATTTACACTTTAATTGGCTCCTTCACCGCGCTGACCTATGTTTCTCCTGTTTTGGGTGGTTGGATTGCCGATCACTTAATAGGACAAAAAAGAGCAACGATTCTAGGAATATTTTTCTTATTTATCAGCTACTTAATTTTAAGCACTCAGACAACAAGCAGTGGCCTACCGCTGGCGCTTGCTGGGATTGCCGTGGGGACCGGGCTTTTAAAGTCTAATATTTCTTCATTGCTAGGAAACCAATATCCCGAAGACTCTGCAAGCAGAGAAAGCGGCTTTACTATTTTTTACATGGGAATTACCACTGGGATTATTCTAGGTACCACATTACCGAGCTATTTAAACCGGCATTTTGGCTGGTCTACTTCTTTCATGAGTGCTTCAGTTGGTATTTTGATTGGCTTGCTGACTTTTGTGCATGGTATGTATCGCTACCGAATTAAAGATTATCATCCCTACCAGTTTAGTTGGAAGAAAACCTTTCAGGCAGCTTTGTTGGTGACAAGCTTGTGGGGGAGCTCTTGGGGAATCATGCTTTTTCCAAAGCTTGCTGATGGTGTCTTTTTGGCGGTTGCCTTTTTTTCACTTGTTTATGTTTTATCTTGTATATACAAAGAGCCTAAGGCTCAGGCCAAACGAACCTCCGTGATATTATTGCTGTGTTTCATCTCTGTGATGTTTTGGGCGTTTTATTTTCAAATGTTTTTATCTTTGACGCTCTTTATTGCAAGAGTTGCTGAGCCAACTTTATTTGGTGTACCCTGTCCGCCACCCTACTATGTGGCGGTGCAGAGTCTTGGTATGATTTTCATTGGTGCAGTTTTAGCGCGTGATAAAAAAGACCGGCTACTTACCCAGAAAGTGACGCGCTCAGGAGATAAGTTTTTATTAGCCATGGTGGTTACCACCTTGGCCTATGGCGGGATTGTACTGCTGACGAGGGCAAACCTCGATTCAGCTGCATTGATTTCCCCCTTGTGGATTATGCCAGTTTACCTACTGCTTTCTCTGGCGGAACTGCTCTTATCTCCAGTTGGCCTGTGTGCGATTACGTTGCTTGCAAGTCGAAAGCGTGTAAGCACCATGATGGGCGTTTTCTTTGTTTCGCTTGGAATTGGTGGATTTTTATCTGGAAAGCTTGCCAAATTGACAGCTATTCCAACAAGTGAAACCTCTTTATTACAAATTAAGTCACATTACACGACTTCATTTACGCAAATATTTTGGATATTAACCGCTCTAACAGTTACGTGCACTATTTTAAATGCTTTCATTCGATGTCTAGTACGTGAAAAAGCTAGATAATAAAAAATAAAGCGCCAAGACGGTTATTAAGGTCCTGGTTCAACTTGTTCTTCGACGAGCTCAATAATGGCATGATTTGCTTCTGGGAACTGAAAGTTTTTGAGTTCTGTTTGTGCCACCCAGCGTAGGTCGAGCTGACCATCATGGCACTTGGCTTCTCCTTCATATGCGAGCACTTGAAAGACGTGCAAACATACGTTTTTTTCCGAGTAGGTGTGATGGATTTCACCAAGAAATTTTACATTGCTAACCTGTAAGCCTACTTCCTCGTGCACTTCACGCAAAAGTGCCTCATGGGGTGTTTCTTCGGGTTCAACTTTGCCACCTGGTACTTCCCAAAGTCCCCCATGAGGAATATCTTGTGCTCTCTGAGTAATTAAAAGACGATTTTTATCGTCTTTTATAATAGCAACAGATACATGAACGATGCTCACGCAAGTTTTCCGTGACACATTTTATATTTTTTATTGGAACCACAGGGGCAAGGGTCATTACGCCCTACTTTTTGTGGATCGCGCCTGAAGGTTGCAGAAGTTTTACCCTCATTTCCGGCACCTGCTTCTGGTGCGTCTTCATTGGTATGTACTAGGCGAAGTGAAGTTGCCTCATGTTCAGCACGCCGCTTCTCTTCTACCGCATCTATGTCTTCTTGGGCGGCAATTTCGACAGAGAGCAAGAGCCTTACAATCTCAAGCTTTAAGCTTTGCAATAAGCCTGTAAAGAGCTCAAATGCTTCGCGCTTATATTCTTGTTTCGGATCTTTCTGTGCGTATCCTCTGAGGTGAATACCCTGCCTTAGGTAATCCATAGAAGCTAAGTGTTCACGCCAGTACTGGTCCATACACTGCAGCATAATTGATTTCTCAAATTGAGAAAGCATTTCACGACCTAAAAGTGCTTCTTTTGTTTCGTAGTGTTTTCGGGCTAACTCAATCACACGCTCTTTGATTTGCTCTGGCTGGATATTGTGATCTTCTTCAATCCAAGTTTGGAGAGGCGCTTCAACTTTGAATTCTTTATTCAGCATGGCGTTTAAGCTGTCGATGTCCCATTGATCTTCTAAACTATTAGGCGGTAAATGGGTATCCACCAGCGTTTCGATGACATCGCCCATCATTTTATGAACAACATCATGCGAGTCTTCCATTGCCATAATTTCAGCACGTTGTGAATACATTACTTTACGCTGTTCATTGGCGACATTGTCGTAACTTAATAACTGTTTTCGAATGTCAAAATGATGTCCCTCTAGTTTTCGTTGTGCATTTTCAATGGCTTTGCTCACCAAGTTGTGTTCAATCGGCTCTCCAGGCTTCATACCAAGCTTTCGCATCATGGAGGCGACACGCTCGGAGGCAAAAATACGCATCAGATTATCATCGAGAGATAGGTAAAAGCGGCTGCTGCCAGGGTCACCTTGACGGCCAGAACGTCCACGAAGCTGGTTATCAATCCGTCTTGATTCATGGCGCTCAGAGGCAATAATACGTAGCCCTCCTGCTTCAATCACTGCATCATGCCGCTTTTGCCAATTATCTTTCAGCGCTTGTTTATCGGCGTCTGTTGCATCTTCGGGCAGTTGTTCGAGTTCTGCTTGTAGGCATCCCCCGAGCACAATGTCGGTTCCTCGGCCAGCCATATTGGTTGCGATGGTGACTGCCCCAGGTCGACCCGCTTCTGCAATAATATGTGCTTCTTTTTCGTGGAATTTTGCATTTAAGACTTGATGCTTAATTTTTGCTTTTCGAAGCAGCTGATGCAGGTGTTCAGACGCTTCAATGGAAGCCGTTCCTACAAGAACCGGTTGCCCTCGTTTCATACAGTCACGAATGTCTTCAATGACTGCTTGATACTTGTCTGCTTGCGTGAGATAAACTAAATCAGGCTCGTTGATGCGAATCATGGGTTTGTTGGTTGGAATAGCGACTACTTCTAAACCATAAATTTGCTGGAACTCATAAGCCTCTGTATCAGCAGTTCCTGTCATGCCTGCGAGTTTGTCATATAGACGAAAGAAGTTTTGGAAGGTAATCGAGGCAAGCGTTTGGTTTTCATTTTCAATGGGGACTCCTTCTTTCGCTTCAACGGCTTGATGAAGCCCCTCTGACCAGCGTCTTCCAGGCATTGTTCGGCCAGTGTGTTCATCGACAATCACAACTTGGTTATTCTGTACGATATAGTCAACATCACGATGAAACATGACATGAGCTCTAAGGCCTGCATTCACATGATGCATGAGTACAATATTGTTGGCATGGTATAGGCTTTCTCCAGCTTCAAGTAGGCCTGCTTTGTTTAACAAGCTTTCAATATGCTGATGGCCTTTTTCTGTCAAATGAACCTGTTTTTGCTTTTCATCAACTGTATAATCTCCAGGGGTAAAATTTTCTTCGGCTTCATTACCCTCTTCACCGGTTTGAAGGCTTAGTTTAGGGATTAGTTCGTTAATTTTTAGGTAAAGTGAGGAGCTATCTTCAGCGGCACCAGAAATAATCAGTGGTGTTCGTGCTTCATCAATCAGAATGGAGTCGACCTCATCCACAATGGCAAAGTGCAAGTTTCGCTGTACTTTATCTTCTGGGCTAAAGGCCATATTGTCGCGAAGATAATCAAAACCAAACTCGTTGTTGGTCCCGTAGAGAATATCAGTATCGTAGGCCGTTTGTTTTTCAGGATGAGTCATATCACCATGAATCACACCAACGCTGAGACCTAGGAATGAGAAAACAGGTTTCATCCACTCAGCATCTCGTTTGGCAAGGTAATCATTAACGGTCACAACGTGCACGCCGCGTCCAGTTAGGGCGTTTAAATAAGCGGCAAGAGTCGCCATTAAGGTTTTTCCTTCCCCGGTACCCATTTCGGCAATATTGCCTTCATGCAACACCATTCCACCAATTAATTGTACATCGAAATGGCGTAGGCCTAAGGTTCGTACGGATGCCTCCCTGACGACTGCAAATGCTTCGGCAAGCAGCTCATCTAAACCTTCGCCGTTGCTAAGGCGCGTGCGGAATTCATTTGTTTTCGCTGCAAGTTCAGTATCACTGAGCGCTTGGAGTGTTGGTTCAAGGGCATTAATTGCGAGCACCGTTTTTTGCATGCGTTTTAAAGTACGTTCATTGCGACTGCCTAGCACCTTCTTGATTAACGTCGTTAACATAACCAAAATAATCCTTGTATTTGCCCTTAAAGTTAGAGTTGCTTAATGTACTAGAATTGGCGTGGAAAATCTATTTAAAGCGTAGATAAGCAAAGCATACTAAATTATTCATGACAGGTCTCCTGCTCTATATCACTTAACTTTTCACAGAGTGCTTCAGAAACTGTACGATTCTGAAAACTCTCAAGCTGCAGGAATGCTTGCTTCAAGTGTTTTGCGCGAGGAAGTCCATGTACTAGATTTAAAATTGGCTTCACTAAGCAATGTTTTGGTGCATCTTGAGTCGCTGCATATGTGAAGTAGTCTTTTAAAGCTTCTGTTCTAGTCGGTTTTTTGATGGTTGGATACAAAGCATGATGAATCTCTGCAATAGCGTATGGATGGTTGCAAGCCAGTCGGCCAATCATTACACCATCCAGCAAATTGAGTTGCTCTTTTACTTTCTCGAGCGTATTGACTTCTCCATTAATAACGACAGGAATATGTTTAGGCAAGGCTGATTTAATCTTATGTACATATTCATAGTGCAGCGGTGGAATGGTTCGGTTTTGCTTAGGATTTAAGCCCTTTAACCAGGCGGCTCTTGCATGTACAACAAGTTTGTCTGAGCCTGCTTCAATCAGTGTATGAGTGAAGTCTTCAAAAAACGTATAACTATTTTGACAGTCTACCCCAATACGCGTTTTGGTGGTGACAGGGATAGACACTGCCTGTTTCATCGCAGCGACGCAATCTGCAACTTGCTTTGGCTTTTTCATGAGCGATGCGCCAAACTGTCCGGCTAATACGCGAGAGCTTGGGCATCCTAAGTTGAGATTAATTTCAGAAAATCCGGCAGCCTCCCCTTTTTGTGCGGCTTTTGCAAGTGCTTTAGGATTCGAGCCACCCAACTGCAAAGCCACAGGTGTTTCAGCCGGGTGAAACTGAAGTGTTCTAAGTGGTTGATGTTGAATAGCATTTGGCGTTTGCATTTCCGTATATACAAGTGCCCGAGGCGCTAAAAGACGCATCAGCATACGAAAGTGTGTATCACTCCAATCAATCATTGGGGCAATGGCCAAGGGGGAAAATAATGGTGATTCCAACGCTTTCATATAGATACGATTTTTAAAAATTGTAGTTTACCAAATTTACACTTAAAATAGCCTTAATTTTTCAATGTGTATGGAAAAAAGACATGCCACACCCTGAACTCCCTGAAAATGCGGTTGATAGTATACGTGATTACTTAAAAAATCTTCAAAAAACGATTTGTCAGACTCTACAAGATATTGATGGTGAAGCTGTTTTTATAGAAGATGGATGGGAGCGTGAAGCCGGTGGCGGCGGTTTGTCTTGTGTGCTCGCTGAAGGCGCCGTTTTTGAGAAGGCTGGAGTGAACTTTTCAGAGGTGCATGGAGAAGGACTACCTCCATCTGCAACGGCAAGTCGACCAGAGCTTGCTGGCTGTAAGTTTCGTGCGATCGGAGTTTCTTTAGTGATTCATCCGAATAACCCATATATTCCTACTTCTCATGCCAATGTTCGTTTTTTCATTGCTGAAAAAGAAGGTGAAGTGCCGGTGTGGTGGTTCGGGGGTGGGTTTGATTTGACCCCCTACTATGGCTTTAAAGAAGATTGTGTGCATTGGCACCAAACAGCCAAAGAAGCCTGTATACCTTTTGGGGAGGCGATTTATCCTAAGTTTAAAGCTTGGTGTGATGAGTATTTTTACTTAAAACACAGGGATGAAGCGCGTGGAATTGGTGGGTTGTTTTTTGATGACTATGCTGAAATAAGCTTTGAGCACAGTTTTGGATTAATGCGAAGCATTGGTGATGCTTATCTGAAGGCTTATGTCCCTATTGTGAATCGACGCAAGCAAATTAATTTTGGACAAACAGAAAAAGAGTTTCAATTATACCGCCGGGGTCGTTATGTTGAATTTAACTTAATTTATGACCGAGGTACGTTGTTTGGCTTACAATCTGGCGGGCGAACAGAATCGATACTGATGTCCCTTCCAGCTGAAGTGAAATGGGGGTACCAGTGGGCTCCTACCAAGGGAACACCTGAAGCAGCACTTTACGAAACCTACCTGCCCGCACAAGACTGGCTGGCAGAGGTATCGGTTACTACGGCTTAAGCTTCTGCGTCTGCGGCTTCTAGGCGCATAACTTCTTGTGCCTTTAAGCCTTTTGGACCTTTGTCTAATAAAAAGCTTACAGGTTCTTTTTCCTGTAGAGTTTTAAAGCCAACGCCCTGGATATCTTTGTAATGCACAAAAATATCTTCGCCAGCATCATTGATAATGAATCCAAATCCTTTTTTCTCATTGAACCACTTAACATGGCCAGTTTCACGCTCAGACATAACTATCATCCTTAATAGTGTTTGAAACAAATTTCTAAATAGACCACAAGGGATTGGCTCACACACCCCTCATGAGTTAGCATACCAGCTTTTTAAACTTTGTTAATTCTTTTTGAGTGGATTATTTGTATGGATATCGAAAAAAAGGCGTTTATTCAGATGATACTTGATAATAATATACTACGCTTTGGTGAATTTACGCTCAAGTCCGGTAGAGTAAGTCCTTATTTTTTTAATGCTGGATTATTTTACCAAGGAGAGGCGCTGCGCCAGGTTGGACAAGCTTATGCGCGCACTTTGCTTAGTAATTTACCCTCAGCTACGCACTTGTTTGGGCCTGCTTATAAAGGGCTGCCTCTTGCAACGACCACGGCCGTTGCTTGTGCTGAACAAGGTGTAAATATGGATGTTACCTTTAATCGAAAAGAAGTGAAGGCGCATGGCGAAGGCGGTCAGCTGATAGGCGCCCCACTCAAAGGAAAAAAAGTGGTGATGATTGATGATGTGATTACAGCAGGAACTGCTTTTCGAGAGTCAAGAACAATGATTTCTGAAGCAGGTGGAAGGTTGACGGCTGCTGTTATCGCGCTTGATAGAGAGGAGCGTGGAGTAAGTGGTCGTTCTGCAATTTCAGAAATTAAAGCAGAAGGTATTGAGGTGCTTTCAATCGTCACGCTAGGCGATCTGATGGATTATTTGGAAGTAACCTCTGAAAAAGAGCAGCTTGAGCGTATGGAGCACTATAGAGCACAGTATGGTGCCTAGATTATAATCTGCCTACCAAAGAAGAATACAAAGAAAATATTTTTTAACTTGTAATTTATTTTTAATAAGTGTTAATCTAATAGTCTTCCCTGATATAGGGAGCCCGAAGATGTTGTTGTAGAAGTAGCTTTTCGACTGAGTCTTATCGCTGAGTTATTACAAGGAGAGTTATGATGCAACTACAGCCAAGAGAAGTGCTCTTATTAAAGCCAACGCCTGCATTCTTATCTTTTTTAGCAGCGCAACTACCAGGAACAGCGCTTCCCCCCCTCCGTTTGTTACAAACAGATACCACAGCGTATACCCTACCTCTTCATGAAACCGAAGAGGCCCTCTTAGACACATTAGAAGCTAAATTTTTGTCGATGTTCCAGTATGAGGTAAAGCGTTGGCTTGGAGATGAAATTCTTTTCAATTTAAACGCAAGCTTTTTAGATTTTTTGTGTTGTTTTAAATTTGAAATGCATTCTCATATGATTGTGTTGGAGCCTTCCTTTCAAGCGGGGCAACAGTTGTTGCGCGTGAAACCTCGCTTATTGCTGCTAAAAAGAATGCAGCAAGACGCTCTTGAAGAGGGTAGTGAGGGTGATGTTACAACCTTGCTAGAGCAAGTAACGCTATCACACCTCACAGAAAATGCGACGGTGATTATTAAACACTTCGATACACTCAAAGAGGTACATCCATTTGTGAAACAGTATTTTCGACCGATTTTCAAAATGGAAATGGTGCGCGTGTGTGAGTCACGCAAAGCATGGCCAAGTATGAATTCCTTTGAAGATTTTAGTCGTTACTTTTTAGT
This sequence comes from Gammaproteobacteria bacterium, assembly GCA_030147635.1. Classification (GTDB taxonomy): domain Bacteria; phylum Pseudomonadota; class Gammaproteobacteria; order Legionellales; family Legionellaceae; genus JAALKW01. The sequence continues at coordinate 30,245 of JASBUZ010000063.1, forward strand.
TGATATTCATACACACTTAATTCATTTAGAGTAAGAGAGAAGAACGATGGACGCTTATTTGTTGATTTTTTTATGCACTGTGAGTATCGCCATCATTGGTGGTATAGGCGCATTTTTAATGCAACTTTTTTTGAGCCGAGATAAAGAGCTACATCAAAGAGCACATTTGCAAGCCCTTGAAAAAGAGAGTGAGATTTTAGAAAAATTGCGTGCTCAACAGGAAAGTAGTCAGCGTTTTTCTGCGCACTATGAAGTGCTTGGCAAAAATAAAGAAGCGATTAAAGAATTAGACGATAAAATTAATGCATTATTTGAAAAAAAATTAGAAATGATTAAAATGTATGCTGGAGTTATTGAGAAAGAATCGACTTCTATTATCAAAGACTTGCATCCCTTTTCACATGCAAAAACACCTACTTCTGTGCGTGAGAACTTTAGTCAAGCCTTCCAATCCTTTGATGAAGAGCTAAGATCACTTCAAGCACACCGTGCAAAACTGTGGGATATTCGTAGTGATTTTCAAAAAGACTTGTTGAGTGATGAGAAATCTCGAAACAAAAAGCTTGATGAGCTCTACCATCGCCACACCGCGTTATTTGAGAAAGTCTATTTAAGCCATGTGCAACACTCAGAGGAAATTGATAAAGCCTCTATCGAGGCGGGCAAACAGGCTTTTAAATATAGTATTTTCTCGCCAGCGCGCTTTTTTGAATTTTTCTTTGGTTCTCATAAGCACATGGACTTTGTTGAGAAAACAGCCAATGAGACCTTGTCTAGGGAGATGGTTCGCGAGGCGGAAGCACGTATTAATACGGGTCACGGGTTAAACTTGGGGGAAAAGACGATATTACCTGTTGTCCCTTATTAGGAGCTGTTCTGGGGGGGCTGAGCCTATAAATAAATTGCACCTAAAATGGCAGGCTTACTTGCTCCCGTAATGCCTGTTAAATCAACAGGCTTGTGTGACAGTGTTTGTTTCGCAAGCCAAGCAAACATCATTGCTTCGATATAATCTGGGTGAATACCCACCGCTTCGGTAGTATCTACAGAGTGAGTTGGTAAGTAGCTAGCAAGGACTTTTATCAGGGCTTGGTTATGTGCCCCACCACCGCATAAGAGCATTTGTTTGCCCGCTGATGCACCATCTGCAATAGAGCGTGCCGTGAAGTGAAGTAAAGTGTGTTGTACATCTTCGGGTTTGTAGTTTGAGTTGAGATGTTGCTGCAGCCAGTCTAGAGAGTAATAGCCTTTATCAATACTCTTAGGGGCTGGTTTAGAAAAATAAGTATCAGCCAGTAAGCTCTCAAGCAGCTCCGGCAAAAGCTTGCCTGTTTGAGCCCAATCCCCCTTTGCATCATAAGCTAATTTTTTATGCTTTTTAATCCAGGCGTCCATCAAGACATTGCCAGGGCCCGTATCATATCCAGAGGCTGAGCCTGATTTTTCTAGAATACTTAAGTTTGATATGCCGCCAATATTAACTAGTAAAGCAGGTAACTCATGGTTTTTAAATAGTTCTTGGTGATATAAAGGTGCAAGAGGTGCCCCTTGCCCGCCTAAAATCATATCACGAGTTCTAAAGTCGGCAACGACAGTGATATTGGTTTTTGCCGCAATGGTATGTGGGCAGCCAAGTTGAAGTGTGGTTGGAATCTCAGCGTCTGGGTTGTGATAGAGTGTTTGGCCGTGGCTGCCTATCGCTGTAATGTCTGAAGTTTGGTATGTGGTTTCTTCGAGTAGCTTTAAAGCGGCATTGGCAAATTCCTCACCGAGCAAATAATTCAGCTGTAGCAGAGACTGAGGTGTGTGCTTTTGTGTGGCATCAAATACAAGCAGTCTTTCCTGAAGCTTGGCTGGATATGAATAAGTGAGGCCGTGGATGAGCTTATTCTGTTTCACATCAAGCAGGGCTGCATCCACTCCATCCATGCTGGTGCCAGAAATTAATCCAATGCATAAGCTCATTTGGGATTCACTCTAAAACAGCGATAAAAGTTAGCCGTTGTCTCTTTGGCAACGGTTTCGTACGAAATGTTTCTCAGATCACTGATTTTTTTTGCCACGAACTGCACCCAGGCTGGATGGTTAGGTTTACCTCGGTAAGGCGCTGGTGCTAAATAAGGTGCATCGGTTTCAATTAAAACTTTATCGAGTGGTACTTTTTGCGCGACATCATGCAGGATATGTGCATTTTTAAAGGTTACAATGCCAGAAAATGAAATGTAAAAGTTCAACTCGAGGGCACGTTTTGCAATCTCCCAATCTTCAGAGAAACAATGCATTACGCCACCAATTTCATCTGCTTGCTCTTCTTGCATAATTTTTAACGTATCTTCTGCAGCCGCGCGTGTATGAATAATAAGCGGTTTTTTTAATGCGCGTGATACTTGAATATGGGTTCTGAAGCTCTCTCTTTGTTTCTCAAGGGCTTTTTCATTTTCGGTTCGGTAGTAATCGAGGCCGGTCTCTCCAATGGCAATGCATGCAGGTGCACTGGCAAGCTTATACAATTCTTCATAGGTGATTGGGTGATGGATGACTTCGGTTGGGTGAATACCAACCGACATGCTTACGTCGGCATGTTGATGACTGATATCATGCAGGGTTTCTATGTCATCAGGTGTGATGCAAACGCATAAAAAGTGCTCAACCCCTACAAAACGTGCTTCATCTAATGCTTTCTCTAAGCTGCCATTAAAAGCGCTTAAGTCGAGTTGGTTTAGGTGGCAGTGAGAATCTATAATTTTCGGTGTATCCGTTGTCATACGTATTCCATTAAAAGCGTTTCAAGGGCCAGAGCTGGATTCAGGGGGATGTCTTGGTTTATTTTTTTGATGAATTCTAAGATCATATCTAATTGTTTGAAGTAATGCACGGGTGAGTGCTTCTCGGCCAGTTGCGCTAAGTGAGTGTTTACTGAAGCCTGCTGTTCAGGGAGTAATTGGTATTGTAAGAGCGTTGTTGTTACAAGTTGTAATAGCCACAACATGTCAATTAAGGCATGGTTTGTGTATTGAGCAGCGAGTTGGCAAACGGACTGTTGATTTTGAGAGGCTTCTGAAAGTTTCTGAATAAACTTTGCGTGCTCTTGAAATAAAACGCCACGCGGTGAGCTCTCGTCGTAATGTAAGCCAAGGCTCAAATAACCTGGGGTGTTTGGGGCTGATTTTTGCAAGGGTTCAGGCATATGATAACTTTGGCAACGACTCATGATGGTTGCTGGCAAAGTATCTAGGTGCGCGGCAATTAAGATGAAATGTGCGTGTGCTGGCGGCTCTTCTAATATTTTAAGTAAGGCATTGGCTGCGGCTCGGTTCAGCTCATCCGCGGGATAGATCATGATTACGCGATGTGTGGCACATTGAGCGGTTTGATACACTTCTTGTTGTAAACTCCGAATTTGCTCAATTTTAACTGCTGCCCCTGGTTTTTCTTGAGTGATCACCAGCAAGTCAGGATGTGCGCTTTGCTGCAGTAATTGACAAGGTCTACAGTGGCCACAGGGCTTTACATCCGACTCGCAAAATGAGTGGGCGACCAGTTGTTGTGCGAGATCAACAGGCCTGCTAGATTCCTGACCTATGAGTAAAAGCGCTTGGGGTAAATGTTGGGCTTGTAGCTTACTTAATAAGTTCGAATCCATGAGACACCAAATGATTTTCTAATGTGGCGCGGATAAGGTGTTGTACCATAGCAAGTGGCTTGCTTGCATCAATTAAAACAGCTTGCTCTAAGCTTTGCAATTTACTGTGATAAGCGTCATATACGCGATGGAAAAAATCAACAGGCTCTTGCTCAATCCTGTCTGTGCTACCACGCTCCAAAATACGCTTTAAGCCTTGCTCGGGCGGTAGGTCTAAAAAGAGAATTAAGTCTGGATGCAACTCTTTAATACAAAAGTCAGATAAGTGCTGAATCATGTTCGAGTTTAGCCCCCTGCCCCCACCTTGATAAGCCCAGGTGGAGAGCTCAAAGCGATCTGCAAGTACCCAAGCTCCTCTTTTCAAAGCCGGACGAATGACTTGCTCAATCAGCTGGACACGTGCTGCATAAAATAAGAGTAACTCTGTCTCTGGCTGCAGCGGTTCATCTTTAGGGGACTCTTTGATGAGGTCTCGAATGATCTCACCAGCATAGGTACCACCTGGTTCTCTTGTTGTAATTAACTCAGGTGCATAAGGTGTTAAAAAGCGTTTGATGGTGGTGAGTGCAGTTGACTTACCAGCACCCTCCAGACCTTCGAGTACAATAAATTGCCCTGGCATATGAGACATAGGTTTATGACTCAATTTTTTTGAATAATATCGTTCCGTTGGTTCCACCAAACCCTAAAGAGTTACTCAAGGCATAGTTGATAGAACGTTTTTCTGGTTTGTGTGGGATATAGTTTAAGTCACATCCCTCATCAGGGTTATCTAAATTGATAGTCGGTGGTGCAATTTGATCGCGAATAGCGAGAATACTAAAAATCGCCTCAATTGCGCCTGCAGCACCTAAAAGGTGTCCGGTCATCGATTTGGTTGAGCTGACAGCAAGCTTATAGGCATGATCTTTAAACAAGCGTTTAATTGCCAGTGTTTCGTTTTTATCATTCAGATAGGTAGAAGTTCCGTGTGCATTGATATAATCAACCTGGTCGGGTTGAATCCCTGCATCTTTCACAGCAGCTTCCATGGAAGCGGTAGCTCCGGCTGCATCTTCATCAGGTGAGGTAATGTGGTAGGCATCACCTGACATACCAAATCCAACGACTTCAGCATAAATCTTAGCGCCTCGCGCCTTTGCATGCTCATACTCCTCGAGCACTAGGACTCCCGCCCCATCTCCCATGACAAAACCGTCACGGTCTTTATCCCAAGGGCGAGAAGCTTTTTGTGGTTCATCATTACGTTTTGAAAGCGCACGCACCGATGCAAACCCAGCAAGACAAAGCGGGGTTAAGGTCATTTCAGCACCACCACAAACCATAATATCTGCATCACCATAAGCAATCATACGTTGCCCGAGGCCAATGCTGTGGGTTCCAGTTGTACAAGCTGTCACAACAGAGACGTTTGGACCTTTTAAGTTGTGCTGAATAGAAATCTGTCCTGCCACCATGTTAATAATGCCGGCAGGAATAAAAAATGGGGAGACTTTGCGTGGGCCAGAGTTGACCAAGCGATCTTGGTTGTTGGTAATGGTTTGTATGCCACCAATACCAGAGCCAACGGCTACCCCTGCGCGTTGTGATAAAGCTTCAGTGATTTCAAGCTTTGCATCTTTGAGCGCCTCGGTTGCTGCAACTACACCATACTGGGTGAATGGATCCATTTTCCGAGCTTCCTTGGCAGGAATATAATCCTCAGGATTAAATCCTTTGACTTTAGCCCAGATTTTAGTGGAGTAATCGGTGACGTCGAAGTCCTCAACAGGACCTGCTCCGCTTACACCCGCCAAAATATTTTTCCATGTCTCGTCTACATTAAGCCCCACCGGGGTTAACATACCAAGACCAGTTACAACCACACGTCTTTTAGTCATAGATTAATTTAACTCTGCAAGTTTGCTTCGATGTAATCAATAGCGCCTTGAACAGTTGTAATTTGCTCGGCTTTTTCGTCGGGAATTTCTGTTTCAAACTCTTCTTCCAAAGCCATAACTAATTCAACTGTATCTAAAGAATCAGCACCTAAGTCATCGACAAAAGAAGCGTCATTTTTCAATTCTTCTTCTTTTACGCCCAATTGTTCAGCAACAATTTTACGGACTCTTTCTGCTACTGTACCATTTGCACTCATAACCTATAGTTCCTTTTTGATTGATAAAACAATAAAAACATCTACTGATGGGTAAGTTTATTAGATTCTTCAAATAACGCAAGTCTAACAAACTTTTTTAATTCATATACATGCCGCCATTCACCTGAAGGGTCTCGCCAGTAATGTATTTTGCGTCATCTGATGCTAAAAACGCAACTGCAGCTGCGATGTCTTCGGGAGAACCAAAGTGCCGAAGAGGAATACGTTTTTTCATTTCAGCTTTGGCAATATCAGGTAAAATATCGGTCATTTCAGTTTCTATAAACCCTGGTGCCACGACGTTTACGGTAATGCCTCTGCTGCCAATTTCTTGAGCAAGTGACTTTGAGAAGCCAATAAGACCTGCTTTGGCTGCTGTATAGTTAACTTGTCCTGGATTCCCGCTTGAGCCAACGACAGAGCCGATGTTGATGATTCGGCCAAAACGTGCTCGAAACATGGGTTTGACTGCTGCACGTGTTATGCGGAAAATCGCGCTTAAATTGGTTGCTATGACGCGATCCCACTCTTCATCGTCCATACGGAGCAATAAGTTATCAGCCGTAATACCGGCATTGTTGACTAGGATATTGGGTGTTTTGCCTGCTTCACTGAGTGAGTTTAGTAAAGCATCTACACTTTCAGGGTCGGTCACATTCAAAACTGCGCCCTGGCCTCCAAGCCCTGCTTCTTTTAGGTAGGCTTCGATATTTTTAGCCCCTTTTTCAGAGGTTGCTGTGCCAATCACATATGCGCCCTGCTCAGCGAGCTTTTTAGTGATAGCCATACCAATACCACGACTTGCGCCTGTAACCAGAGCAACTTTACCTGCTAGATTAATCATTTCATATTCCTTCAAGACTAAGAATTTTTTCGAGACTGTCAGGTGAGTTGACGCTCATTGCCGAAATATTTCTATCAATTCGTTTTACGAGCCCTGCCAGCACATTACCAGGCCCACATTCGATGATTTGTTCAACGCCTGATTGCTTCATGGCTTGAATGGTTTCAACCCAGCGTACAGGGCTATAAAGTTGCTTAGCGAGGAGCTGGCGCATGGTGTCAGGTTCGTTATGCGTGCTTAAATCGACATTACTAATGACAGTGCGACAAGGGACTTGGATTGGGGTATCATTCAGCACCTCTGTGAATTTTTCTGCTGCTTCAGAGAGCAGTGCACAATGGCATGGCACACTAACAGGAATTTCCATCGCAAGTCTTGCGCCCTTTTCTTCGGCTGCTGTCATCGCTTGTTTGACAGCCTCAGTGTGTCCTGCAATAACAACCTGGCCAATGGCATTGTAATTGGCTGGGGTCACTTGAGTCGCATGAGTTGATACATGCTGGCATATTGTTTGTACGTCTTCGTCACTTAATCCAACTATGGCTGCCATAGCCCCTTTACCTAAGGGTACGTTTTCTTGCATTAAGCGGCCACGTGCTTGAACCAGTTTGGCAGCATCAGTGAGCTCAATCGCATTGGCACAAACGAGGGCTGAGTACTCTCCTAAGCTATGGCCTGCTGAAATACGAGCATCTAAGCCATGGTGCTCAAGAATATGATATACAGCAACGTCTGCTGTGAGCATAGCAACTTGCGTGTACTCAGTTTGATTGAGTTGGTCTGCAGGGCCTGATTGAGTAAGACTCCAAAGGTCGTAGCCTAATGTATCCGAAACAGAAGTAAACGTGTCCTGAACCAGAGGGTATTTAGCACACAGCTCACTTAACATCCCTATTTTTTGCGAGCCCTGGCCAGGAAAGACAAAAGCACGCTTAGAAACATCCGTTTTACCGGTCATAAAGCAACCCCTTGTTCTATAAAGCTTGACATTTGGTCGTGCACTAAATCGACCACACGGTTTTCAACTTGGAGTGCCGCTTGGTTTAATGCAAACTCAAAAGCAGTTTCTGTGGCACCTCCGTGGCTTTTCACCACGATACCATTGAGCCCAATTAAACTTGCACCATTGAAGCGCGCTGGGTCCATACGTTTCTTGAGCTGGGTTAAGATGGGGCGAGCTAACACACTAACGAACTTGGTCCAGAGGTTTTGAGAGAAAGCGTCTTTGAGCACTGAGGTAATCAAGGCATATATGCCTTCGCTTGATTTAAGCGCGACATTTCCGACAAACCCGTCACAAACGATTAGGTCTGCTTTGCCGGTGTAGAAGTCATTCCCTTCCACGTAGCCGATGTAATTCATGACGTCACAATCAGCAAGTATTTGGGCGGTGCGTTTGACCTGGTCATTGCCTTTGATTTCTTCAACGCCGACGTTTAAAACAGCAATGTTTGGCTTATCTTTGTGATCAACCGCCTTGATGAGCGCTGAACCCATAACGGCAAACTGAAAGAGATGTTCCGCACAGGAGTCTACATTAGCACCTAAGTCGATGACTCGGGTTCTGGAGTACTTGGTCGGCATCTCTGCAATAATGGCGGGCCTATCAATCCCTGGCAGCGTTTTAAGCACGAAGCGAGCCGTTGCCATGAGTGCACCGGTATTCCCAGCACTGACACACGCTTCGGCTTTGCCTTCTTTAACCAAATCAATCGCGACACGCATGGAAGAGTTTTTCTTCTTCCTGAGTGCGTGAGAAGGCAGCTCATCCATATCCACGACTTCAGAGGCATGGACTACTGTGAACTGCTTATTCTTGCTCATACCATGCTGCTTAAGGCGCGCATGAATTTGAGTTTCATCGCCAACTAACAGCAAATGCAAGTCGGCATTTTTTTTAACAGCGGCAACACAAGCGGGAATCGTGACACTTAGGCCATGATCGCCACCCATTGCATCAACTGAAACCGTTATGCTGTTCAAGCTAACTTACTCGTCGTCTTCGTACATGGTTTCGTTAACTAAAACACGACGCTCACCACGACAGTCATAACCATCTGGGGTGATGTGGTGACGTAAGTGTGCTTCACCTGTCATTGCATTAATAGACAGAGTAGGTTGTTGTAACTTATCGTGAACACGACGCTTACCACGTGTTGAACGTGTTCTTCTATTTTGTTGAACTGCCATTGCATTACTCCTAACCAATTTGTTTTCATTGGGGGGCAATTCTACCGATTTTTTTTGTGTAATCCAAGCGTTGTGACACATAACTTCCCGTTTTTATGGAAAATTTGTTAAAATATGGCTTTTAGGCAGTTCGAAAGCTTTTATGACAAAGAAGATAATTGTTGGAATGTCAGGCGGTGTTGACTCATCGGTTGCAGCATACTTACTCCAAAAACAAGGCTTTGAAGTAGAAGGCTTGTTCATGAAAAACTGGGAGCATGATGATAAGCCTGGTTTTTGTGCGGCCGCAAAAGACTTGGCGGATGCCGAAGCTGTGTGTGATACATTGGATATTCCTCTACATCAAGTCAACTTCTCAGAAACTTATTGGAATCAAGTGTTTGAGCATGTATTATCTGAGTATGAGCGTGGCAGAACGCCTAATCCTGATGTGTTATGCAATAAAGAAATTAAATTTAAATGCTTTTTAAAACATGCGCTTGACTTAGGTGCTGATGCCATTGCCACCGGCCATTACGCCCGAGTTGATGACCAACATAGGCTTTGTAAACCAAAAGACCGAGATAAAGACCAAACGTACTTTCTGCATGCTATTCAGCCGGAAGTTTTAAAACAAGTATATTTCCCGATTGGTGACTATCTAAAACCACAAATTCGTGAAATTGCTAAAGGACTCAACTTACAAACACATGCTAAAAAAGATTCAACTGGTTTATGTTTTATTGGCGAGCGGCCATTCAAAGAGTTTTTAAATGAATTTATGCTGGCAACGCCTGGACCAATACACAGTACAACGGGGGATGTGCTAGGACAGCATGATGGACTGATGTTTTATACCATTGGTCAGCGCCAAGGCTTAAATATTGGGGGGGTTAGAAATACGATAGATGCGCCCTGGTATGTAGTGGATAAACAATTAGAAGATAATATATTAGTGGTTGCTCAAGGCAGTGAACACCCAATGTTGTATGCCAATGGCTTATTATGTGGGCCTATTCATTGGTTAGAGCCACAGCAAGAAGCAGATTTTCCTAAAACCTGTTTTGCCAAAACACGCTACAGACAGGCCGAACAAGCCTGTATGATTTCGCCAAAAGCAGATAATGGTCATGTCATTATGTTTTCAAGCCCACAACGTGCAATTACAGTTGGGCAATACATTGTGTTTTATGATAAAAACGTTTGTTTAGGTGGCGCTATAATTGAGGATGTGATTCGATGAGTATGAACGTGAAATTTTCTGTCAGTGCGGCAGATAAAGTGTTTGAGCTGATGCAAGAAGAAAACGATCTGGAGCTAAAACTACGAATTTATGTTACAGGTGGCGGATGTTCTGGATTTCAATATGGCTTTACTTTCGATAAAGAGCAAGCTTTTGATGACACCGTGATTAAGCAGCAGTGCACCAGTAGTGATACCGAAGTGAAGCTTTTAATTGATTCGATGAGTATTCAGTATCTTAAAGAGGCTGAAATCGATTATGTGAAAGAAATTCAAGGCGAACGCTTTGTGATTCGAAACCCCAATGCTAAAACGACGTGCGGTTGTGGCTCGTCGTTTAGCGTTGAAGATGAGGATGATGACGATTAAACCATCTTCCCGAGGGTGTCTTGCTCTTCTTCGCGCAGAGTAAGCACTTCAACTCCTGTGGGGGTTACCAGAAGCGTATGCTCCCACTGTGCTGAGAGCTTTTTATCTTTGGTAATTGCTATTCGCCAGCCATCCCGTTCCAGATGTTTTAGCTCAGCTTTACCTTGATTAATCATAGGCTCAATGGTAAAGGTCATGCCTGCTTCAAGCACATCTCCTTCCCCAGGATTGCCATAGTGCACTACTTGTGGGTCTTCATGCATTTTTTGGCCAATTCCATGTCCGCAGTATTCCCGCACCACAGAGTAGCCGTTTTTATTGGCAAGGGTTTGTATGGTATGTCCAATATCACCAATGGTGCAGCCTGGCTTTACAATGGCAATACCGGCATAGAGGCACTCTTGAGTAACATCAACGAGTCGTTTTGCGAAAGGCAGTACTTCACCAATACAAAACATTTTACTGCTGTCTCCATAAAAGCCATCATGAATGACGGTGATATCAACATTTACGATATCGCCTTTTTTCAAGACTTGCTTATCAGATGGCATCCCATGGCATACCACATGATTAATTGAGGTGTTGACTGAGTATGGGTAGCCATACTGGCCCTTACTCCCTGGAATCGCACCTAGGGTATTTCGAATGTAATCTTCACAGAATTGGTCGACTTCCATCGTCGTCATGCCGGGTTTGATAACCTCGCCTAATGCCTCTAAGACCTGGGCAGTTAAGCGGCCAGCAGTCCGCATTTTTTCGATTTGTTCTGGTGTTTTGATAGAAATCATAGTGGGTATACTTTTAAGCTAGTTAATATACATTGCCGCATATACTAGCATAAAAGTACACAATCGCTGCAATTTAGTATGATTTTACAATCACTTTTGTACCAATGCGGATAAAATTTCGGTGTAGCCATCTTGCAGAACTTGGGGTGACCCGTATACAACCATGACTTGCATTGTAGTTTGGCACATCTGGTGAGCCGTGAATTGCATAATATTTACTAAAAAACATGCAATATGGCATAGGTGCTCCACCCCGACCAACGGGATAGCGGCTAGAGCGACAGCTTGCACCCCGTTTACTGATAATACGGAAAGTCCCTGTTGGTGTTCGACAGGCCCGTCGCACGTCTTTACAGTAATGACGGCCACCCGAAGCACGTCCGCTACGAACGACTTTCCCATTATCATTAATCGCTTTCCATCTATGCGTGCGAGGATTAAACACGAAGGTATTGGCAAGTTGCATCATCGGCTGTGCTTGTGTCGCTGGAGGCAACTGCAGACTAGATGCTGCATGTGATGGTAACGGGGCCAAAAACAGTGCTGCCCCAAACCCAAGAGCTGTAAGCAGAGGGGTTTTATTGATACTTATATTTGCTTCCATGATGAATTCCTTAAACAACAATGGACTTCATGTTTAAGTGTAGTGCAAAAATTGTTCAATTCAAGGGGCGTGTGCTATGCTGTGTTGTAGCAACTAAGGATCGAACTCAGGGTATTCTTCGTTTTTGGAAAAACTGGCTCAGCAGCGCTGCACACTCTACTTGCATAAGCCCTTCGTCCATTTGAATATGACTCAATAAATTATACACTGAGCCGGTAGCCCCGGCTTTAATATCTCGGGTTGCAAAGACTAAGCGTTTGACACGCGCATGTAGCAAAGCACCGGCACACATCGCACAGGGCTCAAGCGTAACATAAAGTGTGGTGTTTGAAAGCCGGTGGTTATGGATATGTTTTGCTGCCTCTCGAATAGCAACAACTTCGGCATGTGCGGTCGGGTCGTTTTGGGTAATGGTTTTATTGAAGCCTTGCCCTAGCAACTCACCATCTTCTGACACTAATACAGCGCCAACCGGGACTTCCCCTGCTTTTTCAGCTTCTAGTGCCAGTTGATAGGCGTGTTGCATCCAGTCTAGCTCGTTCATTCCCACTCAATGGTTGCCGGTGGTTTACCCGAAATATCATACGTTACACGAGAGATACCAGGGACTTCGTTGATAATTTTGTGAGACACTTTATCTAAAAACTCCCACGGAAGCTTTGCCCAGTGTGCTGTCATAAAATCTTGGGTTTGCACGGCTCTTAAGCAGACAACCGGGTCGTATCTACGTCCGTCCCCCATTACACCGACACTTTTAACTGGCAAAAATACGGCAAAAGCTTGGCTCACTGCGCGGTATAAGTCGGCCTCTTTTAGAGCCTGAATAAAAATGGCATCTGCTTTGCGTAGAAGCTCAGCGTATTCGGCCTTGACTTCCCCTAAAATACGCACAGCAAGGCCTGGCCCTGGAAATGGATGTTGATATATACGTGAATCTGGAAGGCCTAAGGCTTGACCCAAGACGCGTACTTCATCTTTAAATAAAGCACGCAGAGGCTCTAATAATTTGAATGGCAAGTTTTCGGGTAAGCCGCCAACGTTATGATGAGACTTAATGAGCTCAGCGTTTGATTGCCCTTGTACACCTGCAGACTCAATCACATCAGGATAAATGGTGCCTTGAGCTAGCCAAGAAATGTTCGGGATATTGAGAGCGGTTTCTTCAAACACTTCAATGAACAGCTTACCAATGATTTTTCGCTTTTCTTCAGGGCAGTCTTTGCCTTCTAGCGCTTTTAAAAACTTTGCGCTGGCATTCACTTTGGTGAAGTTCATGCCTTGTTGTTCAGAGAACAATTTTTCAACGGTTTCTGCTTCATTGAGACGCAGCAAGCCGGTATCTACAAACACCGCATGGAGCTGTTTACCAATCGCTTTATGTAATAAGGCTGCAACCACAGAGGAATCAACGCCGCCAGATAGTGCGAGTAATACGTGTTCATCCCCTACGGTTTCTTGAATGTTTTCAATACTTTCATCCAAAATATGCTTGGTGGTCCAGCTCGGTGTTGCATGACAAACATCAAGCACAAAGCTTTTTAAAATCTCGACCCCTTTGGGAGTGTGGGTGACTTCTGGGTGGAATTGCAGGCCATACCAGTGTTTTTCAGGGTTTGCCATAATTGCAATGGGAATATCACGGGTTTTGGCAAGGCATTGAAAGCCATTGGGTAAGGTGGTGACATGGTCGCCGTGGCTCATCCAAACATCAAGCAGTGCTTCGCCTGTTGCTGATTGCTTATCAAAAATATGACTTAAAAAAGCATCGGTTGGATGAATGGTGATTTCAGCATAACCAAATTCACGAACTTGAGATGTTTCAACTTTTCCACCAAGCTGATGTGCGAGTGCTTGCATACCGTAGCAAATGCCAAGAATGGGTAAATTCGTATTAAGCACCCAGTCGGGAATACGTGGGCTGTTCGCCTCTAAGACACTACTTGGGCCACCGGATAAAATAATTCCGCACCAGGTATGGTTTTCCAGAATGTCTTGACCTACGCCATAGGGATAAATTTCACAGTACACATCCATTTCACGAATGCGTCTGGCAATCAACTGTGTGTATTGCGAGCCAAAATCTAAGATTAAAATACTAGGGTCTGTATGTGTTTTCATAAATCATTAATCATCTATCTGATAATTGGGGGCTTGTTTAGTCATGTTGACATCATGAACGTGAGATTCTCTGATGCCTGCATGGGTCACTTTAACAAAGCTCGCTTTTTCGTGAAGCTCAGGAATGGTTTCGCATCCGGTATAGCCCATGGCAGCGCGTAGCCCGCCTGATAATTGGTGAATGATGCTGTGTACCGGGCCTTTGTAGGCAACCCGTGCCTCCACACCTTCAGGCACTAATTTATCTGAGCCTGCACCTCGCTCTTGGAAGTAGCGATCGCTTGAGCCTTCTGCTTGTGCCATTGCACCGATAGAACCCATACCGCGATAACTCTTATAGGTTCGACCTTGGTAAAGCTCGATTTCACCGGGGGACTCTTCGGTTCCGGCAAACATACTACCAATCATGACGGTATCAGCACCTGCGGCCAATGCCTTTGAAATATCGCCTGAGAAACGAATACCACCATCAGCAATGACAGGCACCTCCCCTTTCAGTTCATTAGCAACGTTTGCAATGGCCGTGATTTGCGGTACACCAATGCCGGTGACAATGCGTGTGGTACAAATAGAACCTGGCCCAATACCCACTTTTACCGCATCAACGCCTGCATCTATTAAGGCGCGTGCTGCATCAGCGGTTGCAATATTACCACCAATAACTTCTACTTCAGGAAAATGTTTTTTAACCCATTTTACTTGGTCGAGTACGTTTTTTGAGTGGCCATGCGCTGTATCTACGACAAGTACATCGACACCTGCATCCACTAAAGCGGTAATTCGTTCATCGGTGCCTGGGGCAAGTCCGACAGCAGCGCCAACTCGTAATTGCTCAGAGCTATCTTTAGAAGCATTGGGATGCTCTTTTGCTTTTTGGATGTCTTTAACAGTAATTAAACCTCGTAGGCAAAAGTCATCGTTGACCACTAAAAGCTTCTCAATACGATGCTTGTGCAAGAGACCTTGAATTTCTTCAGTACTTGCCCCTTCTTTAACGGTAATTAGTCGCTCTTTGGGAGTCATAACTGCAGAAACAGGTAAACCAAGATTAGTCTCGAAGCGAATGTCACGACCGGTTACAATCCCAACCAATTGCTCGCCCTCGACTACTGGTACGCCAGAAAAGCTATGTTCTTCAATTAAATCCAATAAATCTTTGACTGTTTTATCAGGACGCACTGATATGGGGTCTTTCACCATGCCACTTTCAAACTTTTTAACCGTGCGTACTTCTCGAGCTTGTTCTGCAATCGTCATGTTCTTATGTACGATACCAATTCCGCCTTCTTGTGCCAGCGCAATCGCAAGACGCGCTTCAGTGACGGTATCCATGGCAGCAGAGATAAATGGCAGGTTGACTTCGATATTGCGTGTTAGGTGTGTTCTTAGGAGCACCTCGCGAGGGAGTTTTGTAGAATAGGCTGGCACCAATAAAACATCATCAAATGTGAGTGCCTGTTCTAGAATTGAAAACGCCATGCTATCCCCCTAGGTGAAATTTTTAACCGGACACTGTACAATATTTTTAATATAAAAACAATGCAGACTAGGCACTATGGAGTGGATAAAACGCTGGGGACTACTGGTTTTTTTGCTGATTTTGCTACTTTTATTTTCCTACTTTGATTTATATCAATATTTTTCTTTTGAACAGCTAAAATTACATCGTGCAGAACTCATAAGCTGGACTCAAAATAATTTATCTCTTGCGTTACTTACCTTTGCAGGGGTTTATATCCTAGCGGTTGCAGTATCCATTCCGGGCGCTTGGTTTTTAACGCTTACCTCAGGGTTTTTGTTTGGGCCTTTTATTGGGACAGCTGTGGTTGTGCTCAGTGCAACACTGGGTGCTTTTTGTGTGTATTTGGCAGTGCGATTTGCACTGCGTGATTGGGTGACAGAACAAACCACTAAGTGGCTTAAAAAAATGGAAAAAGGGTTTCAAGAAGATGCTTTTTCCTATTTGCTTTTCTTACGTTTAGTCCCCCTATTCCCCTTTTGGTTGGTTAACATTGTACCTGCACTGCTCGGGGTATCCGCACGGACTTTTGTTTTGGCCACGTTCTTAGGCATTATCCCGGGTTCGTTTGTTTATGTCTTAGTTGGTCATGGCATGGGACATGCTTTTGATGCTAACCAAACGCCAAGCCTTGCGATTCTAAAAGATCCCGTTGTACTTTTGCCATTATTGGGGCTTGGTTTACTTGCTTTGGTACCGATGCTTTATCGGAAGTTTAAGAAGAAAAGCGAAATTATTTAACTTCTTTTTTTACAAAGGTCTTACCGTTTTGTTCCATCACCTTAACTTGGGCATTGCGTGGAATATTTGACGTTTTTTGATTGATTTTGAAAACCTCCTTACTGCTTGAGGATTTCACACTGTACTGCCAAGTGAGTTTTTCTTGTGGTGTGAGCTTGCAAGGAGGTTTTGTTTAAAAGTAAAGCATTTCGTTAATAAAGCTTGACCTAGGGGGGATCCGCGATTAAAGTGTTGCGTGAACCAGGGGTGCCTAGAGTTTATCTAGTGCTGAGAAATACCCTTATAACCTGCTCTGGGTAATACCTGCGGAGGGAGTGTGATTAAGTTAGACCCTATGCTGTGCTTTGTGACGCACGTCGAAAATTATACCTTGCCTGACTATCTTGAGTTGCTTGAGAAAATAGTTGCAGGTGGCGTAACACATGTCCAGTTTCGTGCAAAAACGCTTAGTCGATTTGAAACTTATGTTTGGGCCTATGGCATCAAAAAGTTTCTAGATGAAAGAAAAATCCCTCTGATTATCAATGACAATGTCGCGCTTGCTGAAGTAGTCGATGCTTACGGCGTACATCTAGGCCAAACGGATGGCTCTCCAGAGGCGGCACGCATGCGACTCGGACCAGACAAATGTATTGGATTATCCATTGAAAGCACGGATGAGCTTCTCGCCGCCAACCAACTCGATTGTATTGATTATGTCGCAGCGAGCGCTGTTTTTCCAACTCAAACCAAAACCAATTGCAAAAAGATTTGGGGTTTACATGGCCTGAACAAGCTTGTTCCGCAATCTAAGCACCCAGTCATTGCGATTGGTGGTATTCATACTAACAATATTAAGCGAGTGATGGAGCAAGGCGTTTTAGGCGTGGCAGTCATTAGTGCTATCCAAGAAGCAGAATCCGTCCAACAAACGACTCAACTTTTAAAGGAGGCTGTAAGCCATGTCGTACCAAGCAGTAAACCAGCTAAAAGCTACGAACCCTTTAGTTTTTAACTTAACCAACACCGTTTCGGTTGATTTTGTCGCAAACGGCTTATTATCACTCGGTGCTTCTCCTATTATGAGCGAGGCAGCAGAAGAAGCAGAAGATTTACTAAAAATCTCTCAAGCTTTGGTGGTGAACTTAGGAACTTTGAATCCAGAGTTTATCAAGCGCGTCAAAGTAGCTTGTGCTTATGCCAACAGCCTGAATGTACCAATTATTTTGGATCCAGTTGGTGCTGGTGCTTCAGCGTATCGTACAAAAACTGCAGCAGAACTTTTGAATAACTACCAAATCGCACTTGTGCGCGGTAACGGCAGTGAGATTATGGCGCTTTCAGGTGAAGCACAGCAAACCAAAGGCGTTGATAGCTTGGCTGAAAGCTTAGATGCTGAGCGTGCGGCAGTTGCACTCTCTAGCGCATATCAATGTGTAGTTACTGTAAGTGGTGCGACTGACGTGATTGTTTCGGGCGGTGATGTCACCCATATCACAGGAGGCTCTCCTATGATGCCGAGAGTGGTTGGCACGGGTTGCTTGTTTACTGCAGTCATTGGTGCTTTCTGCGCAGCAAATCCTGAAAATATGTATCAAGCAGCGCAAGATGCTACGGCTTATTACGGTGCGTGTGGTGTTGCTGCTGCAGAGAAAGCTGTAGGTCCCGGTAGCTTTAAAGCACACTTTTTAGATGCTTTGGCTAGTGTCGCTATTGGAGTCACAAATGCCTGAAGCAAAACTATTACCCGCAGTACTGAGTATTGCGGGCTCTGATTCATCAGGTGGCGCTGGGATTCAGGCAGATATTAAGGCCACTTCTGCAACGGGTGCATATGCAGCCTCTGTGATTACCGCCTTAACCGCACAAAATACCGAAGGTGTGCAAGCGATAGAGGCAGTGTCGCCTGAATTTATTACTCAGCAAATTGATGCGGTTTGTACTGACTTAGATGTGAAAGCCATCAAGCTTGGTATGTTACACACTAAAGAAATTATTACGCGTGTGAAAGATGCCTTGACTCGTTATCAACTTCCTTATGTGGTGCTTGATCCGGTGATGGTATCCAAGAATGGTAGCCCCCTACTTGCTGATGAACTAGTCGATTTTTTGAAAGAAGAACTATTTGCTTTGGCAACAGTCATTACGCCAAATGTACCGGAAGCTGAGAAAATTGTAGGTCACAGCATCCAAAACTTGGAAGAAATGGAAGCCGCAGCGCATGAGATAGCGGACAAATACCAAGTGAGTGTATTACTAAAAGGAGGACATCTAAATTCACCAACTGCGCAAGACGTTTTATGTGAAGCGGGTGAGCTCACCTATTTTGAGCTGCCACGAGTCGATACTAAAAACACGCATGGTACTGGGTGTACTTTGTCAGCGGCTATCGCCTCTTATTTAGCACAAGGCTACCCTTTAAAAGAAGCGGTGATGCAAGCAAAACAATATTTATTTAATGCTATTTTAGCGGGTAGTGAGTATGCACTTGGCAAAGGATGTGGCCCGGTGAGTCATTTTTATTTTTTGGAGTTAGGGCAAGTATGCTAGGTAGGGTTAAGTTACCGAGAGGGTTAAGACAAATAGCACATGATTGGTTTGACGGCTTTAAAAACATACAATTTAATCAGGCGCTGTACACAGGCACTTTGCCAAAAAGCACTTTTGATAATTATTTAGAGCAAGACGCTATTTATTTAAAAGCTTATGCCGCAGCTATGCACTGTGTGACACAAAAAGCACCTGATGCAAATACAAAAAAAACACTTGAGGAAATCGCCGAAGCTGTGGTTTCTGAAGAGTTAGCACAAGTGAAGGCATATCAAGGTTCACGTCTGCGTATTTTTGGCGAGGCTAAAGTGGTAAAAGAGGTTTTGTCCTATAATCGTCATTTAGCGGAGTCGGTACACGCGGGATATGCTGAAGGAATGGCTGCCCTTGTAGTTTGTCCTTGGGCTTATGAGCAACTTGGACATTGTATGGATGGAAATAACTTAGTTGCTGATCACCCTTATCGTAAAGTGATACAGACTTACTCAAAGCCTCAATATCGAGAAGCAACCCAAAAGATGATGAGACTGTTTAATGGCTGTTTTAAGGACGTAGAAGAAGATTATACAGCTCAAGCAAAGCTTAAAGATAAATTTTGTCGCTCTCTTCATCATGAGCAAGCTTTTTTATTACGCATGGGAGAGCAACATACCAATAATGAGTTGGTTGAAGGTTGTAGGTTATAGAAGCAAGGAGAAGCTAATATGTTAGAACAAGCAGTGAGAGGTTATTATCAAAAGATTTGCGTGGACCCCATTGCTTATGTGTTGCAGCATGAGATTACGCCCAACAAAGTAACTTATTTGTCGGGAATTATTGGGTTACTTGTGCTGCCTGCACTGTATTGTAATCAGGTGGCTCTTGCTATCATTTTATTACTGGTTTCGGGGTACTGTGATACCTTAGATGGTACCCTAGCACGGCTTAAGCAAAGTAGTAGTAAGTGGGGAAATGTTTTAGACATTACGGTTGACCGTGTGGTTGAGATTGCGGTGGTTCTTGCCCTATTCCTTGTAGCGCCAGACTCGCGCGGGTTCTGGTGTATCATGATGCTTGGCAGTATGCTGCTTTGTCTTACTAGCTTTCTAGTCGTTGGTATTTTTACTGAGAATTACACAGGAAAAGGCTTTCATTATAGTGCGGGACTGATGGAGCGCGCAGAAGCATTTTTGTTTTTTATTGCTATGATGCTTTGGCCAAGTGCTTTTAATTATTTAGCGGCCTTATTTACCGTGCTGGTTTTTTATACTGCAGCAGTTCGTCTTTATGAGTTTAAGACTTTGTGACATACTTGATAATATGATTTTTACTCAGTGAGTGCATAAATAGTGAAGAAGAAAAAAGCAGCCGAAGAGAATCTAGAGTGGCTTTCAACCTACGGCATACTCACAGCGGAGCGTATTTTAGAGCGATTTAATATTCGAATTACGCAAGATGAGCTCATGGCGACGTTAAAAGATCCGGAAAGTCGTTATTATCATTTACTCACGGTTCCCCTTAAAAATATCTTTAATGGTATTCTGGTTGAACAAGTCTATGACTATCAGGTGTATGCCCAAAAACTTCTAATTGACTATAAGTTATCAAGGACAGCTGGCCCTGATGACGATGAAGAAGAAAAGCCAGGAACGGGAAGTGAAGAGGAATTAGCACAGAAACAAGAAGAATTGCTCCAAATGGGTGAGTCTTTTGAGGCTAAGAAACAAGAGCATCGTCACTTGATTGCTGAGAGTCAAGCTTGGTTAATTAACGAATCTTCTAAGAGCGAAAGCCTTGCTGCCCTGCCTGAGATGATGATGTTTACCACCCGAGTTGAACAGTTGATGTTTGACTTCCAAAATTTCCGTACGGCATTTCGTACATTAATTATTGATATTACTGCACTTTTGAGACTGGTTCCTGGCTATTTCTTAGATGAAGAGAAAATGCTTGAGAATCAGGCATCACTTGATTTTAACCCTGATCTTGTTGATGTGACAGCGTCAGACAGTGAGACGTATTAAGGACCATGTATTACCCACAAATTATGCATCACCAAGAAACGCTGACATAAAAGCGGTGTGTGTTGATACAGGTGATGCAGGTAAGCGCGGGTAAGCCCTGCTTTACATGTTGAACACTTACACCTCTCTTCCAGCGAAATAAACGCTTTCTCATATTGCTTATCACGAAGAAAAAACTGTGCTGTTTTCGTATAAATAATGCCTTCTAAGGCATCCTCTGCAGGCTGGTTATTTTCTTTCAGTGCATGTGCTTTACCTTCGAGTTCTTCGAAGTCTTTGGAGGCTGTGATGTAGTCAGGCTTAAGTGCTGTTACAAGCATTATAATCTCAGCCTTTGAGAAGCTTAAGATACGTCCATCGAATACTGAGCGGATGCGACACTGTTTTTTAGCATTCAGCGAAAGGTTTGAAAGATTTAATAAAATTTTGCCAGGCCAGCTCCAGTATTGTTTTAAATTTTTCAAGTTTTTGAGAACGTCCACACCTGGTTTGAGCAAAAGTGCAGCGAGATCACAGGAGACAATATCTACCCTTGCAGCAAGCCAGTTTTCTATGGTCAAGACTTGTCCGCTAGGATGAGTGAGGCTTGGAATATAATCAGTATTCATAGTAGCAGTGTTGCATCCCCGTAGCTGAAAAAGCGATATTTTTCCAAAACTGCCTCTTGATATAAGGCCATAGTTTCAGCATGACCAATAAAAGCGGAGACTAGCATAAGCAATGTAGATTGAGGAAGATGAAAATTAGTAATCAGCCCATCACATACCTTAAATTGGAAGCCAGGGTAAATGAATATATCGGTATCCATGGATTGTGGCTTTAAGGGACCATTGCGTGCCGCACTCTCAAGGCTTCTGAGGCTGGTTGTGCCCACAGCAATGACACGTCCGCCAGTGTCTTTAGTTCGCTTTATGGCATCACATAATGCTTGGCCTATTTCAAAATATTCCGAGTGCATTTGGTGCTCTTCAAGCTTTTCGGCACGAACTGGCTGAAAAGTCCCTGCTCCAACGTGTAAGGTCACATAAGCGATTTCTATCCCTTTCTCTTTGAGTTGACTGAGAATATGCGTATCAAAGTGCAGACCTGCCGTAGGTGCGGCAACCGAGCCTTTATGTTTGGCATACACTGTTTGGTAGCGCTCAAAGTCAGGAGTTTCGTCTGCACGGGTTATGTATGGCGGAAGTGGAATATGACCAATGTCTTTCAGCATAGTATCGAGGTTCCCATCACTCACCATTTGGCAGAGATATAGATCCTCCTGTTTTTCTAATACGATAATTTGCCAGCTATTATCGAGTGTAATGACTGTATTTGGTTTTGGTGCTTTACTTGCTCTAATATGGGTTAAAAACTGACGACTAGAGAGCATGCGTTCAATTAAAAATTCAACCTGCCCGCCTGTTATTTTTTGTCCATATAAACGTGCTGGAATCACTTCAGTATTATTCATAACGAGTAAATCGCCAGGACTCAATAACTCTACGAGAGATCTAAACTGCGTATGGTGAATAGTCTGATACTCACGGTCATAATGGAGGAGTCGTGAGTCAGCGCGATTGGCTAGCGGATACTGCGCAATGAGCTCATTAGGGAGCTCAAAATTAAAGTCTTTTGTATTCATATGGCGTATTTTATCACATAATGATTTTTAAAAAATCTTCCTCTGAAAGAATTTTAACCCCCAATGCTTCAGCTTTAGTCACTTTTGAGCCGGGATCGCGTCCTGCAATGACAGCGTCTGTTTTACGAGATACTGAGCCAGATACTCGAGCGCCTAGTGCTTGTAATTTGGTTTTGGCCTCATCACGTCCCATGGCCTCAAGCGTGCCAGTCAGTACGAAGGTTTTTCCATACAATGGATGGGACTCATCTAGTGCTTTTGCCTCAATTACGGGCCAGTGTATACCGGATTGAATTAGTTTCTCGATAACCTCTTGGTTATGTGCTTGTGCAAAAAAATGCGTAATTGCTTCTGCTGCCACAGGTCCAATATCTTTGAGCGCCATGAGTGTTTCTTCAGAAGCTTTTTGCAGTAACTCAAGCGTTGGAAAAGCCTCTGTGAGTGCTTTTGCACTGGCTTCCCCAATATTTGAGATACCAAGCGCATATAAAAAACGTGCAAATGTCGTTGTTTTACTTTTTTCAAGAGCCTCTTGTAGGTTCACAGCTGACTTTAACCCCATACGTGGTAAGTTTTTTATCGTATCGATATCTAAGTGATACAAAGAGGCAACATCAGTAATTAAATCGGCATCAACCAACTGGTCGATTAACCCCTGCCCGAGCCCATCAATATCTAGTGCTTTACGGGATGCAAAATGCCAAATTTCGCGTTTAAGCTGGGCTTTGCAAAATAAACCACCGGTACATCTGGCAACGGCTTCTCCAGGTAGGCGGATGACTTCGGCGCCACACACGGGACAGTGACTTGGTAAGCTAATAGCGATTGTTTCTTCAGGACGGCGCTCAAGCACAACAGCCACCACTTCAGGAATGACATCCCCTGCCCGCCTGATAATTACTTCATCATGAATACGCACATCTTTTCTTTGAATTTCATCCATATTGTGGAGCGTTGCATTACTAACGGTAACACCGGCAACAGTCACAGGCTTTAAGCGTGCAACAGGGGTTAATGCTCCAGTACGCCCCACCTGAAAGTCTACATCTAACAGCGTTGTCATTTCTTCGTGGGCTGGAAACTTATGGGCACAGGCAAAGCGCGGTGCGCGCGCAATAAACCCTAATTGCTTTTGTCCTTTGGTGCTGTCGAGTTTATACACAACACCATCCACTTCAAACGCTAAGCTATCTCGGCTATCTAAGAGTTTGCGATAATAATCGAGACAACCTTCAAGGCCTACTGCTGATTTTGTTTCATGTGGGATTGGAAAGCCTACTTGTTTTAGAATTTGAAGCTGCTCAATATGGCTATCTGGCCAGGTGAAGTTATCGGAGCTTGCACCAATGCCGTAACAGTAAAAGGATAAAGGTCTTTCAGCGGTGATGCGAGAGTCAAGTTGTCGGAGGCTGCCTGCTGCTGCATTTCTTGGGTTTGCAAAGGTTTTTGTACCTTCTTTTCTTGCTTTCTCGTTGAGCGCCTCAAAGCCCGCCTTCGTCATGAAGACTTCCCCGCGTACTTCAAGCATGTCGGGATAATTATCAGTCATTAGTTTTAGGGGAATTGCACTAATGGTTTTGATGTTTTGGGTGATATCTTCTCCAACGCTACCATCTCCTCGTGTAGCAGCACTAATTAAAATACCTGCTTTGTAGGTTAAATTCACGGCAAGACCATCTAACTTTGGCTCGCAGGCAAAGGTCAGGGTGTTTGGGGCTTGTTCTAACTCATCACTAAGGCGCTTAATGAAACGCTGTAAGTCTTCTTCTAAAAAAACGTTCGAGAGAGAAAGCATCGGAATAGCATGCTGAATGGGTTTTAGCTCTGTTGCGGGTGTCACACCTACGCGCCGTGTGGGAGAGTCAGCCGTGACAAATTCTGGATGCTTGGCTTCAAGCGCTTCAAGCGCTTTGAATTCTTTATCGTATACAGCATCGGGCACCAGTGGTTCGTCAAGCACGTAATAGTAATAATCGTAGCGTCTGATGAGGGTGCGTTGTTTTTCGAGTTCTTCTAAGACATCCATCTTTTTCAGTCATTGCAATTGTGATGCTCGAAGTATACCCTTTCTTGGTCTCAAATTTAAAAGGTTTATAAAATGCTTGGGGTTTTTATTTCAAGTTTGGCGTTGGTCGTTATTGTTGGTAGTTTTGCACTGATCTTAAATTTACTTAGGAAGCAGCTCGGTGCAATGAATGAACGTGCTAGGGAAATGCAGCATGACATTGAAATAAAATTGACAGAAAGCCAAAGCCGATACCAAGAACTCATTCGCGAAAGCATTCAAAGCCAAATGAAAGATGTGCGTGAGCAAATGAATCATAGCTTCAAACATCATACCGAGGGTTTGACGACGCACTTAAAAACGCTCACTGAAGAAATTCGAGCGCAATTGACGCAAGTAACGCAACAAGTTAATCAGCGTCTTACAGAAGGTTTTGAAAAGAGCACGTCGACGTTTACGGATATTGTAAAGCGTTTAACAATTATTGATGAAGCTCAGAAGAAGATTGCAGAACTATCCACTCATGTTGTGAGCTTACAGGATGTATTGGTTGACAAAAAAGCACGAGGTGCGTTTGGTGAAGTGCAACTCTCGAGCTTGATTGCCAATATGTTGCCAAGTAATCACTATAGTCTGCAATATACGCTGAGCAATAAGAAACGAGCCGACTGCATTCTGTTTCTACCTGACCCTACGGGTAATATCGTGATTGATGCCAAGTTCCCACTTGAAACTTATCAAAGGCTCATGAATGCAGAAAAGCTCTCGTATGAGCGCAAGAATTTGCAGCAGCAACTTCGACAAGATTTACAAAAACACATTAAAGATATTGCAGAGAAATATATTATCCCTCATGAAACGGCGGATAGTGCCTTTATGTTTATTCCTGCGGAAGCCATTTTTGCAGAAGTGCACGCACACTATCCTGAAGTAGTTGCTTTATCGCAGCGGCTGAAAGTTTGGTTAGTGTCGCCGAGTACCCTCATGGCTGTATTAACGACGGCACGTGCTGTGCTTAAAGATGATGCGACAAAGCGACAAGTGCATATTATTCAAAAGCATTTACAAGCACTGGCTGACGATTTCCATCGTTTTGATAAGCGCATGGATAAACTTACCAAGCACATCGACTTAGCTCAGAAAGACGCCAGTGAAGTGCATGTATCGGCCAAGAAAATCACTACCCGCTTCCAAAAGATTGAATCAGTTGAGTTAGAGGCGCCTGTTGGCATGGATTTATCTCAGGATAAAATAGAATCAAGCGAGTTATAATTTATACGCTATACTCAAGATAGTGCCACCTAACGGATAGAACCATGCAACGTTTAGGATTGTTATTATCAGGGGTTAGTTTAGTACTTTGTTCAACCGTCAGTTTTGCTGGCAATTCTTGTGGTAGTGATTGTTGCGGTAAAATGGGCGGCATTCAGTATTGCGACTCATCTGCTGGGCGATACGTCTGTCATAATGGCCGATATTCAAGTTGCTACTGTAAACGAAGTGCTGTGATGGACATTCAAGGTTTAAAAGGCTGCTGTATGTGGCAAGGCGGTGTTTTTAAGTTTGATGCAAAGTCAGGTTTGCTGATTTGTAACAACGGTGGCGTATCCGAGATTTGCAGTATCGGGCATGTTGAGGAAAAGGTAGCTGCCTGGTAGACAAAAATCCACCGACGCGGCATAATTTGGCTTTTTACGCCGCGCGTTCTCTATGTCCAACTTAAAGCCCCCTATTGAGATTAAAAATCTTTTCATGTCTTATGGTGCAATCCCTATTTTGCAGGATATTTCTTTGCGGGTTGGGGCTGGAGAGTTTTTAACGTTACTTGGGCCTTCTGGCTGCGGAAAAACTACTTTACTTCGCTTAATCTCTGGATTTGAAGAAGCAACCTCAGGTGAAATTTATATTCATGGACGCTGTATCACCGAACTGCCACCTCAACAGCGGGATGTACATACGGTTTTTCAAAGCTATGCCCTTTTTCCGCATTTGAGTGTTTTTGAGAACGTGGCTTTTGCTTTGCGCTGCAAAAAAGTAGCGGAAGAAGAAGTAAAAGAGCGTGTGACTGAAGCGCTTGCACGGGTGCAGCTGGATGGGTTTGGTTCGCGTACGATACAACAACTCAGTGGTGGCCAAAAGCAGCGAGTGGCTATTGCAAGGGCGATTATTAATCGACCGAAAGTATTACTGCTGGATGAACCGTTAAGCTCTTTGGATTATCGCTTGCGTAAAGCAATGCAATATGAGTTGAAACAACTACAAAAAGCCTTAGATATGACTTTTATTTTTGTAACACACGATCAAGAAGAAGCGCTTTCTATGTCCGATCGTATTGTTATATTTAATCATGGTTATATCGAGCAAATTGGCACGCCTCGAGAAGTGTATGAAACTCCTAATAACCTTTATGTGGCGCAGTTTATTGGTGAAGCAAATATCTTTGGTGTCGCGGTAAAATCTGTAGAAAACGATAATTTATGGGTGGATATAGAAGAATGTACACTGCGCTGTAAAAATACAGCAAATTATCAAGTCGATGAGCGCTTGCATTTAGTCATTCGACCAGAAGATATTCGAGTTTGGCACCTAGATGAAGTGAAAGCTTCAGATGATATGCTCACAGGGAAGATTGTTGATATTGTTTACAAAGGCTCCACGGTTGATTTAAAAGTTGTGCTGAACTCAGGTAAAGTCATTAATGCGTCAGAATTTTTTGATGAAGACGATGACGATTTAGCCTATGAGTTAGATGAGGTCGTATGGGTGCAGTGGTTCACGGGTTGGGAAGTGTTATTGCCTTATGAAAAATAAACCAACAGCGCTTTATTTTGTCTATGCTTGGCTTTTTTTGTTTGGCTTTGTGCCGCTCTGCCTGGTTGTTATTGCAAGTTTTTTATCTAAAGATACACAGCAAGTGGTCGCACTCCCCTTTACATTGACGCACTATAAAGCTTTTTTCTCTGCCCTGATAGGGCATGTGTTGTTACGCTCAATTATTATTGCAGGGATTACCACGCTTGCATGCTTACTGCTTGCCTATCCATTTAGTTACCTCATGGTTCGCTCAAAGCATCAATCTTTGTTGTTACTTCTGATTATTATCCCCTTTTGGACAAGCTCATTGGTGCGCACTTATGCGCTCGTTGCTATTTTGAAGTTTAACGGGGTACTGAATGCAATTTTACTCAAGCTTCACTTCATTGATACCCCGCTTTCTCTATTGTATTCAAATTTTGCCGTGTTAAGCGGCTTAATTTATACCTTGTTCCCATTCATGGTGCTGCCGTTATACACCAATATGGAGCGTTTTGACTTTCAACTGATTGAAGCAGCAAAAGACTTAGGCGCTAGCAAGCTTGAGATATTTACCCGTGTTTTTCTACCGAATACGACGCGTGGGATTGTCTCTGGCGTATTACTGGTCTTTTTACCGGCGATGACGCTTTTCTATATTCCCAATGTATTGGGTGGCGCGCGCTCAATTCTGATTGGTAATTTAATTCAGAATCAATTTTTTGTTGCAGAAAACTGGCCGGCAGGTGCTGCAACCAGCGTTTTATTAACTGTGCTTTTGTTACTATTACTGCTTGTGTTTCGAAAGCCTGGTGAGGTACGTCGATGATTAAGTCTTTGGTGAAAAAAGCGTATATGGTATTCGTGTATGTACTGCTTTATTTCCCTATCTTAATTTTAGTGCTTTATTCGTTTAATCAGGCGCGTTTTTCATTGCAATGGCGTGGGTTTTCAACACACTGGTATACTGAACTTTTTCAAGATACAGAGCTTTGGACAGCCTTTTTGCACTCGATTGTTTTGGGTATTACCTCGTCTTTTCTTGCCACAGTTGCCGCGGTTGTTGTGTGCATGTACCTTTTTTTGCATAACAAAAAGAGCAATCGCTCCCTTCAAAGTACCTTGCTGATGTTGATTATTTTGCCTGATTTGATTTTGGGGATTGCACTCCTTATCTTTTTTAACTTAGCTGCTATTCCACTTGGTTTTTTCAGTTTATTAATTGCGCATATTACCTTTTGCTTGCCTTTTTCAATTGTGGCGGTTAATAGCCGAATTCATACCCTGGACATTAATCTTTACTATAGTGCGCTTGACTTAGGGGCAACCAGGTGGAAAGCAATTTTGCATATCTTACTCCCCCTACTTTGGCCGGCTATTTTAAGTGCTTTTTTATTAGGGTTTACGCTTTCATTTGATGATGTGATTATTAGCTATTTTGTGTCAGGTCCTGACTTTAATATTTTACCTTTAACCATTTATTCTTTAGTACGGATGGGGGTTACCCCTGAGTTGAATGCATTGTGTAGTATCACGCTGATTATTTCGATGATTTTGGTGATTATTGCGCATCGCTTGTCCCGGAAATCCTCATGATGAAGTTTATATTAGGGCGTGTCGACAGTTGGCTGAAAAGCTCCCAAAGTATTTCTTTTCTTCTCTACGTACCGCGCTTTATGCGCGGTATCCAGACAAGAAGCTCATTGAGCTCACTGGATGCCGCGGACAAGCCGCGGCACGTAGGTAGAGGGATAATTTGTCAATATGCCCTAGGCATATTTCTGCTTTGTCTATCTAACACTGTGATAGCAGCCAATAAAGTGGTAAATGTGTATGCCTGGGGTGGTGAAATTCCAACGCATCTCATTCATCAATTTGAAGAAGAAACCGGTATTCATGTTAATTTTTCCACCTATGATAATAACGAAACGTTATATGCCAAGCTGCATGCCTTAAGCAAGCCTATTTATGATGTCATTGTGCCTTCGAGTTATTTTGTCGAGCGCTTAAAAAAACAAGGTTTACTCAAAGAGCTTGATCACACACGCCTCCCTCATCTTAAAAACATCGATCCGATGTTTCTTAATAATGGTTATGATGCTAACAACCAATATAGTGTGCCGTTTATTTGGGGTGCAACGGGAATTTTTTATAATGAACAATGGGTTAAAAACCCGCCACACACTTGGCATGATTTGTGGCAGAAAACCTGGCGTGAGCAATTGATGTTGTTAGACGATCCGAGAGAAGTATTCGCCATGGCACTTTTGAGCTTAGGCTATAAGCCCAATGATTCAAACCCCAAGCATATTGAAGAAGCTTTTAATCGCTTAAAAGAACTTATCCCTAATATTAAATTATTTGCGAGTGAAAGCATTCAAGCGGTTTTGATTGATGAAGATGCGCACGTTGGCTCAGCTTGGAACGGTGATGTTTATAAGGCGCACCTTGAAAATCCCCGAATACACTTTGTTTACCCAAAAGAAGGCTTTGTGATTTGGATTGATTGTCTTGCCATCTTACATCATGCACCACACCCAGAGGAAGCTTATGCGTTCATTGACTTTCTGTTGAGAGCTGAAAACGCCGCAAGCCTTGCTCGCTCAGAGGGACATGCAATTACGAACCGGGCAGGAAAAGCACTTTTACCTGAAAAAATTCGGAAGAATCCGATAGTTTATCCTTCTGCTGAAACGCTTAAACGAGGTGTGATACAAAGTGATAGCAGTGAAGCGAGCTTATCACTCTATAACGAGTATTGGGAAAAGCTGAAGTTTTCGTTTTGAGTTTTAAAATAAATCCTCTTGAGTGAGCCCCAATCGCTCTACCAATAAAGTGCGTAAGGTATTGAGTGCCTCGACTTGAATTTGCCTAACCCGTTCACGGGTTAGGTCAATTTCTCGGCCTACGTCTTCGAGTGTTGCTTTTTCATATCCATGCAAACCAAACCGTCTGGCAATGACCTCTTGCTGATTATCGGTAAGCTCCCCGAGTAAGTCTTCGATGTGGTCACGAATATTTGCATCGGTTAACCATTCAGCCGGGTTTAAGCTGTTTTCATCCGCAACGGTATCGAGCAGCGATTTGTTCTCGTCATAACCAAAAGGCGTATCAATTGAAGTGACTTTGTCATTTAAGCGTAGTAACTTTTGAACATCTTCTAGTGGCTTATCCAGCATTTCCGCAATTTCTTCAGCAGAAGGTTCATGATCGAGCTTTTGAGTCAGTTGACGGGCTGCACGTAAATAGACATTTAGTTCTTTGACGACATGAATTGGCAGACGAATGGTTCTGGTTTGATTCATGATGGCGCGTTCAATGGTTTGGCGAATCCACCAGGTGGCATAAGTTGAAAAGCGAAAGCCTCGAGTAGGGTCAAATTTTTCGACCGACTTCATGAGGCCTAAGTTACCCTCTTCAATCAAGTCTAGTAATGGTAAACCACGATTAATATAACGACGTGAAATTTTTACTACTAAACGTAAATTTGACTCAATCATTTTTTTTCGAGAAGGTTCGTGGCCTTTTAGCGCACGCGTAGAATAATAAACTTCTTCTTCAGCAGTCAGTAGAGGGGAAAAGCCAATTTCACTCAAGTAGAGCTGAGTGGCATCCATAGTTTTGTGTAAGTCTTTCTCAGGCTCTGCGATAATTGCTTCTTCAGTTTCTTCAACTTCGTCGTTATGATCTACATCATCAGTTTCATCGGGCAAAGCATCTAAGTTTTCGTCTGCTTTTAACTCAAGCTCTTTCTTTGCCTTTTTATCCGATTTTTTAGGCATGTTGCCTCCTAATGATATGAGAACAAACACTTAGCTATATTGTTGTAATGAGAGATGGTCTGTTGTCAAGCTTTTTTAATTAAATGGCTTTGTTCATGACAAAAAACCAGCCATGCACGTCAGTTAATTGATAATTTGAATAAGTTAAGCTTCTATTGGCAAGTTATGCCAGAATAATTACAACGCGCACGACTCTCTTTTTGCCTCTATTAGGAATATATTTATGCCTATTGATACCCCAGCCTTCCAAACATTGGTGGAGCACTACTCAAAACTCAGTGCCAAGAAGTTGTTTCAACTATGCTCCCATGCCTCCCAGCAAAATAGAGAAGCTGCTAGTCTTGCCTTAATATCTAAAACAGACCCGGGTAGTATTCACTATCAATGGCTCCTGGTTAACCAGTACGACGACCTACTGGGACAAACGGAGTCTGCATTTAAAAACAAGTTTATAGAAGCTGCATATAGTGCTATGGAAGACCCTTCCCTCCAATGTAGGGCATAAACTTACAATTCTGGGCATTTTAAGACATATTGAAAAACATCCAATAGCTATCCCTAGGGCCTACGCATGAAAAAAATATTTAACAAAGCATTAAAATAGGCGATATTAGCTCCTTTTGTAAAAGGAGCTTTGTGACGTGCAGGAAGCATTAAAATATTTCTCAGATATAGACGACCCTAGGTCGCAGCGAAATC